>JADKCI010000004.1:300000-475000 GCA_016714645.1 Chromatiaceae bacterium | reverse complement strand
TCGGAGAGCAGCGAGTCGCTCTTGGTAATCCTTTAAGACGATACTGGCACCCGCTTTCGGGTTGGTTAACCGCTGGAAGCGCCAGGTGTCCCATTCCTCCCGCTCCTCCTGGCTTAGGGTTTCCGGCCAATTACGGGCGCGATAGCGAAAGAGCATAGTCTCTAGGCGGGGATCCCTGAAGTGCAATTTGGTATGCGCCAGGGCCTGGGGCGGTAGTTGGCGCAACTGGTCCATCTGGCGCCGATCCGCATCCGAAAAAAAGCCGCCCGCATAGATCATGAGATCAGGGTCGGTTTCAACCGGCCACTCTCCAATCAGATGCACCTGTCGCACCTTTGAGGCGAAGTCCGAGGCAGAGCCCAGCAGCTTGGCATGACGCTCGACCTGAGACAGGTCAATACCCCATCGATCCGATGCCAGCGCGGTTAGAGTCGCCAGGGGCGCCACCATCGGGGCATGATTGACATGGATGGTTTTGAGGGGGATACGCTCCATCCCTTCCGGTAGATCCTTAAGGGGCGTAAAGAGGCGTTCGCGCATGGCCTCTACGGACAGGCTCAGCAGGGGCTCGGGTCCATATCGCAGGTCGTAGCAAATCACGCCATTGCGGAAGCGGGGATGACGGGAGATCGGCAACACCGGGGCAATACAGCCAAGCCGGGCCGGGTAGCGGCTGGAGACATGTAGAAAGGGCTCGCCCTTGGCCACCAACTCCTCCAACTTGCCCCGCTCCCGCAAACTCAAGGCATAGGCAAAGAGGCGCGGCTGATGAGTCTTGAGCAGGGCCGCTAGCTGAAGGGTGGCGCGCACATCAGCCAAGGCGTCGTGGGCCTGAGCATGCTCAATACCGTTGGCAAAGGTCAGATGTTCTAGTCGGAAGGAAGTGACGCCTTCCCCGCTGGCTGGCCAGTGGATGCCCTCGGGCCGCAGGGCATGAGCCAGGCGCAGGACATCGATGATGTCCCAGCGTGAGTTGCCGTTTTGCCACTCGCGGGGATAGGGGTCGATAAAATTACGGTAGAAGAGGTTACGGGTAATTTCATCGTCGAAGCGGATGCTGTTGTAGCCCACCCCACAGGTACCGGGCTTGGCCAGTTCACGTTCGATAGCGGCGGCGAAATCCGCCTCGGGCACCCCCTCGCGCCAAGCGCGCTGGGGGCTGACGCCTGTCAGCAGGCACGCATCGGGATGGGGAAGCAGATCGTCCGCGGGGCGGCAAAAGAGGATTAACGGCTCGCCAACCGGGTTGAGATCCTCGTCAGTACGCAGCCCGGCGAACTGGCAGGGGCGATCCCGGCGTTGATCCGCACCCCAAGTCTCGTAGTCATGCCAGTAGAAGGTCTTGCTCAAGCTCCAGCTCCGCTCCGACCCCTGACCACCTGATCCTGGCCAGGTTGCCAAATATCAACGCAACGCCAGGGATTCCATCCCTGAAAGAGCAAAAGCCGGAGAAGGCGCGAGCATCCTCCCCGCACTCGCGGTTAGGGTGCCTTGGAGATTAAATCTTCTCTTTGATACGGGCAGCCTTGCCAGTACGTCCACGCAAATAGTAGAGCTTGGCGCGACGTACATCACCACGACGCTTCACCTGGATGGAGTCCACCACGGGGCTGTAGGTCTGGAATACCCGCTCCACGCCTTCGCCATGAGAGATTTTTCGCACGGTGAAGGCCGAGTTCAAACCGCGATTACGCTTGGCGATGACGACACCCTCGAAGGCCTGAAGTCGCTCGCGAGCACCCTCCTTAACCTTGACTTGCACCACCACGGTGTCTCCGGGGGCGAAATCGGGGACCACGCGGCCCATTTGTTCTTTTTCGAGTTCCTCGATGATATTCATGCTCTTTCGCTCCTGTTCTCACCCGGCGTCTTGATGCGCGAGGATAAACTGATCCAGCAATGCCTGTTCCACTTTACTCAGGGAACGACGCTGCAATAAATCGGGACGGCGCAGCCAGGTTCTGCCCAATGCCTGCCCGAGCCGCCAACGTTCGATAGCCCCATGGTCGCCACTCAGCAGCACCGACGGGACTGACCGGCCGTCGATCTCCGACGGTCTGGTGTAGTGGGGATGATCCAGCAGACCATCCACATACGAATCTTCCCGAGCCGAGTCCACGTGACCCAGGGCCCCCGGCAACAGGCGGATGACAGCGTCCATGACCACCATGGCCGGTAACTCGCCGCCACTTAACACATAGTCGCCGATGGACCACTCCTCGTCCACCCAGTCATCGATGAGGCGCTCATCAATGCCTTCGTAACGGCCGGCGATCAGTATCCAGCCGCTGGCCTGGGCAATGGCCGCCATCTCGCCTTGATCCAGGAGCCGGCCCTGGGGACTGAGATAGGCCACCCGACTTTGCGGCGCCTCGGCCCGCGCGGCCTCCAGGGCTGATCTCAAGGGCGCCACCTTCATCACCATGCCAGGACCGCCCCCATAGGGCCGGTCATCGACGGTATGATGGGGATCCAGCGCGTAATCGCGCGGATTCCACAAATGAAGCTCGGCAATTCCCTGTGCCAGCGCCCGCGCTACGACCCCCTCATCCTCCAAGGCCCGGAACATGGCCGGGAAGAGGCTAATGACATCAAAGCGCACGCCGCCGGACCGCGGCTAGAAATCCGGGTCCCAAGCGACCCGCATCAACTTCCTCTCCAAGTCCACTTCCGTGACCACTTCACCCCAAATAAAGGGTATCAGGCGCTCGCGATCCCCGCGCACCGCCAGGACATCGTTGCCGGCGGTCGCGAAGAGATGATGGACCTTGCCCAGAGGCACCCCTTCCAGGGTCTCCACGGCCAAACCCTCCAGATCGGCCCAGTAGAATTCGTCCTCGCCCGGCGGAGGCAATTGATCCCGGCTGACCGAGATGTTCTGTCCAACCAGAACCGCCGCTTGCTCCCGGTCTTCACAACCGACAATCCGCGCAACCAGACCCTTGCCATGCCGCCGACCCTCGACCGCGGTTCGCACCTCGGCCTTATCACCCAAGAGCCAGGGGTTATAGCCCAGAATGGCTTCCTTAGGGTCCGTCTCGGAGAAGATCTTGACCAACCCATGCACCCCGTAAATTCCGGAAATGCGTCCCACGACTAGGGCACGGTCATCCGCCATGGCGTTTTGATTCCTGGGGCAAAAAGGCCCGAGACCTGCTCGCCGTCAGCGGAATCAGGAAGCGACGACGGCCTGAACGCCCGTGGCCGCCGGCAAGCTCGCGGCCTCTTTGGATACTTGCTTCAACAACTCCGCAACGCGCTCGGTGGGCTTGGCGCCCTGGGAAATCCAGTAGTCGGCGCGCTCGCGATCCAGACGCACCCTGACCTCGCCGCCAACGGCAATGGGATTGAAAAAGCCAATACGTTCAATATAGCGCCCATCTCGGCGACAACGGACGTCGGCGACGACGACTTGATAAAAGGGGCGCTTCTTGGCGCCGCCCCGCGACAAACGAATCGTGACCATGGTTAGTCCTGATTGGGTTCCAGAATCGGTCTCCCGGCACCATTCGGGGCACAGGAAAACACGGCATTTTACTTGAAAATGGAAAAATGAAAAGCGCCAAAATCGCCTAAGGGCTCTAATCGGCCTGGCAAGACCATCAAAAGGGCATCCTCCCCGGCATCCCCATGCCCGGAAGCCGACCCGACAGGGACCGCATCATCCGCGCCATGCCGCCGCCCTTCATCTTTTTCATGGTCTTTTGCATGATAGTGAACTGCTTGAGTAGGCGATTGATATCCTGGATCTGGGTCCCCGAACCCATGGCGATGCGTCGCTTGCGCGCGCCCCTGATGAGAGCGGGAAAGGCCCGCTCGTGAGGGGTCATGGAATTGATCATGGCCACAAGCCGCTTCAACTCCTTGTCGTTCACTTGCTGTTTGAGATGTTCCGGCACCTGGCCCATGCCAGGCAGCTTGTCCATGAGCCCGGCCATACCTCCCATGCTCGCCATCTGCGTCAACTGGTCGCGGAAATCCGCCAGATCAAAATCCTTGCCCTTCTGGATCTTTTTGACCAGCAGCTCCGCCTTCTGGTGGTCGATCTTGCCCTGCACCTCCTCGACCAACGACAGGACATCCCCCATGCCCAGGATGCGCGAGGCGACGCGATCTGGATGAAAGGGCTCAAGCGCCGACGTCTTCTCGCCAACACCCAGGAACTTGATGGGCTTACCCGTGATGTAACGGATGGACAGGGCAGCGCCGCCACGGGCGTCGCCATCGGTCTTGGTGAGGATAACGCCCGTGAGCGGCAGGGCGGCATCGAAGGCCTTGGCAGTATTGGCCGCATCCTGGCCAGTCATGGCATCCACGACGAAGAGGGTTTCGATGGGCTTGACCGCCGCGTGCAGCCGCTGGATCTCCTCCATCATGGCCTGATCGACGTGCAACCGTCCCGCGGTATCGACGAGGAGGACATCCTTAAAGTGTTTGCGGGCCGAGTCCAGGGCCAACCGGGCGATGTGCACCGGATCCTGGTCACCCTGGCTGGGGAAGAATTCCGCGCCCACCTCCGCCGCCAGCGTCCGCAACTGGTCAATGGCCGCCGGCCGATAGACGTCGCAACTGACCACCATGACCTTCTTTTTCTGTTTCTCCTGGAGCCAGCGGGCGAGTTTGGCCACACTGGTGGTCTTGCCCGAACCCTGAAGGCCCGCCACCAGCACGACCGCCGGCGGCTGCGCCGCCAGATTCAGGACCTCGTTGGCCGAACCCATGAGTTCGACTAACTCGTCGTTGACAATCTTAATCAGGACTTGGCCCGGGGTCAGGCTGCGCGCCACCTCCTCGCCCATCGCTTTGTCGCGGACCCGGTCAACAAAGGCACGCACCACCGGCAAGGCCACATCGGCCTCCAGCAAGGCCATACGGACCTCGCGCAAGGAGTCCTTGATGTTGTCCTCGGTCAGGCGACCCCGGCCACGGAGATTGTCGAGGGCGCGTCCGAGGCGCTCCTGCAGATTTTCGAACATGGTCTTCCTCGAACAGGAAAAAAGAGTGGTAATGGACCTGCAAGGCCCGTGGGCGGTAGAACCAGTCCAGTATAATGCAGGGACTTCCCGGGCGGATGATTGACCTCGCGTATCAGATCAAGGTGCGACTGATCAGGCACTCCGCCGGCATCGTTTCCCACGCGCCGTCTTTATGCGATTATCCACTTCCATGAATCATCTCTACTTTGCCCTGACCGCCATCGTCCTTTATCTCGCCGCCACGGGCCTGATCGGGTGGCGCTTGCTCGGCCGCCGGCATCCCAACCCGCCCCCCCGCATCCTCGCCTTATGGCTTGTCTTTGCAGGGCTGTTACTTCATGCCTGGCTTCTCTACGATGGCATTTTCAGCCAACCGGGTCTTAATCTTGGCTTTTTCAATGCCCTGGTTCTAACATCCTGGACCATCATTGCCCTGTTTCTCATCTCCAGCCTCACCAAGCCCGTGGAAAATCTGGGCCTGGTGCTCCTACCCGTGGCGGCCTTGACATTGGCACTGGAAGCAAGCTTTCCGAGCCCGGACTTCATGCGACCGGCCTTGGGATGGAACATCAAGATCCACGTGCTCATCTCCATGCTGGCCTACAGCCTGCTAACCCTGGCCAGCGTTCAGGCTATCCTGCTGGCGATTCAGGACCATCATCTGCGCGGGCGTCAAACCGGCGGCATCACCCGTGCCTTACCTCCGCTGCAGACCATGGAAAGCATGCTCTTTGAGATGATAGGCGCAGGCTTTGCCCTTCTGACTCTGGCCCTCATGAGCGGATTTTTCTTCCTGGAAGACATGTTCGCCCAGCACCTGGTTCACAAAACCGTCCTCTCGACGCTCGCCTGGCTGATGTTCGGCAGCCTGCTCATAGGTCGCTTCCGCTACGGCTGGCGGGGCAAGACAGCCATCATCTGGACCTTAAGCGGGTTCGTGACCCTCATACTGGCTTACTTTGGCAGCAAGGTGGTACTGGAACTTGTGCTCCAGCATTAGGCGGTAGCGGCCTTTAGGGGACCCTCCCGGCGGCCGGGATACGAGACCCAGGCCGCCGCGAGTTCAGGCCCTAGCAGGAGAGGGGCAATCAGCAGGAATGGCAGTAATAATCCGGCAGACCGGCAATGCGGCAAGCCTGTTTGCAACCACCCGCGGGGAAAAGCCCCTCCAGGGTGCGCCGAGTGCAAGGAACATGGGGACTAATTTCATCCCCAATGGCCCGGATGACCAGTTTAGGCGAGGGTGGATGCCCAAATTCCTCATAGTAATCCCGCAAATACTCAATAACCACCCAATGGCGAGGGGTCAGAATTAAATCCTGCTCGGCGGCCATGGCCTCCGCCACTTCACGATCCCAAGCATCGAAACTAGCTAGAAAACCCTTGCGGTCCACCGCCAGATGACGACCGGCGATCTGCATTGAAGACATGATGGCTAACTCCTCCATCCTACTTAGGGATGGCTTTATGTAAGTTGGTGGAAATCAAATTTCTGCCCTACCCTGGAAAACGACTTCCTAACCTACCGGCTTGCCGCAGAAGGACATCCCGGAACTGGCCGATTTTGGTTGGTGGTCGAGTCCAGATCCCCTCCAGAACCCGAACGTTGCGAGGGACTCTAACTAAGATTAAACCATTTGATGCGAATTTCCAGCCCCCGGTCTTCCATGGATCCGGCGGCTCCGGCCCGAGGGCCAAGTTGTGATCGCTTGTCAGAAGCCGGTCCTATGGTGCTACAATTCCCACCCTCGGAAGTTCAGGGCCACCACCGGGCCAGAACTCATCCCCAGCGACCCAAAATCCGATTCTTGGGGCCGTAGCTCAGCTGGGAGAGCGATGCGTTCGCAATGCATAGGTCAGGGGTTCGATCCCCCTCGGCTCCACCAAACATCGATCTTACCGTGCCACACGGGACCACCAGAGACCCGGACCCGCCCCGAAAAGGCGGGGTTTTTTTATGCCCTTACGGTGGGGCCTAGTGCGGTGGGCCCCGACGTCAAGATGGTTGGAGCCATCACGCCGACCTTGGTGTCGCGATGCGGCTCGGGACATAAAAATAGCTGGTAGTCAGGCGCCTCTGGAGGGTTGTAGGAAGAGATGCCGCGAACGCCCTGATCGATCTTCCAGCTGTCCGCACACTCCACCGGTGCGGAAGTCGCCAAGGGCTGCGCCCCTGCTTGGGGTCCTGGGTAACCGCGAGGTCGTCAATGACCAGGGCGCCCGCGACCGGATATTCGGAAGTGCTCGTTCCGATGACAAACCTCGGTTCAGCCCGCCCGCCGTTTGCCCTCGACCGCATCGCACAGGCAATCCGCGGCAAGTCCGCTACCGCCGGCCCCAGCCTCGGCACGACGACGGGCACACGGCGCGTTCGCTCACGCCCCTGGAGTTGCTCAACCAGCGCGCGGCCCTGGCGTCTGCGACCAGCAAGCGCCGTGGTAAACCCGGCGTCGCCGGCGCCCGGCGCTGACACGCCGCCCCATGCACCCCTTGTAAGATGAATTTACCCGCATCAGACCGTCACCCCTCTGATTCCGAGAGCGTGGGAGAGCGTGGGTCGATGCGGGGTTTTTTCCTCAACAACCCGAACAGTTGCCAGGGCGGAAAGCCCGATTCTGCATGGCTGGGTATTGAGAGGCATGACCATGAATTCCGAGACATGTTGGGTTGGCGTCGACGTCTCGAAGTCGACGTTGGATGTGTACGTTTCGTTTCCCGAGCAAGCGTTCTCGGTCGAGCATGATCCGGACGGCATCCGACGCTTGATTGAGACCCTGCAACCCCGGCAACCGCGTCTGGTCGTGTTGGAAGCGACGGGTGGGCTCGAACGCACCCTGGTCGCCGAACTGCTGGTCGCACCCTTGCCGGTGGCGGTGGTCAATCCGCGTCAGGTCCGTCGCTTTGCGCAAGCCTGCGGCTACCTGGCCAAGTCGGATCGTCTCGATGCGCGCGTCCTCGCGCGCTTTGCCCAGGCCATCGCGCCGACGCCACGGGCGCTGCCCGAGGCCGACGCCTTGGCCTTGACGGACCTGTTGGCGCGCCGCCGGCAACGGGTCGAGATGCTGACGATGGAGAAAAACCGTCTGCACGCCGCCCACAATGCCGCCGTGCGCCTGGACATCCAGACCCACATCGACGGGTTGCAACAGCGCCTGAAGGCCACCGAGCAGGGCTTGCGCGAGGCGGTGGAAGCCTCCCCCGCCTGGCAGGCCAAGGCCGAACTGTTGGGCGAGGTCAAGGGGCTCGGGGACGTCACCATCCTGACCTTGATCGCCTGTTTGCCCGAATTGGGCCAACTCAACCGCAAGCAAATCGCCGCCCTGGTCGGCGTCGCGCCACTCAATCGTGACAGCGGCACCCGGCGCGGGAGACGGTGCGTGTGGGGTGGACGGGCGTCCGTTCGTCACGTGCTGTATCTGGCCACCCTCTCAGCGGTGCGTTACAACCCGATTCTGAAGGGGTTCTATACCCGACTGCGAGAGGCCGGCAAGGTCGCCAAGGTCGCCCTCGTGGCGTGCATGCGTAAGCTTCTGACGATCCTCAACGCCATGCTGCGCGATCAGGCGCACTGGGATCCTGCTCATGGGAAAACCACTTGACCTGAAACACAGTTGCTCCCCCGGAAAACCCCGCCGCCAACCGCCGCTCGCCCGCTCGGCCCCGCCCAGACGGCGGCCTGATCCCCGTCCGTCCCGCTCGGCCCGGACGCGAGCTGGTCTCCGGCCGTCCAACGCCAGTAGCGTACCTGCCACGCCGGCCGCCCGTGACCACCCGTGCAGCTAGATTTCCTATCCTCCGCCGCCCCCCAACCGGCCGCTCCCCGGACTTAAGCAGCCTCACCAGATCGGCTTTTGGTTACCGACTGGCTAGCCCACGCCAGCCTGGGCCCCCGCTAGCCGCCTACCACGACCGCTATCTTGCCGATCCGTGCCTGCCATTCGGCGGGGCCGGTCTGATGCACCGAGCCACCACGGCTGTCCACGGCGACCGTGACCGGCATATCGACCACATCGAACTCGCGGATGGCCTCCATCCCCAGGTCCTCAAAGGCCACCAGGCGCGAACCCTTAATGGCCTTGGCGACCAGATAGGCCGCGCCGCCGACGGCCATGAGATAGACGGCGCCGTGCCGCTTGATGGCCTCGATGGCGACCGGACCGCGCTCGGCCTTGCCCACCATGCCGATGAGGCCGGTTTCGGCCAGCATCTGCTCGGTGAATTTATCCATGCGGGTGGCGGTAGTGGGGCCGGCGGGGCCGACTACCTCGTCCCGGACGGGATCGACGGGCCCGACGTAGTAAATAAAGCGATTGGTGAGATCCACGCCCTCCGGCAGCGCTTCGCCCCGGCTGAGCAGCTCCGTCAGGCGCTGGTGGGCGGCGTCGCGGCCGGTCAGCAGCTTGCCGCTGAGCAGTAGGCGGTCGCCGGGTTGCCATTGGGCGATCGTCTCATGGGTCATCGCGTCCAGGTTGACGCGGATGGCCTTGGCATCGGCCTGCCAGACGACATCCGGCCAGTCCTCCAGGCGCGGCGGGGTCAACTCGGCCGGACCGCCGCCGTCCAGGGTAAACTCGATGTGGCGGGTGGCGGCGCAGTTGGGGATCATGGCCACTGGCAGGGAGGCGGCATGGGTTGGATAGTCCTTGATCTTGACGTCGAGGACCGTGGTCAGGCCGCCCAGGCCCTGGGCGCCGATGCCGAGGGCATTGACCTTTTCGTAGAGCTCCAGGCGCAACTCCTCCAGGGGGTTACGCGGGCCATGGGCCTTGAGTTCGTGGATATCGATCTCCTCCATCAGGGCCTCCTTGGCCAGCAGCATGGCCTTTTCGGCCGAGCCGCCAATGCCAATGCCCAGCATGCCCGGCGGACACCAGCCCGCTCCCATGAGGGGAACGGTACGCAGCACCCAATCGACCAGGCTGTCGCTGGGATTGAGGATGGCGAACTTGGATTTGTTCTCCGAGCCGCCGCCCTTGGCCGCCAGCTTGACGTGGACCTTGTCCCCCGGCACCAGGCTGACATGGACCACCGCCGGGGTATTGTCGCGGGTATTGCGCCGCTCGCCGTAGGGCGGCGCGACCATGGAGGCCCGCAGCCGGTTGTCCGGATGCAGGTAGGCACGACGCACCCCCTCGTCCACCATCTCCTGGAGACCCAGGGTGGCCTCCCAGCGAACCGCCATGCCCACTTCCAGGAAGACGACCACCATGCCGGTATCCTGGCAGATGGGCCGGTGGCCCTCGGCGCAGAGCCGCGAGTTATAGAGGATCTGGGCCATGGCGTCGCGGGCCGCGGGAGATTCCTCCCGTTCGTAGGCCGCGCCCAGGGCGCGAATATAGTCCAGGGGGTGGTAGTAAGAGATAAATTGGAGGGCGTCGGCGATGCTGGCGATCAGGTCTTCTTGGCGGATACTTGTCATTATGGATGAGCCTTTGGTGGGGGCGCGGTAGAGGGCTCATTATAAAGAGTCCCGGCCTGACTTGCCGGCGTCACACCAAGACCAGGCGCCTCCCCGCCCCAAATTGGTCCTTGCGCCCTCCCCCAGGGCTCTGTATCATCCCGCCCCTCAGACGACAGGCGCGTAGCTCAGTTGGTTAGAGCACCACCTTGACATGGTGGGGGTCGTTGGTTCGAGCCCAATCGCGCCTACCAAATTTTTCGGTTACCCATTTTGCGACCATCCCCGACCAGGGGTCCTGGGCCTTGATGGGTAACTTGATGTTTTTCGGCGGCCGGCGTCATGTTGTTGGCCATGAGCTGAATCACGTGATCCCTCGTACCGATCACCACTGAGCAGGCAGAAAGCCCATGCCCCGGATCACCCTCCCCGACGGTTCCGTCAAGTCTTTCGATGCCCCACTATCCGTGGCCCAGGTCGCGGCCAGCATCGGCCAGGGCCTCGCCCGTGCCGCCCTCGCGGGCCGGGTCGATGGCCGCCTCGTCGATACCTCGCATCTCATCGCCCAGGACGCCAGTCTGGCCATCGTCACCGCCCGGGACGAGGAGGCCCTGGAACTGCTCCGCCATGACGCCGCCCATGTCATGGCCCAGGCCGTCCAGGAACTCTATCCCAGCACCCAGGTGACCATTGGCCCCGCCATCGACAACGGCTTCTATTACGACTTTGCCCGCGCGGAGCCCTTCACCCCGGAAGACCTGGGGGCGATCGAGCAGCGCATGCACGAGATCGTCGCCCGGGACCTGCCCCTGGAGCGCGAGGTCTGGGACCGCGAGGACGCCAAGACCCTCTTTGCCGGCATCGGCGAGGACTTCAAGGTTCAGATCATCGAGAACATCATCCCCGAGGGGGAAGAGGTCTCCATCTACCGCCAGGGCGACTGGTTTGACGTCTGCCGCGGCCCGCATCTACCCAGCACGGGCAAGCTCGGCAATGGCTTCAAGCTGATGAAGGTGGCCGGTGCCTACTGGCGGGGCGATTCCACCCAGCCCATGTTGCAACGCATCTATGGCACCGCCT
Organism: Chromatiaceae bacterium; assembly: GCA_016714645.1. Classification (NCBI taxonomy): domain Bacteria; kingdom Pseudomonadati; phylum Pseudomonadota; class Gammaproteobacteria; order Chromatiales; family Chromatiaceae; species Chromatiaceae bacterium. The sequence goes on along the minus strand of JADKCI010000004.1, from coordinate 463,546 downwards.
GGCGTGACCGCAAGGAACTCAAGGATTATCTCCAGCGCCTGGCGGAGGCGGAGAAGCGCGACCATCGCAAGCTGGGCAAGGCCCTGGATCTCTTCCACACCCAGGAAGAGGCGCCGGGCATGGTCTTCTGGCATGACAAGGGCTGGACCATGTATTTGATCCTGGAGGACTACATCCGGTCCAAACTCCGGATGCATGGCTATCTCGAGGTGCACACCCCCCAGATCATCGATCGCAGCCTCTGGGAGCGGTCTGGCCACTGGGAAAAGTTTCGCGACGACATGTTCGTCACCGAGGCCGAGGAGCGGGTCTTCGCCATCAAGCCGATGAACTGCCCCGCCCACATCCAGATTTTCAATCACGGGCTCAAGAGCTACCGCGACCTGCCCCTGCGCATGGCGGAGTTTGGCTCCTGCCACCGCAACGAGCCCTCCGGGACCCTGCACGGCCTGATGCGGGTCCGAAACTTCGTCCAGGATGACGCCCACATCTTTTGCACCGAGGACCAGATCCTCTCCGAAGTCCTGGACTTCATCGACCTGCTCTACGGCATCTATCGGGATTTCGGCTTCGACGAGGTGCTGGTGAAGTTTTCCACCCGCCCGCCCAAGCGCGTGGGTTCCGACGCCACCTGGGATAAGGCGGAGCAGGCCCTGGAAAATGCCCTCCTCAAGAAGGGCCTGGCCTTCGACCTGCAGCCGGGCGAAGGCGCCTTCTACGGCCCCAAAATCGAATTCTCCCTGCGGGACTGCCTGCAACGGGTCTGGCAACTCGGCACCATCCAGCTCGATTTCTCCATGCCGGAGCGCCTGGGTGCTCACTACATCGCCGTTGATAACAGTCGCCAGACCCCGGTCATGCTGCACCGCGCCGTGCTCGGTTCCCTGGAGCGTTTCATCGGCATTCTGATCGAACACTACGCCGGCGCCCTCCCCCTCTGGCTATCGCCCCTGCAGGCCGTGGTGCTCAATATCACCGACCGCCAGGCGGACTGGGCCCGGGAAGTCGCTAGCACTCTGACCGATAAGGGCTTCCGGACCCATCTGGACTTGAGAAACGAGAAGATCGGCTTTAAAATCCGCGAGCATACCCTGCAAAGGGTACCCTACCTGCTGGTGGCGGGCGATCGCGAGGTCGAAACGCGCACCCTCTCGGTACGCAACCGTAAGGGTCAGGACCTGGGCACCCTGAGCCTGGACGAGGTGATCGCCCGGCTCGGCGAAGAAGTGGTCCAAAAAATTTAATCCAGGCCGGCGGACGCCGGGCCCTGCCAGCTCAGGGCCTTGGTTTCGCCGGCTGTTTTTTTCCCTGACTGGAGGAACCTGCGATAGCTGCGCCAAAGAGAAACCGTGTTAACAAGGAAATCAACGTACCCGAGGTACGGCTTATTGACGCGGAAGGTCAACAGGTTGGTATTCTAAGGACTCGCGAGGCCCTGGAGCGGGCGGCGGAAGAAGGTCTGGACTTGGTCGAGATCGTTCCCAACGTGGAACCGCCGGTCTGCCGCCTCATGGACTTCGGGCGCTTCCTCTTCGACCAGAAGAAGAAGCGGGCCGAGGCGAGAAAGAATCAGAAGCAGGTCGAAATCAAGGAAATCAAATTTCGTCCAGGGACGGAGGAAGGAGACTATCAGGTCAAACTGCGCAACCTGACGCGTTTCCTCAACGAAGGGGATAAGGCCAAGGTCACGATGCGTTTCCGCGGGCGTGAACACGCCCACCGCGATCTGGGGCTCGAATTGCTCCAGCGCGTGGAAAAGGACCTGGCCAGCATCAGTATCATCGAGCAGCAACCCCAGATGGAAGGACGCCAGATGGTGATGGTACTAGGCCCCAAGAAAAAATAGCGGCAAGGTGGGTCCCGATGTCGGGACCCTCGCGATCGGGATGCCCGCGGGCCGTCAGGTGGATGGCCCGCAGGCATCTCCTGATGCCGATCGCCGCCATCAGCAATGATCAATAGCGGAGTGTTGAAAAATGCCCAAGATCAAAACCAATCGCGGGGCCGCCAAGCGTTTTTCGTTTACCGGTTCCGGAAAAATCAAACGGAATGCCTCCCACCGGCGGCACATCCTCACCAAGAAGCCGACCAAGCGGAAGCGCCACCTGCGTGATCCCGCCATGCTCCACCAGGCCGACATGAAGATGGCCATGAGGATGATGCCCTACTGTTGAGCCCTCCCGAACCCTCCTGGGTTTAGCGAGCCATCGACAGTCCTAATATGATTTGAATGATTTCCGGAGAAGCATTCCATGCCACGCGTAAAACGCGGCGTCATCGCGCATGCACGCCACAAGAAGATCCTGGACGAAGCTAAGGGGTATTACGGTGCCCGCAGCAAAGTCTTTCGCGTCGCCAAGCAGGCCGTTATCAAGGCCGGCCAGTACGCCTATCGCGACCGTCGCCAGAAGAAGCGCATGTTCCGCGCTCTCTGGATCGCCCGCATCAACGCCGCCGCGCGCGAGTGTGGTCTGTCCTACAGCCGGCTCATCAATGGCTTGAAGCTGGCGGGTGTCGAACTCGACCGCAAGGTCCTGGCCGACATCGCTTATCACGACAGCGAGGCCTTCGCCGCCCTGGCCGCTCAGGCCAAGAACGCCTTGCCGCCCGCCGCCGCCTGACCGCACCCCTGGTCCAGCCTAGGGCGTCCGTAAGCGGGGTGGCTTTGGCCCCCCCGCCAGGCGTAGGGCGGTAAGCCGCCAGGGAGGGGAAAGGCCATGGCCTTTCCCCTTTTTTATTCCAGTTCAGACTTCCCCCCCAGGGATCAGCATTCCGGGCATCAACCATGAGCGAAGACATCAGGCTCGGCATCGAGCCGCTTCAAGCGGAGGCCCTGGGCGAGATCGCCGCAGCCGCCGACTTGCCCGCCCTGGATCGGGTTCGGGTGCATTACCTGGGCAAGGCCGGCCTGCTGACCGCCCAACTCAAGCAACTCGGCCGGCTGCCACCGGAACAGCGCCCCAGCGCGGGCCTGGCCATCAACCAGGCCAAGGTCCAGGTCCAGGAGGCTATCGATGCCCGCAGGGGTATCCTGGAACAACTGGCCCTGGGGTTTCGACTGGCGGGCGAACGTATCGACGTCAGCCTGCCCGGCCGGGGGCAACGGCCGGGGGGCCTGCATCCCGTCACCCGCGCCCTGCGGCGCATCGAGCGCCTCTTTGCCAATGCCGGCTTTGAGGTCGCGGAAGGCCCGGAGGTGGAGGACGACTACCACAATTTCGAGGCCCTCAATATCCCCGCCCATCACCCGGCGCGGGCCATGCACGACACCTTCTATTTCGACCAGCACCGGCTGTTGCGCACCCACACCTCGCCGGTGCAGATCCGGGTCATGGAAAACCAGGGGCCCCCGCTCAAGATCATCGCCCCCGGGCGCGTCTATCGCTGCGACTCGGACCTGACCCACACCCCCATGTTTCATCAGGTGGAGGGGCTATTGGTGGACGAGGAGGTCAGCTTCGCCGATCTCAAGGGGGTGCTCTACGACTTCCTCACCAACTTCTTCGAGCGCGACCTGGAGTTACGCTTCCGGCCCTCCTATTTCCCCTTCACCGAGCCCTCGGCGGAGGTGGATATCCAGTGCGTCATGTGCAACGGCGCCGGCTGCCGGGTCTGCAAGCAGAGCGGCTGGCTGGAGGTGCTGGGCTGCGGCATGGTGTATCCGGAGGTCTTCCGCCACGTCGGCATAGACTCGGAGCGCTATCTCGGCTACGCCTTTGGCATGGGCGTCGAGCGCCTGGCCATGTTGCGGTACGGCATCAACGATATCCGGCTCTATTTCGAGAATGACCTGCGGTTTCTCCGGCAGTTTGCGTGACCCAGCGCGGGCCAACATTCCTTTTATTTGGTAGCGGGCGGGCACCCTGGGTCGCCCGCCAGGTAGGAACAGATGAGATTCAGTGAAGCCTGGTTGCGTGAGTGGGTGAATCCCGCCGTGGACACCGCCACCCTCGCGGATCAATTGAGCATGGCTGGCCTGGAGGTGGACGCCCTGATTCCCGCGGCGCCCGCCTTTACCGGCGTGCGCATCGGGCGGGTCCAGGCGGTCGAGCCCCACCCGGACGCCGCCAAGCTCCGCGTCTGCCGCGTCGACCTTGGCCAGGGCGAGCCGCTGCAAATCATCTGCGGCGCCCCCAACGTCGCTGCTGGGCAGCGGGTACCCGTGGCCACCCTGGGCGCCGTCCTACCCGGCGGCCTCAAGATCAAGCGCGCCAAGCTGCGCGGCATCGAATCCCACGGCATGATCTGCTCCGCCGCCGAATTAGGCCTGGCGGAGACCTCGGATGGCATACTCCCCCTGCCGGATGATGCCCCCATCGGCGCCGACTTCCGCGCCTGGCTGACCCTCGACGATACCTGCATCGAGCTAGACCTGACCCCGGACCGCAGCGACTGCCTGAGCCTCGCCGGCGTGGCGCGCGAGGTGGGCGTCATCAACCGTTGCCCGGTGTGCGTCCCCCCCCTCCCCGCGGTACCGCCCAGCCGCGACGATCGCTTCCCCGTGGAACTCCTGGCCCCGGAGGCCTGCCCGCGCTACGCCTGCCGCGTCATCCGCGCCATCAACCCAAGCGCCGAGACGCCCCTCTGGATGCGCGAGCGCCTGCGCCGTTCGGGCCTGCGCGCCATCAGCCCCGTGGTGGACGTCACCAACTATGTGCTCCTGGAACTCGGCCAGCCCCTGCATGGCTTCGACCTGGCCAGGCTGGAGGGCGGCATCCAGGTTCGCCTCGCCCACCCTGGCGAGCGGCTGGCCCTGCTCAATGGCGACACCATCACCCTGAACCCCGGCACCCTGGTGATCGCCGACACCGCCAAGGCCATCGCCCTGGCCGGCATCATGGGCGGCGCCGAGACCGCCGTCGGCGCCGAGACCCGTGACATCCTCTTCGAAAGCGCCTTCTTCGCCCCGGCCCACATCAGCGGCAAGGCCCGCGCCCATGGCCTCCACACCGACGCATCCCATCGGTTCGAGCGCGGCGTCGATCCCCAACTCCAGGTCCGCGCCCTGGAACGGGCCACCGCCCTCCTGATCGCCATCGCCGGCGGCGAACCCGGACCTATCGTCGAGGCCGTCGCCACGGCGCAGGTGCCGGCCCGCTCCCGACTGGCCCTGCGTCGCGACCGTATCCGCCGCCTGCTGGGCCTGAGCCTGGACGACGCCACCCTCACCGACATCTTGACCCGCCTGGGCATGGAACTGACCCCGACGGCCGAGGGCTGGGAGGTGACCGCCCCCAGCAGTCGCTTCGACCTGGTGCACGAGGTGGACCTCATCGCGGAAATCGGCCGCATCCATGGCTACACCCGCATCCCCGCCAGCCATGCCTCCGCCTCCTCCGCCACCAAGGCCCCACCCGAGACCGCCTTCGATCTCGACCGCGCCCGGCTGGCCCTGGTCGATCGCGGCTTCAACGAGGTCATCAGCTACAGCTTCGTCAACCCCGAGCTGCAGCGGCGACTGGACCCGGAGCAGCGGCCCCTCCTGCTCGCCAATCCCCTCTCCCCCGAGATGTCCGCCATGCGCACCAGCCTCTGGCCCGGCCTCATCCAGGCCGCCCGGGGCAATCTGGCCCGTCAGCAGGAGCGTCTGCGCCTCTTCGAGAGTGGCCTGCGCTTCCAGCAAGACCCGGCGGGCCTGCGCCAGGAGGGCATGCTCGCCGGCCTGCTGCTGGGCAAGTCCCTCCCCGAACAGTGGGGCGCGGCGGCCCAGGCCGCCGACTTCTTCGACCTCAAGGCCGACCTGGAGGCCCTTTTGACCCTAACCGGCGCGGCCGGTGACTTCCGCTTCGTCCCCAGCGAACACCCAGCCTTGCATCCGGGCCAGACGGCGCGCATCGAGCGCCAGGGCCAGGTCGTCGGCCTCATGGGTATGTTGCACCCGGCCCTGGCCGCGGAACTGGATATCGACGCCAACGCCTACCTCTTCGAACTGACGCTGTCGGGGCTGCGGGAAGGCGTCCTGCCCGCCTTCGCGCCCATCTCCCGCTTCCCCGCCATCCGCCGCGACCTGGCCATCCTCGTCGATCGCGACCTGCCCTTCCACCGCGTGCGGGACTGCGTGGCGGCGGCGGCCTCCAATCTGCTGCGGGACCTGATCCTTTTTGATGTCTATGAGGGCGAGAGAATCCCCCAGGGTACAAAAAGTTTCGCTCTGGGATTGATTTTACAAGCCACTTCTCAGACACTTACCGATCAGGAAGTAGAAACGACCCTCGGCCGTGTTCTGGAGCGGCTGAGTGTTGAACTTGGGGCTAAACTGAGAGATTGACGCGATGGCACTGACAAAGGCCGATATGGCCGAATACCTCTATGAACAATTGGGCCTCAACAAGCGCGAGGCCAAGGACATGGTCGAGTTGTTCTTTGAGGAGATCCGGCTTGCCCTAGAGAAGGGCGAGCAGGTCAAACTGTCCGGTTTCGGCAATTTCGATCTCCGCGAAAAGAAGCAGCGCCCCGGCCGTAATCCCAAGACGGGGGAGGAGATCCCCATCACGGCGCGGCGCGTCGTGACCTTCCGCCCCGGCCAGAAACTCAAGTCGCGGGTGGAAGCTTATGTTGGAAACGATCAGTAACGCGAGCGAGGGCGAGACGAGCGGCGAACTGCCGCCGATCCCCGGCAAGCGCTACTTCACCATCGGCGAGGTCAGTGAACTCTGCGGCGTCAAGCCGCATGTCCTGCGATATTGGGAACAGGAATTTCCCCAGCTCAGCCCCGTCAAGCGTCGCGGCAACCGCCGCTACTATCAGCGTCATGACGTGCTCATGGTCCGCCAGATACGTAACCTCCTCTATGATCAGGGCTTTACCATCAGCGGCGCCCGTCAGCAGCTCGCTGGTGATAACGCTAGGCACGACGCATCCCAGAGCCAACAGATCGTTCACCAGCTTCGCCATGAACTGGAGCAGGTTCTGGAGTTACTGAGTCGCTGACCGGGGCCCCTTCGGCCAGGTCCAACCGCCCATGATTCACCCCAAACCCAATGGCCAGGGCCAGCCCGTGATCATCACGAGCCCCCATAGCCCAGGGCCCGAGGCCTATTGGCACCTCCCGGACCAGATCGGCACCTTCCTACCCGAGGGCCCCGTCCCGGCGGCCCTGAACGGCACCCCCTTCGCGACCTGGCGGGAGGCGCCCACCAGCCTGCATGACTGGTCCCAGGTCCCTGGCCAGCGACCGGATCTGGTGGAGCCGCCCTTTGACCCCCAGGGCAAACGGCCAGCGGCGGGACTCATCATCGAAGAGCCCGACGGGCGCATCTGGATCGTCTGCCCCACCAACCGCTTCGCGGGCTGCGTGGCCAGCTTCCCCAAGGGCCGCGCCGACGAAGGTTTATCCCTGCAGGTCACGGCCATCAAGGAGACCTTCGAGGAGACGGGCCTGCGGGTGGAAATCACCGGGCTGATCGGCGACTTGCCGGGAGTCATCACCCTGGCCCGCTACTACCGAGCGCGCCGGGTCGGCGGTACCCCGGCGGACATGGGCTGGGAGAGCCAGGCGGTCCTGCTGGTCCCCAAAAATCAGTTGGTAGCCGTCGTCAACCTGCCCCGCGACCAGGAACTGGCCCTGATGCTGGGCGGCTAGCCGCGCCCCGGACCACCCAAGGCCCGCCGATTATGACCACACCACCTTCACCCCCCTCGCCCTGGCGGGTTCAACCCCGCAATCCCCTGCATGGCCTGACCCTTGAGGCCATCGTGACCGCCCTAGTCGCCCATTACGGCTGGCAGGGCCTGGGAGAGCGCCTCCCCATGCGGTGTTTCACCCAGGACCCCAGCCTGTCCTCGAGCCTGAAATTCCTCCGCAAGACGCCCTGGGCACGCACCAAGGTGGAAAGTCTCTATCTTTTCATGCTGCGAGAGCAGCACCGCACCCGATAACCCCGCCTCTTCGGCCCTCCCCGGGGAGGCAGCTACTGTTGCCGCCACTGCGGAAAAGGCGGCTAATCACCCCAGGTCTCCGTCCCGGTCCTCCGGTTGGCTGCCCCTGCGCAGGGCCCCAAAGCGCAAGTACAAGGCGGGAACCACGACCATATTCAAGGCCGTCGAGGACACCAGCCCCCACAGGATGACGATGGCCATGGGGGTCTGGATCTCGCTGCCAGGCTCGCCGCCGGCCAGCGCCAGCGGGACCAGGGCCAGGCCCGCGGCCAGTGCGGTCATGAAGATGGGCGCCAGCCGCTCCATGGCCCCACGTCGGACCGCCTCCCGGAAATCGACCACACCCTCTTCCTCGATCAGGTGACGGATGTGGGCGATCAACATGACGCCGTTGCGCGCGGCGATCCCGAAAAGGGTGATGAATCCCACCAGGGAGGCCACCGACACGACCCCACCGGCGGCAAAGACCCCCACCACGCCGCCAATGAGCGCCAAGGGGAGGTTGAGCATCACCAGGGCGGCGTCACGACCGGATTTAAAGGCGACATACAGGAGCAGGAAGATCCCGATCACCACGCCAATGCCCAGGATCAAGAGGGTCCGGGTCGCCTGCGCCGCGCTTTCGAACTGGCCGCCATACTCGACGCGGTAGCCGCCGGGCAGTGGGACGGAGTCCGCGACGACCCCGCGGATTTCGTCCACCAGGGTATGCAGATCCCGCCCCGCCGCGTTGGCGGACACCACGATCTTCCGTTGGACATTCTCGCGGCTGACGGTATTGGGCCCCCGATCGCGGCGCACATCCGCCAGGGCGTGCAACGGCAGGCGCGCCCCCGAGGGCGTGGTCACCAGGGTCTCGCGTACCCGCTGGATGTCCTCGCGGGCCTCGTCCTCATACCGCAGGACCAGATCAAAACTGGTCTGCCCCTCCAGTACCTTCGACAGGACCCGCCCATGGAAGGCCGTCTCGATGGTCGTGGCGACGTCACGGACCCGCAACCCATGGCGCGCAATCGCCTCGCGGCGGATCGCAATGGTCACAAAGGGGATGTCCGCCTGCTGCTCGACCATGAGATCCACCACGCCAGGGATCTCGGCCATCCGCGACTCGATGGCCTTGGCGATGCGGCGCAGTTCATAGAGGTCATCGCCAAAGACCTTCACCGCGATACTGGCGCGGGTACCCGAGAGCATGTGATCCACCCGGTGGGAGATGGGTTGGCCGATGGTGACGTTCATGCCGGGAATCCCCGTCACGCGCGCGCGCAGCTCGGCCAGGATGGCCTCCATATCCCTGCCGGAATCCCTCAGGGTCACCTCGATTTCCGTGCCGTTGACCTCCATGCTGTGCTCGGCCAGATCAGAGCGGCCCGTCCGCCGGGCCGTGCCAAGGACCTCCGGCTGTGCCAGCAGGGCGTCCTCGAGTTGCGCCGCCAGGGCATCGGACTGCTCCAGGGAGGTCCCCGGCGGCGTGTTGGCGAGCAGAGTGAGACTGCCCTCGTTAAAGGGGGGCAGAAAGGCCTGGCCGGCCTGACTCAGGGCAACCAGGGCCAGGAGGACCAACACCAGGGAACTCACGGCCACGGGACGCCAATGGGACAGGGTGCGCGCCAGCAGTGGGGCATAGAGCCGTTTGAGCCAGCTCACCAGCCAGGGCTCTTGTCCCGCCCTTACCGCGCGGGTGCGGGGTAAGAGGTAGGAGCACAGCACGGGCGTCAGGGTAATGGCGATCAAGAGGGAGGCGGCGAGCGCCACCACATAGGCAAGACCCAGGGGCTGCAAGAGGCGCCCCTCCACCCCGGAGAGGAAAAAGAGCGGCAGAAACACCAGGATGATGATGAGGGTGGCAAAAACGATGGAGGATTGAATCTCCAGGGTGGCGGCGAAGACCACCCGCGTCACCCCTCGCCGATCCTGGGGGGCGCGCGCCGCATCCTCGCGCAGGCGCCGGGCGATGTTCTCCACATCAATGATGGCATCGTCCACCAGGGCGCCGACGGCAATGGCCATGCCACCGAGTGTCATGGTGTTGATGCTGGCCCCCAAGGCATCCAGGACCAGGACGGCGGCCAGCAGGGACAGGGGGATAGCCAGGACCGTGATGGCCGTGGCCGCGGCACTCCCCAGGAAGGCGAAGACGATCACCAGGACCATGAGGGCGCCGTCGCGCAGGGCCACCCGCACATGGGTGACCGCCGCCTGGATGAAATCCGCCTGGCGGAAGAGCCCCGTTTCGATCAGCATGCCCGCCGGCAGACCCGCCTGGAGCTCGGTCATGCGGGCGTCGAGGCGTTCGGTCAGGGCCAGGGTGTTGGCCCCGGGCTGCTTCTGAATGGCGAGCACCACCGCCGGGTGGCCGTTGGCCGCGGCCGTGCCGCGGGTGATGGCGGGACCGATGCGCACCCCAGCGAGGTCGGCGATGCGAACCGGCACGCCATCGCGCAGATCCACGACCGTCGCGGCGATATCGTCCGGGCTGTGCACCCGTCCCAGGCCATTGATCAAATACTCCTGCCCGTTCTCGACCAGAAAACCGGCGGAGGTGTTCTCATTGGTCTCGCTCAGGGCCGCGCTGACCTGATCGAGGCCAATGCGATAGTTGGCCAGCTTCACCGGATCGACCAGCACCTGATACTGGCGGGTCTCGCCACCCGTGATGACCACCTGCGCCACCCCGGGAACGGCCAGCAGTTGCCGGCGCAGGTTCCCGTCCGCGACCGTCTTGAGGGTCATGAGGTCATAAGAAGGGGCGTCCCCCTCGGCACGCAGGGCGATGAACATCACCTCCCCCATGATGGAGGTCACCGGGGCCAGGACCGGCGCCGGAATATCCGGGGGGAGGGAGGCGCGGGCGGTCTGGAGGTGCTCCGTCACCACCTGGCGCGCCCGGGGGATATCGGTCCCCCAGTCAAACTCCACCCAGACCATGGCCGTGCCGATGCCGGTGGAGGAGCGGATGCGGCGCACCCCGGCGGCCCCGTTAAGGGCGGCCTCGATAGGCAGGGTGACCAGGGTCTCCATCTCGGTGGGCGCCAGCCCCGGGGCCTCCGCCAGTACCGTGACCGTGGGCGCGGTAAGGTCGGGAAACACATCCACCGGCATGGTCAGGGTGCGGTCAAGGCCGTAACCCAGGAGCAGCAGAGCGGCGGCAAGCACGAAGAGTCGGTCCTTCAGGGACCAGCGCAGGAGGGCGGCAATCATGATGGGCTCTCAGTGGGCATGGCCATGACCGGCCTCGGCGGGGGCCCCGGCGGCCAGATGCACCCGATAGGCGCCACGACTCACCACCCGCTCCCCCGGGGCCAGGCCCTCGATAATAGCCACGTAATCGCCATCGCGCAGCCCGGTGCGCACCAGCCGGCGCGCGAAGCGTTCGCCGCCGGTTTGCACATAGACGACATCAGCCCCCGCATCGTTGATCAGGGCACCGGCCGGCACGGCCAGGGCCTCCTCCTCCTCGCCGGTAAAGACCCTGGCGTTGACCGCCTGACCGACCCGCAGCCGGGCATCCGGTCGCGGAAACTCGAAGATGACGGGTACGGTGCGGCTCTGGGCGTCCACCAGGGCCCCGAAGGCCACCAGGCGCGCCCCCTGGTCCGCGGAGACCTCGAAGGCCGTAGCGAACCCCGGCACCTGGAACCAGGCACCCTGGGGCTGGCGGATGGCGCCGATGTCCGCCTCGGCGACCCGGGCCTCAAGCCAGAACCGCTCGGGGTTCACGAAATGAAAGAGCCGTTCGCCCTCCGCCACGAAGCCACCGGCGGCAACCTGAACCTGGGCCACCAGGCCCCCGATAGGTGCCCGCACCGGCACCCCCGCCGCCTCGCCCTCCGGGGTACGCGTAACCTGCGCCAGGCGCTTGCTGGCGGCCGCGAGTTCCGCCTCCGCCACCTCCTCGGCACTGCGCGCCTGAAGCACCTCCCGATTGGGGACGGAACGCTGTTGCCAGAGGGCATCCAGGCGCTCGCGCTCCTGACGGGCCAGATCCCGGGCCGAGGCCGCCCGCGTGACGCTCAACTCCAGGCCCGCCACATCGGTGTCCCCCCCGAGCTGGGGCACCAGATAGGCCAGGACCTGGCCCTCGTCCACCGGCATCCCCGTGTAGGGAAAGCCTCCGGGCGCGGGCCTCAGATGGCCGTCGATCGGGGATGTGACCTGGGCCTCGCCATCCGCGCTCGGCCGCAGCAGTCCCGTGGCCGGGACGGACCCGCGCAGCCGGCGCGGCGTGGCAACCGCGGTGGCGAAGTCCGATCGCCATTGCTGCTCCTTGAGCAGGACCACGCCGCCTTCCTCCGCAACGCCCTCGCCAGCCACATGCTCGGCCGCCAGGTGGCTGGGGTAGAGGGTAAGGTTGCCCAGGTCATGCGTGTCCTGCAGCTCCGAACTCGCGAGGCTGATGCGCACCCGCCGCTCACCCGCCGCCGCTGGGGACACCGCTACCCGGAATAGCCCAGGGCGGGAGGGGGATGGGGCGATGAAGGTCTCGTCCGGGGCGTCGCCGCCCGCGAGGGTCACCCGGACCTCGCCCACCTCGATGGGCTTGAAATCCGCGAGGCGGGTCAGATGCACCAGAAACTCGGCGGTTTCACCCACCACCAGGGGCGGCAGTTCCGCGAAGAGCTCCGTCCGATCGCTGAAGAGGGTCACCGCCAGGGGTTCCAGATGCCCCTCAGCGTCATGATCGGTGGCATGGGGATGGACGCCCCCCAGGATGCCGATCACCCAATCCTGCAGGCGATGCCACCTATCATCCTGGGCGGCCTCCTCCGGATGTTCATGCCCCGCGTGGTCAGGGTGCGCGGGCGCCGGGGATTCACCCCAGGCGGAGGGTTGGACCAAGGCCAACAAGACCCCGGCGACGATCAGCGACCTTAAAGTCGCGATGGCTTTGGCAGGCATGCCCGATTGCTCCCGAGTCAAAGGGCCTCCCCCAGCCCCGGCTGACCGAGGTTAGGTCCGAGGTGTCTCAACCAGGCCTCTCTGGGCCCTGGATCGGAGACGATAGGGATTGGGACCTGCCCGCTGGTAGCAGGCAGTCACTCGCGGCGGACGCCCACTCGAACCGGGCGATGAAGGTCTCGATCTCCGCCGCCAGTTCGGCGCGCGCCGTCAGTCCCTGAATCCAGCGCTCCGGGATCGCCTCGTAGCCCAGGGCCGCGCCCAGAATCGCTCCCAGAACGGCCCCTCGATGGCAATTGTCACCGCCGACGTTGGTATTGGCCACCAGCGCCGCCTCGAAATCATCGGCGTAGCGGGCCGCCAGATAGAGGACGGCCGGGAACGACTGATCGATATAACAGGCCGGGCTCAGCAGGCCCCCGATGACGTCCAAATCCCCCAACTGGTTGCGCTGGACCTTCTGGAGGAGGTCTCCCAACCGGAAGCCCAGCCCCTGGGCCAGGGTGCGGGCCAGAGGCGCCACCGGGGAGTAAGGCTCCCGCAGCAGGCTCACCAGCAAGTCGCCCAAGGCCAGGGCATAGCGTTCGAGGGTCTGGGAACGGTGGGTCAGGCGCAGATGGGTCAGGAGGGCGGTCTTCACCGCCGCCGGGTCGGCGCCCGCCAACCAGGTGGCGAAAATCACCGGTGGCAACCCCACCAGGCCGCCGATCGAGGCGGTATCGTGCCCTTCCGCGCCAGCGCAGCGCTCCGGTGGCAGGCCCCGGGCGAAATTCGCGAAGAACTCCCGGTGGTAGGACTCGGCGTAGAGGTCATTGTGACTATCCGGGGCCGTCATGAAGGCCAGATAATCGCGCAAAAAGGCCGCTGAATCATAACGTCCGGCGGCGTTCAGGGTCCGCAGCAGCACCCGGACACAGAGCAGATTCAGGGTGTTGTCACCCGGTCGCAGCCCCTGGTGGTAATGGACATGGGGTTGGCCCCAGTACGGCTTCTTGCCCTTGAGAATGACGCCGCCGACCACCTCACCCTCCTGGGAGCCACGTCCCGCGCGACCGGTACTGGCCAGAGGCATGATGGAGTTGGGATGGCGCGCCTTGGGGCCCTGATAGTCGCGGATGGTCCCGAAATCCCGCCGCAGGGCGGTGATGTCGTAATACCAATGGACGGGCATCGCCAGCGCATCGCCAACGAACAGGCCCCACAAGGCCCCGCGCAGGCGGTCCACGGGCGTCAGTCCTGGGCGTCCAGATAAAACCACTGGCCTTCCTCACGCGTAAAACGGCTGATCTCGCGCAGCCGATGGGCCCGGCCGGCGATTTTGTAGCGGGCGACAAATTCCACGGTGCCCTGGGTGTCCTCAGGACCACCTGCTACCGCGCGGATGACTTTCAAGCCCAGCCAAGGCACCGATTCCGTCTCCAGATCGAGATGGGCGGGCCGGGTGGATGGGTGCCAAGTCCGCAGCACATAGTCGGAGCGTTTCCGGACATAGGCTACGTAGCGCGAGCGCATCAGGGCCTCGGCCGTGGGCGGCAATTGGCCGGCATCCAGATAGCGTCCGCAGCAGGCGGCATAGGCATGAGGGGCGCCACAGGGACAGGCATCCAGGGGCGGTTTACGCCAACGCATTAAAGACACCATAGCGATACCAGGTTAACGGCTGTGCCCCCTTTCCCCAGCGCCCCAGGCCTGCGAGATGCCGTCGCGGGAAGCTCATGGCAGGGTCTCAGTAATCCTCGGGCAGGAGGACCGTGGTGGCGGAGCGGTCGGCCTCGGTGATGATCCACACCTTGAAGCCATCGTCGAATTGGTAGGCGCTCAGCAGCCGGTCCCCATCCCGGAGGGCCGCGTTGTTGGCCTGAATATCCTCCTTGTCCAGGTCGCCCCAGTCACCCAGGGCGTGGCGGTTAAGCATGGTCTGGACGATGTGCAGTTGCCCGCGCTTATCCAAGGCCAGTTGCGCGGTCCGGGTCATGACGACCTGGCCAAGTTCAAACAGGGGCTCGGTCATACGGGGCACTCCCGTGTTGTGTAGAGCGTGGGTCAGGCCATGATCGCCTGGTGATCGGCCCAGGATTCCTCGCGTTTCAGGGCCACGCCATGAGACATCGCCTGGGCGGGTTTGGTTGCTGGCGAGTTTAGGGGCAGAAGGGTAATGGGGCAAGGTGAAGGCCTCACCTGCCAGCAATTCTCATTTTGGCTCCCGCACGCTAGCGTACCCTCCCCTGAACGGGCCCTGACCGCCCCCTTTGCCCTGGCCGATCAGGCGTTACGGGTGGTGACCTGGAACCTGGAAACGCTGGGGCCGCCTGGGAGCAGCCACTATCAGGCGGTGGCCGCCGTGCTCGGGCGCCTCGATGCCGAGGTGGTGGCCCTCCAGGAGATCGCCAGCAGCGCCGATGCCGGCTATCTGCGCACCCTGGCCAAGCAGTTGGGCTATCCCTATGTGACCATCGCCCCCGGCGGACCCTTCGGCGGCCTGCGCAATGCCCTCCTCTCGGACTTCCCGATCACCGACAGCACGATCTGGACCAGCGCCCTCCTGTCCGGGGACGCCCTGGCCAATGACCTGACCCGCTTCCTGCCCGAGGTGCGGGTCGATGTCTCCGGCCGGGGCCACCCGCCGACCCTGGTGCCGAGCCATCTCAAGTCCGGCGGCGAGAACAGCGACGCGTTCCGCCGCGCCCTGGAAGGGATGAGGGGTGAGGCGCGCGGGCCGCGCGGGCACCCAAAAAGGCGGCCGGAGCCGCCTCATCGGTAAAGAAGAAGGGGGTAGCTGCCCCGCAGGGCGGTTCCCGGCGCTCCTCCATGACTCCTTGTGCTAGACTTTCCTACAGTTCTGTAGGGCGTGCGATAATCAAGATGAACGTAACCCAAATTTCCGCCAACATCTCCCCCGAAACCCGTGATCGGCTCGAACGCTATGTCCGGGCACGGGGCCTGAAGAAGGGATTTGTGATCGAACAGGCCCTCCTGCATCACCTGCAGGCACTCAACGAACTTCCTGAAGACGCCCAGGTGCCGCCGCGGCTCGTGGTGACCGCCGAGTCGGGGGAGCGCCTGTTGGAACGGCTGGCAACTGGCGAAGGACCCAATCGGGCCATGCGTGAGCTTTTCGGCGAGGACCCGGAGCCGGAGCGCGACGGAACGTCATGAGCGTTCAGATCCGGGTATTGGCACCCGGCGATGATCGTGGCCGGTTCTCCAGCGGCAATCCGGATCTCGACCGGTTCTTCCAGCGCTTTGCTGGCCAGAACCAGTTTCGCCACCACATCGGCGTGACCTACGTCGCTGTGGACGGGGACGCAATGCTTGGCTTCGTCACCGTCTCGCCGTCCGAGATCGAGATTGACGCACTCCCGGCCGAGCGTCGTCGCCGACTGCCTCGGTATCCGTTGCCGGTGCTGCGCGTGGCGCGGTTGGCGGTCGCCGCGCAGGCACAGGGCCGAGGGATCGGCCAGGCGTTGTTGCGGTTCGCCTTGACCCTTGCCAGCCGCACCGCCGACGAGATCGGCTGTGTCGGAGTGGTTGTCGACGCCAAGCCCGATGCGCTGGGATTCTACCGTGCTTATGGCTTCGAGCCCCTGTTCCCGGTTGAGGGCGCCTTACTCGATCGCCCGGCGCCAACGCCGATGTTTCTGCCACTGTCGTCGATCCCGATTCCACCTTGCTCGGCATCGGGGTGATTATTTGCCCTTCTCGATCAGGTCGATCTGCGGGTCCGAGAGGTGGAGCGACAGCCGTACCTTGGGGTGGCGGTGGAGAAAGACCGGGACCAGCGGTGCGATATGGAGTCGTACGAAGGCCGCCGGAACGGTGACGCGCAGGCGGCCGGTGGGTTCGCGGTTGCCCCCGGCGATGAGCGCTTCCGCCTCCTCCAGCTCCGCCAGTATCCTCAGGCAGTATTCGTGTGCGGATGTCACCCTCGCCGAGGGTCACAGTGGCAGAAAGAATGCGCTGTTCAAGGTCAGCCTGACGCGCGCCAGTAGCGGCGCCGTGACGGTCAAATACGCCACCGCCAACGGCACGGCCCAGGCTGGCAGTGATTACGTCGCTACCAGCGGCGTGCTGACCTTCCCGGCCGGCCAGTTGGCGCGGACGGTGAGCGTTGCCGTGCGGGGGGAGCGGGTTAAGGAGGGGCATGAGACGTTTTACGTCAACCTGAGCGGCCCCAGCGGGGCGACGCTGTTGGATGGGCGGGGGCTGGGGACGATTGGGAATGATGATTAGCGGGAAGGGGGGTGGACAGGCAGCCAACCCCTTCGTAGGCTGATGAATAAGGATAAGCTGACTATTATCCCGCCGATGGAGGCACTACCGGGCGGCGGGTTTACTTCGCCGTATCATCGGCCGCCAGTCGCGTGATCAGGGCCTCCGACAACCATAGCCCGGCATCTTGCAGGCGCCGAGCCCCCAGGCGGTGACTTCCGGGCGACTGGCCACGGCGCGCCGCAGGGCCTAATCGGCTTTCGGCAGTCCTCGCGTGGCCGGGTCGCTATGGGTGCGATTGACCACCTCCGCCCAAACGGCGTCCGGCACCAGCACTTCGGGAAACAACCGGGGTAGCAACGGATGCAGCTTGGCGCGAAACAGGGTAATCAAGGGCGAGGCGTTGATGACCACTTGCTCAATCAACACCGGCCAGATCCTCCAGAACCTCCTCCGCGCTGTACTGGAAGGGGCTGACCTGGTACTGGCCCAAGGCCGTGATGAATTCCGCGCGGGTCAGGCCGGCGATTTCCGCGGCCCGACCCTGGGAGACGAGCTCCAACTCGTACCACTTGACGGCGGCCGCAGTGCGCAGCTCGTGGGTAAACTCCTGTGAACTCTTACGCAAGGTGGCAAAGACCTCTTCCGGCATTTCCAAGGTCAATTGGGTCATGGCGCTCTCCTCTTCGTCTCGATGGGGTATCCAGAACCTCCTGTTGGACATGGTAGCCGGCACGCCCCCCGGATACCACCCAGAGGCGCCGTGACGGTCAAGTACGCCACCGCCAACGGCACGGCTCAGGCCGGCAGTGATTACGTCGCCACCTGCGGCGTGCTGACCTTCCCGGCCGGCCAGTTGGCGCGGACGGTGAGCGTCGCGGTGCGGGGGAACCGGGTTAAGGAGGGGAATGAGACCTTTTTCGTCAACCTGAGCGGCCCGAGCGGGGCGACGCTGTTGGATGGGTCGGGGCTGGGGACGATTGGGAATGATGATTAGGGGGGCGCATACGGCAGCGTTACGGGTCTAGCGGTGCGGCACAGCGGCGCGGCCATCACCCGACCCTTGCGCAGGCTCAACCCCTCAGCCCGCGGCCCGTGCTAGGTTCATAGCCAGCAAGCGCCGCAAAATCTCCTCCTCGGCCATCTCCGGCCCGTAGTCCGCCCAGCCGTAGGCGGCGGCGACCGCCGCATCAAGGGCCTGGTGGGCGTGGTCGAGCCAGGCTGGCCGGGCGTTGTAGAGGTTGGTGAGGGTGCGTTCCTTCAACTCGGCCGCGTGCGCGGGCTTGGGGATGAGCCGGTCCGGGTAGCCGGGAACGATCTCGGGGACGCGATCCACCCACTCCGGGGGATTGAGCCAGTTTGCGCGCAGGGTGTAGAGGCGATGGGCGGCCTCGGCGATGGCCAGGGCGACCGGGCGGCGCTCGGGGGCGACGGGTGGGAGGATGATGCCGGAGTCGAGAGGCTCGGTGGGGCCGGTGGGGCCGGCGGTGTCGGCGGGGGTCAGGCCCCGGGGGAAGGGGAAGGTAATGAAAGTTGTGGATGGGGAATATCTTGGGTCGTTTCCGACGCCGTGTCGACCGCCCATACGAAGTGACCAGGCTTCGTGGAACCGCGAATGCACGATGCCAAACGTGCAATCGTCCTCACGGGCGATGACCATGAGCTTGGAGTCGGCAAGTACCGGACGGGGCGACCAGGCGAAGACGCGATGTCGTGCGACCTCCGGCGTAACGATGTACCTGACCAATCTGGCGACTGCCGCGCGCATAGCCGGTTGCCCATCTCCATGACGCCACCAGTTGTTCTTCCGCGTTTCTCGACGGTTTGCGTCGCGCTCAGGCTTGACAGTTCTCAGCACATACTCAAACGGCAGTTCATAAAGGCACGCCTCATCCAGTGAGCAGCGTAAGCCGAAGTCCACAATCCAGATATCGCGGGACCGGCGGGTTATGTCGATCCCGTTGCGGTAGGGGAAAAGTACGTCCGAGTTTGGCAAGCCACTGGCGTTCGGTTCCTTCAACCAATCCCTTGCAACAGTATCGGCAACATCGAACGAACCGATTTTCTTTGACCCCTGGAAACAAGCGCGGGCATTCTCCCTTAGCGGTCGCGCGGTCCCCAAGTCTAACCCCTCCTGCCCTGGACGCGACGAAGACAGGCTTGAGTAAATTCGATCGGCAAGCATTCCTTCGCATCGGATAGGTCGCCCATGTTCATTCCCACCGAACGCGACCAGCGAGACGCGAACGTCAGCGCCATCGTTCACCCAGGGTTCGTCGGACCAGACGTCGAAGATTGCGCCTGTTGCGACGATACGAGCCAGAACCTTGTTGCTGCTTCCCGTGCGCACCGATTGCGTAGCGACCAGACCAACTAGCACCACTCGGCCTGCCTCTCGCTGCGCTCGGGCCTTTTCGAACCAATAGACAACGAGATCGGCATCGCCCGAAACCCTGCCGTTGTAAAGACGGCGGAGACGTTTTGCGTACTCGGCGCCAAGCGCACCAACCATCTTCTTGTTCCCCAGGAACGGCGGATTCCCGACGATCGCATCCGCTGCCGGCCACTCCGGTTCCGTCCCGTCGGGGTTCAGGATGGCGTCCCGCTGCTCGATGGTATGCAAGGGCTTGAGGATCGGGTGCTTCGACAACGAGAACCCGTGAGACAGCATCCACTGAATCTCCCCGATCCAGACCGTCACGCGGGCCAATTCGGCGGCGTAGGGATTGAGTTCAATCCCCAGCACGCATTCCGGGCCAACCATCGGTAAGGCTCGCGACAGCCCCAGGGCCTCGGCCTCCAGGATGACCCGGTGTTCCAGGTCCTTAAGCCCCAGCAAGGCCAGCAGCAGGAAGTTGCCGGAGCCGCAGGCCGGGTCGAGGACCCGGAAGCGGGCGAGCCGCGCGAGGAAGCCTTGCAGGAGCCCATGGGCCGCGTTCTGGTGCTTGGTGCGGGCGGCGGGTGACTTGGCCCCGGCCGCCTTCGCCATCAGGGCCGCGATCATGGCCTTCTGAGCGGTCCAGGCGTCCCGCAAGGGGTCGAGCACCACCGGATCGACCAGCCGCATGATCGAGCTGCGGTCGGTGAAGTGGGCGCCCAATTGGCTGCGCTTGTCCGGGTCGAGACCGCGCTCGAAGAGGGTGCCGAAGATGCTCGGCTCGATGGCCGACCAGTCGAGCCCGGCCAGGGCGCGTAGCATCTTGATGTCGGCCAATTCCAGAGGTAGGGCATCGCGCGAATCGAAGAGTCCGCCGTTGAACCACTCCACCGGCTCGAAGCCGATCCGGCCGCCGCTGGCCATGGCCCCGAACAGGTCCCCCAGCATTCCGGACAGGCTCGCCGGGTCCTTAAGCCCAGCATCCAGCAACCGGGTAAACATCTGCCGGGGCAGTAACTCAATATCCTCGGCAAACAGGCAGAACAGGACCCGGATGCAGAAGTGACCAACCGCCCAGGGGTCGTGCCCGCGGGCGCGCAGCGCCTGGGCGAGGCCGCCGAAGCGGACGGCCGCCGCCTCGGTGAGGGCCGCAGTGGTCTGGCCCGACCGCAGGCGCTCGGGCTCCGTGAAGGCCCACTTGAGCAGCCGGCGCTGGCTGGCGTCGCGCAGATCCTCCAGGGCCAGGACATGCACCTCGGGCACGGTCCCGGTGAAGGCGGTATGGATGACGATGCGTTCCAGATCGCAGACGATCAGGAGCGGCGGGTATTCCAGCGCCGGGGTGAAAGCTGGAGCTGCTTGAAGGCGAGCTTGAGGTCTTTGTGCTTTCCCTTGTACTCCCAGCCGAAGCAGTTGCGGCGCCAGACATCCGCCCAGCCGTCGCCGCCGCCGGCCTTGGCCGCGCCCTTCTCGAAGCAGAACCAAGCGCCGGTTGGGTCGGCCTCGGCGGGGGTGGGTTCGTCGAGGAGGGGGCATAGGTCCAGGAAATGCTCCTGGGCGGCGGAGCGTTCCTTGAGGGTGGCGTCCCGCCATTTGGTGATGAAGTGGTCGGGGGTCATGGGGTCCGGTTAGGTAAGTGGTTAAACGGCGGCGAGGCTGTCAATATACTGCACGCGAAAAATCCCGGCGCGAGAACACCGCATGATGGCAAGCTCAAACAAGACCTACTGGCTGAACCTGTTCACGGGGACGACGTGGCAGGAGTTCCGGGCGGCCGGGGCGAATATCAGTGGATTTCGGGCGGCACGCCAAAAGCTGGCGGCCAAAATCAAGCCGGGGGATGTCTTTCTCTGTTACCTGACAGGGGTGATGCGCTGGGTCGGGTCGGTGGAGGTGCTCGGTCCCAGCCGGGAAAAGCACGCCATTTGGTCGGAGATGTCTTTTCCAGTGCAGTTCGACGTCAGGCCGCTGATCCTCCTGGAGCCAGAAACCGGGGTGCCGATGGCCCACCTCAAAGGCTTGGTTTCGTTCTACGCCGATGATCAGGATGCCGGCAAATTCAAGGCTTTTTTGCGCGGCAGCCCGAGCCGTTTCCAATCCCAGGAGGATGCCGCCGTAATACTTGGACTCCTGGAGGAGGCACTAGGGAACCCGGTAAGGCGTCCCGTGAGCCAGGCCAAGCTACAACGTAAGCCTTTCTACCTGGCCGAGCAGCAGGTCGGCAAGAAGATTGTGCAGACCGTGGTTACCGTCCCGGATAACGAGGAGGATGACAACGGCAAGGGCGCCGAGACGCCTACCGGGAAGACCGCCGACCAACACCCCACGGAGCATTTGACGATCCAGGCTAACCTGCTGATGCTGGGTGCCGAGATGGGCCTGAATGTGTGGGCGGCGAAGAACGACCGTAGCCGACTGTGGAACGGGGTCCCGCTCAGTGACCTGGCGGGGATGGTCGATGAACTGCCGACGCAGTTTAATGAAGCGACCCAGGAGACGATCGAGTTGATCGATGTCTTGTGGCTGAAAGGTAACTCTATCCTCGCGGCCTTCGAGATTGAATGTACCACGACCGTCTATTCTGGCCTGTTGCGCATGAGCGATTTGATGGCGCTCCAGCCGAACCTGGACATTAAGCTGTTTATCGTCGCCCCGGACTCGCGACGCGACAAGGTGGAACGCGAGATTAAGCGCCCGACCTTTATGCTGCGGCCCAAGCCGCTCAATAAAATCTGCGGGTTCCTGGCATTCTCGAATTTAATGGTAAAGGTCGATGGTATCCGTGAGCTCGGCCTCGCGGGTGCGCTAAGCCCGAGTTTCCTTGAGACGACGGCCGAGTATTTCGTGGGCCAGGTTGAATCCGCTGTGCGCTAAGTCCGCACACTTTGTGCGGTGGGTCGGTCAGCAAGTTCAATTATCGCTTCCCACGGTTCTGGTTGCCTTTGAGGGATGCGGGGGCTTGCCACCCGTAAAAGGGGGTGTCCGGCAAATAGCGCCTGCCCCATCTATGTCCTATACTCCGATTCCTGTAACACTAATCGGAGAGCCCAAATGCCAATAGGGGGTGCCCGCCCGGGCTCCGGGCGCAAGGTCGGATCGGGCCGCTGGGGCGAGGCGCCCCCGGCGCGGCGCTTGCCATGAGCCCCTACGCCCTCATCGACGCCAACAACTTCTACGTCAGTTGCGAGCGGGTCTTTGATTACCACCTGCGCGACCGCCCGGTCGTGGTCCTCTCCAATAACGACGGCTGCTGCGTGGCGCGCAGCGAGGAGGCCAAAGCCCTGGGTATCAGGATGGGTCAGCCGTTGTTCGAGGTGCGCGAGCTGTTGGAGCAAAACGGCGGCATCGCCCTCTCGTCCAACTACACCCTTTATGCCGACGTGAGCCGGCGGCTGATGGCGGTCACCGGCCAGTTCAGCCCGGAGCAGGAGATTTACTCCATCGACGAGAGCTTTCTGCGCTTCACGCCGGGGGAGGCCAGGGGCCTGACCGCCGTGGGGCGGGCGCTGCGGGCGCGGGTCCTGCAATGGACCGGCCTACCGGTGGGGGTAGGCTTGGGGTCCACCAAGACCCTGGCCAAGCTCGCCAACCGCCTGGCGAAGAAGCATCCGGACTTTCAGGCGGCGGGGGTGTGCAACCTTCTGGACCTCGCCCCGGCGCAACAGGCGGGGTATTTCGCCGAATTGGCGGTGGACGACGTCTGGGGCATCGGCAGCCGCTGGGGCGCCCAGCTCAAGCAGCAGCACATCAGGACGGTGGCCGACCTCCAGCGGGCGGATGTCGCCCAGCTCCAGCGCCAGTTCAACGTCGTCCTGGCCAAGACGGTGATGGAGATGAACGGGATATCGTGCTTACCGCTGGAGGAGGTACCGCCACCCCGGCAGCAAATCATCGCCTCGCGCAGCTTTGGGCTAGCGGTGACGACCCTCGCCCTGCTCGGCGAGGCGGTGGCCAGCCATACCGCCCGGGCGGCGGTTAAGCTCCGGCAGGAGGGTTTAACCGCAGGGATGATCCAAGTCTTCGCGGGGACCAACCCCTTCAAGCCCGGGGCGCCGCAGTATCACCCCGGGGCGACGGTACCTCTGTCCTGGCCGACCGCTGATACCAGCCGGCTGCTCAAGGCCGCGCGGGTCGCCCTGGGACAGATTTTTCGTGAGGGCTACGCATATAAGCGCGCCGGGGTGGTCCTGCTGGATCTGGCACCGGTGGGCGCCGTCACGGGGGATCTCTTCGCCGCCGCCAGCGCGGTCCCCCCGGAACGCCGGGAGCGGCTCATGACGACCCTGGATGGGATCAACACCCGTTGGGGGCGAGGCACGGTGCGTTACCTGGCCGAGGGGCTGGTCCAGCCGTGGCAGATGAAACGGCAGCGGATGACGCCGCGTTATACGACTTGTTGGGCAGAGTTGCCGGGGGTGGGGTGAGGCCGTCACTGGGGCTAAACTAGGCGCTATGTGTGGCCGCTTCGCCCTTGCCCGTAGCCCCGAGGAACTGACCCGGGTTTTTGACCTGGCCGAGTCTGCTGACTTTGCCCCGCGCTTCAATATCGCCCCGACCACCGATATCGCCGTGGTGCGGCGGTCGCCCATGGGGGCCCGGGTGCTCCACCGGCTGCGCTGGGGGCTGATCCCCCCCTGGAGCCCGGACCCGCACCGCGGTGCACCGCTCATCAACGCCCGGGCGGAGACGGTGACGGCCAAGCCCGCCTATCGCGCCGCCTTCCAGCAGCGCCGCTGCCTGATCCCCGCCGATGGCTTTTACGAGTGGCAAGCCCAGGGGCGGACCAAGCAGCCTTTTACTTCAGCGACCCGCAGGGCCAGGTGCTGGCGTTGGCGGGTCTCTGGGCGGCCTGGCCGATCCCGGCGGGCGGCTGGTTACGGACGACCTGTATCCTGACCACCGCCGCCCAGGGCCAGGTGGCGCCGGTGCATGACCGGATGCCGCTGATCCTGCCCCCGTGGTCTTGGGGGACCTGGCTGGGGGGCACGGCGGCGGCGGCCCAGGCCCTGCTGGCGCCGGCATCGGAGGCGGCGCTCCAGTCCTGGCCGGTGAGTCAGCGGGTCAATGCCGTGCGGGAGGACGGGGCGGCTTTAATAGAGCCGGTGGCTGCTGACTGAAGGTAGCGCAGCAACCGCCCCTCAGGCACTCTCCCGCTCATATTGCTGGTTCCTGCCCAGCCAATCCACCGGGGCCTCATGGGGACCACCGCCGCCGTGACGGTAAAGTACGCCACCGCCAATGGCACGGCCCAGGCCGGCAGTGATTACACCGCCACCAGCGGCGTGCTGACCTTACCGGCCGGCCAGTTGGCGCGGACGGTGGGCGTCGCGGTGCGGGGGGAGCGGGTTAAGGAGGGGCATGAGACGTTCTTTGTCAACCGCCCAGGCTGGCAGTCGGTGCAGTACAGTACAGGAAAGGCGAAAATGACTGGCAGGCCACCCCGAATCGAAGGACTGTCGGCGTAGGCCGGGCAGAGGTGCCGTCAGCCGACAGCGGGCCGCCGCCAGTCGGGCCAGACGACGCGCAGCCGATCACCCCATCATTACGATAGGACCAACATGCAGGCGATCAAATTCGAGACCATCACCCAACAACATCGAATCCAGATACCCGCCGAGATCCCGGATGGCGTCTCGGTGCGCGTCGTGCTCTTGTGGGAACCCGTCGCGGAGGATGACGACACCCTGAAACGACTCATTGCCGGCGTGACCGAGGGGCTGACCGAGGATGACCTGACGCGCCCCTGGGATCTGGGGCGGGGAGTGCCGGAATGGGGTCCCTGATCGATACCAACGTCTGGTCTGAACTGCAAAAGGGCGAGCGGGCCAATCCTGGCGTGCGCCGCTGGTATGTCCGTTCAGGCGCGGGAGCTGTATTTCTCGGTGCTGGTCATCGGCGAGTTGCGCCGAGGTATCGACAGCTTGCGGCGGCGCGATGCCCCACAGGCCAAGCGGCTTGAGGCGCGCCTGGCCGATCTGTACGCGAAGATGTCGGGGCGCATCCTGCCTATCTCGGCGGCCATCGCGGAACGCTGGGGACGGATGAACGTCCCGGACCCCTTCCCGGTCGTGGATGGACTCCTGGCGGCCACCGCGCTGGAGCATGACCTGGTACTGGTCAACCGCAATGTCCGGGATATCGAGCGTAGTGGGGTGCGCTATTTCAATCCGTTCGAGGAGCCTGGGGCATGAGCTTTCCGCGCTATCCGCGCTATGGGCTATAGAGCCGCTCCGGTGCCCCTTGGCCATCCTCCGCCTGCTTCGGCCCACGCTTGGCTTCGTCCATCATCGCCAAAAGTGAATACGAAGAATATACTTCATTAGTATCTTATATCCGGAGTGCTCGCCATGCCTAAAGAAGCCGTGTTCACCATGAAACTGGAGCCCGAGTTGCGCGCCGACTTTATGGCCGAAGCCAAGGCCAGCCATCGGCCAGCCTCGCAGCTCTTACGCGAGCTGATGCGCGACTTCGTACAGCGCCAAAAGCAGGCGCGGGAGTATGAGGATTTTCTGCGTGGCAAGGTGGATCTGGCGCGGGGGCAGATCGTCAATGGGCAATATGCCAGCAACGAAGAGGTCGAGGCTCGCTTTGCCGCTCTCCACGCCGAGGTGCTGAACAACAACGGGAACAAGGGCGGATGAGGGTTCTATGGACAGCAGCGGCCCAGCAGGACCGTGCCGACATCTTTGACTAAATCAGCCTCGATAATCCGCTGGCCGCCTTGGGCATGGATGAACTTTTTGCCGAGTCAGCGGCGCGGCTGGCTGAATACCCCCTCATGGGACGGGATCATCCGGGCCGCTGTAACCGAGCGCCAGGGCACCCGCGCGCAGGCCGGCCGGGTCATCGGCGTCGGCCGCCGCCGCCAGTGCCCGGTACTGGGCCGCCAGGGCGGAGGGGACTGCCTTGAGCGGCGCCGAAATCGAGCAGCACAATGCGACCGCTGCTGGCATCGTAGAGAAAATTGCCAAAATTCGGATCGGTCTGGGCCAGGCCAAACTCAAACCAGATCGGCACTCGCGCGCCCCAGATGCCAGAAGCGGCTCAATCGCCCCCGCGGCACCGCGAGGCCAGCGGTTTGTGATCCGGGTTTATACATGAGTTACCTCTCCTGACCATCCCACCTAGCCATCTTGGGCCGGCGGGAGGGGCATCAAGGTATCTGGCGGCTCATCGGGGGCCGGGGGATGGCCAAAGAGGGGGCGGTCAATGACCGACCACCGGCAGCCCAGCCCGGCGCCACTCGGGCAGGCCGTCCTGGAGGCGCCGGGCGGCAAACCCTGCCTCACGCAGCTTCGCCACGGCCTCGAAGGACAGGACACACCAGGGGCCCCGGCAATAAGCCACCACCTCCCGGTCCCTCGGCAACTCCCCGAGCCTTTCCCGCAACTGCTCCAGGGGGACGTTCAGGGCCCCGGCCACGTGGGCCTGGTCATACTCCTCGGGGGGGCGCACGTCGAGCAGGGTCACCAGGCCATCCCGCACCCGGTCCAGCAGCTCCTGGGCGGGCACCGGTTCCAGGGCATCGCGGCCCTTGAGGTAGCTGGTCACCAGGTCTTCCACCGCGCTGATATGAGCCGCCGCGATCGCCCTCAGCACCGCCAGGGCGTCCAGGACCCGCTCATCCCCCAGCATGTAGCGGATATGCTTGCCGTCCCGTCGCGCCTGGACCAGCCCGGCGGCCTTGAGCTGCTGCAGGTGCTTGGAGGTATTGGCGAGGGAGAGGCCGGCGACCCTGGCCAGATCCTCGACACTCCGCTCCCCCTGGGCGAGAAAATCCAGCAATTCGAGGCGCGCCCCATGGCCCAGGGCGCGGGCTACGACCGCCAGATGTGCGAACAGGGCCTGCTTGGGGCTGGAGGCTAGGGGCATGGGCGGGACTCGCTGGGATGGCGCGGGAGCGATCAACTTCCTTGTTGAATAACGACGGGACGCTCAGTATAACGGCTTCAATCGCCTCTGTGCGGCCGAGCCTGGCGACCTGGCTCGCGTCGCGAACGGGGTCCAGAGTCCTCCTCCCATCAGCCTCGGACTTTACCCTATGCTCGCCTGGATCGACCGCCTGCCTATCGCCCTGTTCGTCGTTGCCGCCCTGACCCTGGGGCTCGCGCCCTTTGTGCCCGAACCCCACCTCTGGGAAAAGCTCGGGATGCTGGCCAGGGGTGAATTGGCACGCCCAATCGACATCTTCGATCTGATCCTGCACGCCACGCCCTGGTTTCTGCTGGCCATCAAGCTAGCCCGTTCCGTCCGGACCCACTGATGGATCACGGCGGTAACACCGGTCTGCCAGGCCCCGGATAAGGCCCGGAGCCGCGCGAAGATCCCAGACGCACGGAGATATCCTTACGTTCAACTTTTTGGTTGAATGACTGCCGCCCTTCTGCCAGACTTGGCTCACGGCTATATCCAGGCCGGGAATTTGAGGCAGACGACCGTGGATAGCTTTATTCAGACCCATGAGGTGGCCCTCCGGCTTGGCCCCTTTTTTGGCATCTTCGCCGTCATGGCCCTCTGGGAGTGGCGCGCCCCGCGGCGGGCCTTGACGGTCTCCAAGGTCCGGCGCTGGTTCAGCAACCTGGGGCTGGTGGTCCTGAATACGGTGTTGATACGCCTCCTCTTCCCCGTCGCGGCCGTGGGACTGGCGGCGACGGCCACCGCCCAGGGCTGGGGGCTGCTCAATCAGTTCCCCCTCGCCCCCTGGCTGGCGGTCCCCCTGGCGGTCATCGCCCTGGACCTGGCGATTTGGGCCCAGCACGTCTTTTTCCACGCCGTGCCCGCCCTGTGGCGGCTGCACCGGGTCCACCATGCCGACCTGGACTATGACCTGACCACCGGAGCGCGCTTCCACCCCATCGAGATCCTCCTGTCCATGCTGATCAAATTCGCGGTCATCCTGGCACTGGGGCCGCCGGTGGTGGCGGTCATCCTCTTCGAGGTCATTCTCAACGGCATGGCCATGTTCAATCACGGCAACGTCGGCCTGCCCAGCCGACTGGACCGGCGGCTGCGCTGGTTCCTCGTCACCCCGGACATGCACCGGGTCCACCACTCGATCGAGGAGGACGAGACCAACTCCAACTTCGGCTTCAACCTGTCCGGGTGGGACCGGCTGTTCGGCACCTACCGTGAGGCGCCCCGCGCCGGGCATCTGGGCATGACCATCGGCATCATTGACCACCGCGATCCGCGGGAGGTGGACGCCCTGCCGGGGATGCTGGCCCTGCCCTTCCGGGGGGCGGTCACGGGCTATGCCATCAATCGCCGGACCTGGCCCAACCCGGGCGACCAGCCTGGGGGCCGGTCGTGAAGGGTGCGGCACGCCTGCTGCTCGCCCTAGCGCTGGGTGCCAGCATCGTCCTTGCCCTGGTCTACCGGGAACACTTGGACGCCGCCGCCCTGACGGACTGGGTCGCCGCGGCCGGGGGGGCCGGCCCCCTGGTCTTCATGGCGGTCTACGCGCTCGCCACCATGCTGTTTCTGCCCGGCTCGCTCCTGACCCTGGCCGGCGGGACACTCTTCGGCATGGTGCCCGGGTCCAAGTTGTCCAGGGCGGCATGACCGCCTGGCTCGCCAACGGCTGGCCCAGCGCATCGAATCCCACCCAACCGGAGTAACTCCCCATGAAGACGCTGTTCATCCTCAATGACCCCCCCTACGGCACCGAGCGCAGCTTCAACGGTCTGCGCCTGGCCAAGACCCTCGCCGGCAAGGGCGCCCAAGTGACCGTTTTTCTGATGGCCGACGCCGTGGCTTGCGCCAAGAGCGGCCAGAAGGTCCCCCAGGGCTACTACAACCTGGAACTCATGACCAGGTCGATCGGCCGTACCGGCGAGGTCCTGCTCTGCGGGACCTGCATGGACGCCCGGGGCATCACCGATGCCGAATTAGTGGAGGGCGCCCGACGCAGCACCCTGGATGAGTTGACTGAATCCACCCTAGCGGCGGACCAAGTGCTCGTCTTCTGACAACACTCATCAACCGAGAACGGCGACCATGCCGCCGCCGCAACCGACCGCAGAGGCCCATCAGTGTCCATTGTCACCGACCACGGAGGTCTTCGACATCACCGCCATCGCCGCCCGTGCGCATGCCCACGGCGCCCTGTTGATGGTGGACAACAACTTCGCCTCGCCAATCAACCAGCAACCGCTGCGCCTCGGCGCGGATCTCGGGGTGCATAGCGCCACCAAGTATCTGGGGGGCCACAGCGAACTCACCGCCGGGGCCTTGATGGGGCCGAAGGCGCTGGTCGAGGCGGTCTGGCCCCGGCTTAAGAACCTGGGTTCCACCCCGGCGCCGGAGACCGCTGCATTGCTGGCGCGCAGCCTGCGGACCCTGGTGGTGCGGGTGCGGGCACAGAACACCTCGGCGCTGGCCGTGGCGCAAGCCTTACAGGGCCATCCGCGGGTGGTGCGCGCCCTCTATCCGGGACTCGCATCATTCCCGGGACACGCCTTGGCGGCCCGCCAAATGACCGGCTTCGGCGGCATGTTGACCATCGCGGTGCAGGGCGGCGGCGCGGCGGCGAGCGCGGCGGCGGATCGGCTCACGCTGTTCGGCCTCGCCCCGTCGCTCGGCGGTATCGAAAGCCTGGTGACCCAGCCCTGCACCACTACCCACCACGGTCTGACGCCGGAGGAACGCGCCCGGCGCGGCATCGCTGACGCCATGCTGCGGCTGTCGGTGGGTCTGGAGGACGCGGACGACCTGATCGCCGACCTCGTTCAGGCGCTCGGCTGACCCGCGGTGTACGAGCGATTCGGCCTTTCCGCCGATCACCCTCTGGCCGGGCCGGTGCGACGCATCGACCGCGCCGACCT
This sequence comes from Chromatiaceae bacterium, assembly GCA_016714645.1. Taxonomy (NCBI): domain Bacteria; kingdom Pseudomonadati; phylum Pseudomonadota; class Gammaproteobacteria; order Chromatiales; family Chromatiaceae; species Chromatiaceae bacterium. The sequence goes on along the minus strand of JADKCI010000004.1, from coordinate 433,360 downwards.
GCCGCCCGCGCGTCCTGTCGAACCATGAACCCGCCCATCTATCTCGACTACAACGCCACTAGCCCCATCGACCCTCAGGTGCTGGAGGCGATGCTGCCCTGGCTGCGTGAGGGCTTTGGGAATCCGTCGTCCGACCATCCCTACGGCCGCCAGGCCCGGGCGGCGATAGCCCTGGCGCGGTCCCAGGTGGCCGACCTGATCGGGGCCCAGCCCGAGGAAATCCTGTTCACCGGCTGCGCGACCGAGGCCAATAACCTAGCCATCCTCGGGGCGGCCCGGGCCCTGCGGGGCCGGGGGCGGCATGCGATCGCGAGCGCAATCGAGCATCCTTCGGTGGCTGGGCCCATGGGGTATCTGCGTGGCCTAGGCTGGGAGGTCACGGTGCTTCCTGTCGACGGGTATGGGCGGGTCGCGCCCGCCGCGCTCACGGCGGCTCTGCGCGACAACACCGCCCTGGTTTCGGTGATGCACGCCAACAACGAGGTTGGCACACTCGCTCCTATCACAGAGCTAGCGGCACTGGCCCGGCGCCGCGGCGCCCTGTTCCACACCGATGCGGCGCAGTCCGTCGGCAAGCTGCCGGTCGATGTCGCGGCCCTCGGCGTGGACCTGCTGACCCTTGCCGGCCACAAGTGCTATGCCCCCAAGGGGGTCGGGGCCCTGTTCGTGCGTGCGGGCACCCCCCTTGAGCCCATCCTGTTCGGGGCGGGGCACGAGCGTGGTCTGAGGCCAGGCACGGAAAACGTCCCGCACATCGTCGGGTTCGGTGCGGCGACAACGCTGGCGCAACGGCGCCTGCCCGCCCTCGCCGAGCGCCTGAGCAGACAGCGCGACGCACTGCACGCGCGGCTTACCGCCGCCATCCCGGGGTTGGCCCTCAACGGCCACCCCGACGAGCGTCTACCCAACACGCTCAATGTGTCCTTCCCCAGGGTGAGCGGCCGGGAGCTGCTGGCCCGCACGCCCGAAGTGGCGGCCTCGGTGGGATCGGCCTGCCATGCCGAAGGGGCGGAGGTAAGCGGCGTCCTCGGCGCCATGGGTCTGGCGCCCGAGCGCACCCTGGGTGCCGTGCGCCTGAGCATCGGCGAGCCGACCACCGACGAAGACATCGACCGCGGGGCGGACGCCCTGGCGGCCACCTGGCGCGCCGTGGTGGCGCTGTAAGCGGCAAAGGGGAGCGGCACCATGACAGCGACAGTGGCCAAAGGGACGACTCTGGTCCGCACACCCCGCCCTGCGGACCCCTCCAGCCAGGACACCCTGGCCGCCCGCTATCCGGCCTGGGTCCGGGTCCTGGTCATGGCCGCCTTCACCCTGGCCTTCCTCGGCTGGCTTAACGAGTCATGGCTCTTCCTGTGGGAGAGCCCTATCTGGCTCAACCGCTACACCGAGTACGCGATCATCCTCGCCTTCGGGATCTGGCGCATTGGAGCGGAGCGCAACCGCTACACCCGCAAGCGCCTGATCATCCTGGTCTGCGTGGTCACCGCCCTGTGGTGGCTGATCCCCTGGCTGACCCCGTTCTTCGAGCCCTATGTGGGCTTCCTCTGGGCCCAGCCGGTGTTCCCCGCCCTGCACACCCCGGGGACCCTGAGCTTCGTCCTGGTCCTGACCCTGGTCTTCCTGTTCGGCCGGCGGGTGATCTGCGGCTTTGGCTGCCCCTGCGTGGGCATCCGCGAGACCGTCGGCTTTGCCTACCGGACCAAGACCCTTCGCGGCCCCTGGGTGTGGCGTCTGCGGCATGTGAAGTGGCTGTTCTTCGTCTGGTATGCGGCGGTGATGGTCGCGACCCAGTTCCCCCCCAACACCTGGACGGTCTCCCTGGCCGGGGCCTTCGGGCTGACCCTGGGCCTGACCTACTTCGGCAGCTTCTTTCTCATACCGCTCACCGGCAACCGCTTCTACTGCCGCTATCTGTGCCCCTACGGCGCCACCTTCGGGCTGCTCAACCATGCCGGCTTCTACGGGGTGTACATGGACAAGGCGCGCTGCATCGACTGCCGCCGCTGCGACCAGGCCTGCGACATGGGTATCCCGGTCTGGGAGCAGGGCCGTGCCCAGGGTCGGATCACCGGTATCGAGGACTGCATGGGCTGCGCCCGCTGCGTGGTCTCCTGTCCCACCGATGCCCTGGCCATCCGCGATGTGCGCAACTTCTTTCAGCCCGGCGTGCGGCGCGATGCCAGCCGGCTGCTGGGGGCGCCGCCAGTAGCGCCCGCCGCCCGCGAGCCCATCCCTGACCGACCCGTCGGCGAGCGCCTGGGCGACTGGCGCGAGACCCACGCCGAGCCCGAGCTGGCACTCATGGCACAGCAGGCCGCCCGCTGCCTCGACTGCGGCGTCCCCGGCTGTCGCAACGCCTGCCCGCTGGGCAACCGGATCCCCGACTGGCTGGCCGCCGCCGCTGCGGGACGCTGGGCCGAGGCCGCCGAGATCGCCCAGGCCACCAACCCCCTGCCGGAGGTCTGCGGTCGCCTCTGCCCCCAGCACCGGCTGTGCGAGGGTGGCTGTGCCCGGGGCCGCATGGAGGGTGCTGTGGCCATCGGCGCTGTGGAGGGGTCTATCCTGGACCGCGGCCTGGCGGCCGGCTGGACCCCGCCCGGTCCCCCCGCCCATCGCACCGGTCAGGGTGCCGCCGTGATCGGTGCCGGTCCCGCTGGGCTCGCCTGCGCCGAGCGGTTGAACGCCGCGGGCTGGACTGTGACCGTTTATGACCGCAACCGGGAAATCGGCGGCCTGCTCGCCACCGGGGTGCCGCCCTTCAAGCTCGACAAGTCTCTGCTCGCCCGGCGGCGGGACTGGCTGGAGACCGCGGGTGTTCGGTTCGAGCTAGGCACGGCGGTGGACAGGGCTCGGGCCTTGCGATTCGCGGCCGAGCATGACGTGGTCTTCCTCGGCATCGGTGCCCAGCAACCCCGCGCCGTCGCGCTCCCCGGACAGGACCACGCCCGGGTGCTGGAGGCCCTGGGCTTTCTCGCGGCGGTCAACGCCGGTGAGGCGCCGAACCTGGACGGTGGGCATCTGCTGGTGCTTGGTGGCGGCGATACCGCCATGGACTGCGCCCGCTCGGCCTTGCGGCTCGGGGCGACCGTGACCCTGGCCTACCGGGGCGAAGAGTCCCGGCTACGTGCCTCGCCCTCGGAGGTGCGGGCGGCACGGGAGGAAGGCGTCCGCTTTCTGTTTGATCACCGACCCCTGGCGATCTTGGGCGACGACGGCTTGGATGCCGTGGCCTTCGACACCCCAGGCGGCGAGCGCCGGGTAGCCTGCGACCGGGTGATCCCCGCCTTCGGCCAGCAGGCGGCACCGCCGGACTGGCTGGCAGACCTGGGCGTGGAGACCGACGCCGAGGGCCGCATCCGCTGCGACGCCGAAGGACGCACCTCGATCCCCCACGTCTATGCCGGGGGCGACGCCAGTCAGGGTCCCGATCTCGTGGTCACCGCGCTGTCCGCCGGGCGGCGTGCGGCGGCAGCCATCCTGGCGGATCAGGCGCCGCTGGCCTCCCTGCGGCGGGCCTTTCGGCCGGTCTCCGGTGCCCCTGCCCGGGAGGCCCTGGCATGAGGGTCCCTGGCCCCCTGATGTTGGCGGGTCTCCTCGCCGCCAGCCCGGTCTGGGCGAACCACGACTGGGTGGGACTCGACCTCTGCCGCACCTACCCGGAGCGGATGCCGCCGGAGCTCGACCCAGGGGTCCTCCCGGAGCCCGGAGGCCCAGGTGCCCGCCTGCTGGGCCGTTACTGCGCGCAGTGCCATTTCGCGCCGGGTCCCGGCCAGCATAGCGCCGAGGCATGGTCCCAGGTGGTCCCCCGCATGGATCTGCTGATGGACGTGACCGCGCGTTTTGGCAATCGACTGCGCCCCATTGAGCGACCCAGTCCGGAGGAACGGGCCACCTTGCTCGCCTATCTGGAGCGGCACGCCCTGCGCCCGCTAGCTGCCGGTGTCAAGGCACCCACGGCATATCGCACCCTGTGCGGCGATTGCCACGCAGCACCAGACCCGGCGGCCTATGCCGGGGCGGATTGGCCGACCCTCGTGGCGCGCATGGATAGGTATCGCGTCACCATGCTCCGCCCAGTGGCCGATACATCGGCGCGGGCCCAGGTCGCGGCCTATTTGGGGACATCTTTGGACGTTCCGGCGGTGGCCCTGCGGGCCCCTGAGCTTGGGGAAGCGGCAGCCAACCTTGACGTAGCTCCCGGCGAATCGGGCCCTGGGTCCGCATCCGGCCGCTGGCTGGCCTTGGGTCCCATCTTCCTGCTGACCCTGTTGGGGCTGGGACGTTGGTGGCGACAACAACGGAGGCGGGCATGAGCGGCGGGCGGGTGCGCACTGTCTGGGTGCCGGTGACCCTGGTGCTGGTCGCAATCCCCTTGGGCTTTCTCTATGTCCATTGGAGCAAGTCCGGTCCCGGCGCCGGCCTCTACTCGCGGGTCTGGTCGCCCGACCCGGTGCAGGGGTGGTGGGACCCGAAGCGCTTTTTCACGCCCGTCCAGAGCGTGCAGGGGGTGTTCGCCGCCGGCCAGTGCATCCAGTGCCACGAGGCCATCACCCCCGGGATCGTCGCCGACTGGCGTGCGAGCCGCCATGCCAACCTCAAGGAGCGGGAGCCGGTTGCCTGCCCGGACTGTCACGGGGCCGACCACCAGCGCCTGCACCTGCCAACCCCCGAGGTCTGCGGGGCCTGCCATGCCAAACAGCACGGCGACTTCCAGGACGAGGCCCGCTACGGCTTCCCCAGCCATGTGCTCGCCATGGAGCGGGCAGTGGACGCCAAGCACTTCGCCGACAAGCCCAAGGCCGAGGTGCAGGCCTGCGTGCAGTGCCATTCGGTGGCGACCAAGTGCGACTCCTGCCATACCCGGCACCGCTTCGACCCGGCGGAGGCGCGCCGCCCCGAGGCCTGCATCACCTGCCACTCGGGCCCACCCCATCCGGACGACGACACCTATTTCGCCTCCGCCCACGGGCGCCTCGTCCGGGAGGAGGGTGACTCCTGGGACTGGAGCAAGCCGCTTGCCAAAGGCAACTACAAGGCACCAAGCTGCGCCTACTGCCACATGGACGGCGGGCGCCATCAGGTGGCGGACAAGAGCCTGTGGAAGTTCGGCCTGCTGGAGGTGAACCCCAACACCTCCGGCAACCGGGTCCTGCGCGAGCGCTGGGTGGGGGTCTGCATGGATTGCCACGAAGAGGGCCAGTCGCGGGACTGGCTCGCCGGGCTGGACCGCGAACGCAAGGTGGCCTGGGGCAAACTCTATGCCGCCGAGGACCTGCTCAAGGGCCTGCGCGCCGACGACCTGTTCCATCCTGGTCCCGACGAGCGCCCGCCCTACCCGATGGACGCCCCCGATGCCCTCTGGCAGCGGGCGCGCATCGGCTATTACGACGGCCAGGCATCGGCCTTCTACAACGTCTCCGCCCTAGAGCGGGACTATTTCGAGATGTGGTACTTCGACAATCTGGGCAGCTACAAGGCCGCCGCCCACAATGATGCCGAGGGCGTGACCCGTGGCCATGCCGCCATGGACAAGGCGTTGACGAACATTCGGTTCCAGGCTGGGGCGCTGCGCGCCCTGGGCACGGCGGAGCAGGCCCGCGACGGGCGTCGCAGCGATCCGGGGGACCTGTGGCTCGCCGGGCCCTATACGGAGGCCAACAGTGCCGGCAATTAGACTCGGCGGCCTCCTCCTGGGGGTGGCCCTGCTGGCCCAAACGGTCCCGGCGCAAGGCGGGGATGGGTCGGCAACCGTCCACGAAGGGCCCTTCACCCAGGGCGAATGCCTCGGATGCCACGCCACCCGCGACCCCGCCCTGGTCGCCCAGTGGCGCGCCGGGCCGCACGCGGCCGCGGCCGATTGCCTCGCCTGCCACGGCGAGCGGCACGGCGCTCTGCCCAAGGCACGGCAGGACGCCGCCTGCACCGGCTGTCACGAGGGCACCGTCGCTCACAGCTACGCCACCTCTAAACACGGGGTCCTGGTGACCATCGGCCGGCCGGACTGGACCCTACCCTTGGACCGCGGCAACTACCGCGCCCCCGGCTGTGCCTACTGCCACCTGCACGCGGCCGACCACGGCGACACCATGGACCCGGGGCTCGGGCCGGCGGTGCGGGAATGGGTCTGTGGCGCCTGCCATGCCCCCCGCTATGTCCGCGAGCAACTCGCCGCCGGGGACCGCCTCGCCGACATCGCCCGGCTCAAGCGCGCCGAGGCGCAGGGCGTCGCCGTCCTGCACCCAGCCGGGGCGGCGGCGGTGGCCGACCTCCTGGAGGCGACTGAGCACCACCTGCGCAACGTACACCTAGGGGCCGGCCATCAATCCCCGGACTACCAGTGGTGGCACGGTCAACCGGCCCTGGACGGCGACCTGATCCGGCTGCGCGGCGCCGTGGCTCAGGCCCTGCGGGATGGGACGGCCCAAAAATGTGGTCGATGAACCGTCAGACGATGCCTAGCCTTGCCCTTGGGGCCAGATCCTGTCCCCCGCCAGTTCGAGGGCTGCGATGACGGACCCCGCGGCCTACCACGCCTGGTACGCCACCCCACGCGGGGCCTGGATCGCCGGGCGGGAGCTCGCCCTCTTAGACGAGCTGCTGCGCCCGCGCCCCGGGGAATCCGTGCTCGACGTCGGTAGCGGGACCGGCTACTTCAGCAACGCCCTGGCCGACCGCGGGCTGGAGGTGACGGGGCTGGACCCGGACCTGCCGGCCCTGCGCTTTGCCCGGCAGCGCGACCCGCGCATCGCCTTGGTCAAGGGCCGGGCCGGTGCCCTGCCCTTCGCGGATGGGGCCTTCGACTATGCTCTGGCCATGACCAGTCTCTGCTTCGTCCCCGGACCGGGCGAGGCCTTGCGGGAACTGTGGCGGGTCAGCCGGCGGACGGTCGCACTCGGTCTGCTGCACCGGCGCAGCCTGCTATACCTCTCGAAGCACGGGCGCGGAGGCTATCGCGGGGCCCGTTGGGACCTCTTGGGCGAGATCCTGGGCTGGGCAGAGGGTCTGACGCCGACCCCCGAGCCCTCGGCCCGCTTTGCCCTGTTCCTGCCGAGCGGTGGACCCCTCGCGCAGCGCGCCGAATCTCTGATACCCCCGCGGTTTCCGCTCGGGGGCTTCCTCGCCGTCTGCCTGCGACGGCACTGACCCTTGACGAGAGTCCCTATGCGCAACAAAGACACCCTTCACGAAAGTGTCAGGCGGTATTACGGCGAGGTCCTCCGGGGCAGCGCCGACCTGCGCACCGACGCCTGCTGTACCCCAGGCGCGGTCCCCGAGTATCTCAAGCCCCTGTTGGCGGACATCCACCCAGAGGTGAGCGGGCGCTACTACGGTTGCGGCCTGGTGGCCCCCGACCTGCTGGAGGGCTTAAGGGTCTTGGACCTGGGCTGCGGCTCAGGTCGGGATCTCTATCTGCTCTCCCGATTGGTGGGCGAGGCCGGTGAGGTGGTCGGCGTAGACATGACTGCCGACCAGTTGGCCGTGGCCGAGCGCCACCAAGACTACCACCGCGCCCGTTACGGCTACCGCCGCTCCAATGTCCGCCTCATCGAGGGCCGCATCGAGCACCTGGAGACCCTGGGGCTAGAGCGGGAGAGCTTCGACCTCATCGTCTCCAACTGCGTCATCAACCTCTCCCCGGACAAGGCCGCCGTGCTCGCCCAGGCCCAAGCCCTGCTCAAGCCCGGCGGTGAGCTGTATTTCTCCGATGTCTACGTCGACCGCCGGGTGCCCTCCGCGGTGCGCGACGACCCAGTGCTGTACGGCGAATGCCTGGGCGGCGCCCTGTACTGGAACGACTTTCTCCAGTTCGCAAGGCGTCAGGGGTTCGCCGACCCCCGCCTGGTGGAAGACCGCCCCATCGCCGTCACCGACCCGGCCTTGGCGGCACGTACCCAAGGCATCGGCTTCTATTCCGCCACCTACCGGCTGTTCAAGTTGGAGGAACTGGAGCCGGCGTGCGAGGACTACGGCCAGGCGGTGGTCTACCGGGGGGATATCGCCGGACACGAGCAGCGCTTTATTCTGGACAAGCACCATCGCATGGACGCCGGCCGGGTATTCCCGGTCTGCGGCAACACCTGGCGTATGCTCCAGGAGACGCGCTTGCGACCGCACTTCGATTTCATCGGCGACTTCAGCCGGCACTACGGGGTCTTCGCGGGCTGTGGCGGCGGGTTGCCCTTTACTGCGGGCAACCCGGAGACGGCAGCGGCCTGTTGCTGACCCAGGGCCGCTTTCCCTGCACGGTTTCGGGGCCTGCTGCTGAGGCGCTCCGCCTAGCCTGCGCCGCGGGAAAGCCCTGTCACTTTAACTGCGACCAGGATCAGGTTGGTATGGCAGCCACCGCCTGATAGGGAACGCTGCCCGGTGTCCCCACCGTCCCCAGGTTCCAGGTGACCACTCGCAGCGCCTGATTGGCCAGGGCCAGGGGGGCGAGCAGGGCCAAGCAGGGCGCTAGTGGTGGTGAGGACGGGCGGCAGGGGGTGGGGGCGGGTGAGAGACAGCCGTGGGGCTTGCTAACCTAAAAGACGGGTCTGCGCTGGGACGACCGCCTGATCTACCACAGGTCGCAGATGCCCGGTCTTAATCCCCAAAAGATCGGGTCTGCGTTCGTGCTCCCAGCCGCAGCCCCTATCAGCCGCCCTCGGCGCACCGCATCGGTCGGGTGAAATCCTGAATCTGCCCCAGGCGGCGAAACCTGAGTCCCAACTATTACTATGGCTCAACGATGGAGTGCGCGGGGAAGGCCAGGTGCCTGCGAGGGTCGCGAAAGGGCCCGCACGGTGCCCTCCCGAACGGCGGCCTGCTCTCCGCATCTCCACCCCTTTTCCACCCTCGGCTCCCACCCTGCCCTTGCAGAGCCCCTTTCTTCGATGCTATGTTCCTCCCCGACCCCAGCCTGACCCCACCCGACGTGCGGTGGGATTTGCTAGACCCGACCTTCCCTCCGTTAGTACTTAACTTAAGAACTGCCCAATCACAGCAACTTAAGTCAGGTAACGCACCAGGTTTCAACCCAACCAAAAAGGTGGATTTCAATTCACTCTAACCCCCCGTAGCAGGCCTCGAACCTGTGCTCATCATGAATCGGGGCCTTCAAAGGGTTAACCACCCAAAGAGGAAAGACTAAATGGCCAAGAAAAATGATGACCTTTTCCGTTTTCTGCCGAAAATTGATGCGCAAAGCCCACAAGGTGTCCTGGGGCGCCTCAAGCTCGGCGAGCTTAAGCCAACCCAGAACGCCGTCGGTATGGACGAGGTCAACGCCAAGGTCGCCAAGATCAAGGAAAAGGACAAAGACCAGTTGGAAGATTATCTCCTGCCGCGCGCGGTTCCTATCATCATCGGCAACGGTGGCAAGTTCTACCTTATTGATCATCATCACCTGACCATATCCCTGTGGCGGGCCCTGAAGGACCCGGAGGTGGAAATCCCGGTCGAGGTGGTGCGCAACTGGAGTTCCATTGAGGGGAATCGGTTCTGGAAGGAGATGGCCAGCAACAATTGGGTCTATCCCTTCGACGCCATGGGCGCGGGTCCCTTAAACCCAAACACCCTTAAACAGCATGTGAATGATCTCGACAACGACATCTACAGGAGCCTGTCCTGGGTAGTGCGGCAACAATACGGCTACGTTAAAGACCCCAACAACGCGATTTTTGCTGAGTTCAAATGGGGCAGCTTCTTCCGCACCCGTGTAATCTTCGATCAACAACTTACCTATAAGGGCAACGCTCCCGGGAACCTTACCCTCGCCGACATCCAGAAGGCCGACCCGGAGGACTACGGGGAAAAGGTTGGCTACGCGTTGTACCTGGCAAGCTCCCCCGAGGCGGCAGGTCTTCCGGGCTTTGTTGGCCGCACCCGTTAGGAACTTTAGTTGTAGTTCAGACTCTCCGCACCATGACGATACCTGATGCGTCACCGGAGTTGCCCACGATCAGGGACGATCCCTTAACCTGGTTGACCAATCCGCCGTGGTTGCCCGGGCCTTGGGCGTCCGCCCGCTGGGCCCCGTGGCCCGCTTCAGGTCGTCATCCGCACCACCCCGGAGACGATCCCGAGGATCTCGATCTCATCATGCCGGAGGTACAGCGGCTCCATCTCGGGATTGGCCGGCTGGAGGCGGACCCCATGCGCTTCCACATAAAAGCGCTTCAGCGTCACCTGGTGGCCGTTGATCAGCGCCACCACCGTCTCGCCATTCTCGGCGGTCTGGCGTTGTTCGATGACGATGATATCCCCGTCCTGGATCTGGTCATCGATCATGGAATGCCCGCGCACCCGCAGGGCATAGCTGGCCTTGCGGGTCATGTGGCTCGGGACCCGGATGGTTTCCTGCTCCTCGGGGGTTTCCACCGGTCGGCCAGCACTCACGTAGCCCAACAAGGGCACCTCGGTCCCGGGTTCATCCTCCAGCCCCAAGGGTTCCAGGCGGGGGTCCCAGAAGAGGCGGGGCCGTTTGGGCATCATATAGACGACTTGAGGCATCGGCGGCTCCGAAGTGGGGGGGAAGTCGTGGGGGTAAGGCTCGCGCCTCTCCACCTGGCGGATTCTCCCCCCTAACTTCCATTCCGTCCATAACCCGCCCGACACACCCGTCCGTCTCATGAAAGATGGCTCTCAATTACCCAGGAGCCATCATGAATACCTTCCCCGACTGCATCGCCCACGTGCTCGCCGCCGAGGGCGGCCTGGTCAATGACCCCCGCGACCCCGGCGGGGTCACCAAGTTTGGCATCTCCCAGCGCGCCTATCCCGCCCTCAACATCCGCGGACTCACCCCGGACGACGCCAAGGCGAACTTCTACCGGGGTCTACCCCCCAACTCGACCTCACGGCTCGCCGGCGTCCTGATATGCTTGGCAATGCTCCCGTGTAGGGATTCAGCCGCTTCGTCCTAGTGCACGCGGTGCGTTGGCAAGCAGGCGCGGACGGAGTATCACGGGCGCGGCCCAGAACAATCAACTCAGTAGTTGAATAAACGCGACGGATCTGCCAGCATTGGGTCACCTTACCCCAACAGCCGGTCCCGCGTTCGCCTTTACCTGGCTGGGCTATGCCGGCCGCGAGGCCATGGCGGGCGGCGAGGGCCTGATCCAGAAGGGCCTGATCGCCTTGGCCCTGTTGGCGGTGCTGGCCTTTCTGCCCCGTCTGGTGGCGCGCCTGCGCCGCCCCCCATCACCCCAACCGCTAGTCCCCGATGGCCACCCTTTTCATTCTCAACGAGGCAGGCTGGACGAGTCGACCCCTGCCCTCCCCTCAGGGCATCAAGGAGGTGTCATGAAGTTTATCAAGTCTCTGGTGGGCTACCTGTCCGCGCTGGTGCTCTTACTGTGCTTGCCGCTACCGGCAAGCACCGCCGACTACGTTCCGCAGGTCGAAGTCGTGACGACTGGCATCTACGCGATTGTCGGCCCACTCGGGCAACGCAGCCAGGAGAATGACGGCCTGAATGCCAACTACGGATTTATCGTGACGCCGACCGGGGTCATCCTGATCGATTCCGGTGCCAGTCGGATCGCCGCCGAGAAGCTGGATGCGGCCATCCGCACGGTGACCGACCAGCCGGTGCGGTGGGTCGTCAATACGGGTAGTCAGGATCATCGCTGGCTGGGCAACGCCTATTTCGCCAGTCAAGGCGCCGAAATCCTGGCGATGGCGCGCACGGGAGCTACTCAATCACAGCAGGGCGCCCAGCAATTAGCCGGGCTGGAACGCTTTCTGGGCGAACGCCTGCAGGGAACGACGCCGTTGCCGGCCCCCAAGCTACTCACGGGCGATTCCGCTACCCTCGACCTCGGCGGAGAAACCCTGGAACTGAGATATACCGATGCGCACTATCCGGGCGATGCCATGGTGTTCCTGCCCAAGCACGGCGTGGTGTTCACCGGCGATCTGGTTTATGTCGACCGTTTGCTCGGCATCCTGCCGTCCTCCAGCGTCACTAAGGGGCATCAGGCCTTCAAGACGATGGCGGCCCTGGCACCGAAGCGCATCGTGCCAGGGCACGGTCGCGTTTGCGATCTCGATCAGGCACAACGCGAGACCGGCGATTACTACGCCTTTCTGGTGGACACCCTAGGCGCGGCGGCCAGGGAGATGGAGCCCATGGACGAAACCTTGTCCCGTTATGCCGACCTGCCCGCCTTCCGGCATCTGGAAAACTACGACAGCCTCCACCGTGCCAACATGAATCGCGCCTTTACCGAGTTTGAATCGCAATGAGATCTCCCGTCGCCTGCCTCGGTCGGATGCCGCGCACCCTTGCGATGGTTGGCATATCGCTGTTCGCAACAGGCGCGCTGGCTACGGATATCGAGTGGCGGCACCGCGCCGTCCACGACAGGGTGAGTCTGATGGCTAATCCCTTGGGCGTAGACTCCCGGATAGCCTTTTACGAAGGACGCGGGTTTGCCAATAGCGCCATTGAGCCCTACGCCCAGGCCTGTGGTTTCTCGTTCGGCATGCTCAATGAGGGGAGCGGGACCATCCTTACCCAATTGCAATCCTGGCGGGCGATTGGCGCCGATGGGAAGGAGATTCCTCTGCGTGCGCCGGAGGAATGGGAAGCCGACTGGCTAAAGGCCGATATTCCGGAACCGGCCCGTATCGCCTTTCGCTGGGCGCAATTCCAATCCGAAATTACCTTTGAGCCGGGCGACTGGATCATGGGGATGGCGACCCTGAAGTCGGCGCCCAAGCCCCCCTTCCGGATCCTAGCCCGATATCGCGATGACAAGGGGGACCATGAACTCCAACTCGACCAGCTCCACTGCGCCGATGATTAATCGCCGCCGCTTCCTCATGACACTGGCCGCCCTGGCCTCGGCCCCCCATCTGCAAGCCCAGGGCACGGGCATGTCGCCGATACCCGCCCTCCCTTCAGCGCCGACTTTGCGGCTGGAAGACATGGATGGCCAGCTTGTTGACCTTGCCAGCTACCGGGGACGAGTGGTATTAGTCAACTTCTGGGCGACCTGGTGCCCGCCCTGTCGCGCGGAATTTCCTTCACTGGGACGAGTCCGTAACCTCTTCAGTCCCGGTGACTTTGAGGTAATCGCCGTAAATGTCGGCGAGGAAGCCGAGACGGTATTTTCCTTTGCGGGATCTCCAGAATTCCCGGTGCTGTTCGATAACAACAGTCAGACCATGGCGAACTGGCCGGTAAAGGGCTTGCCCACCACCTTCCTGGTTGATCGAGAAGGGCGGCTGGCATGGAAAGCGACCGGGGGTCGTGAATTCGATGATCCACTGATCGTCAACCTTATCAAGGGTGTATTCTGATGCTGATCCAGAATCCGATTTATCTGGACTTCAACGCCACTCGTGCCAGGGGACGGTACTGGCCGTGTTTCCCGCCGAGATGTGGCAAAGATCCCTTGCATGGCCGCCTAGGCAAGGCTATTTGGGGTGGTGAGCACTGATTCAGGGTTGATCAAATGGCAAAAAGGGGCCTCCCGTGATGGCTGATTTGCCTCTTGCTAAAGCCAATTCGAGTCCCCGGGGTACCGATGATGAAGCGGGGCCCGAGGGGCTCTGGCCCTCCCCGGCCTATAGCCGTCAGATCGAGCGGCTGCGGGCCGCCATCGGCGAGACCATCTACCTCGTGGAGCTGAATGACAGTGCCGTCCAGCTTGGGGTGCGGCTGATCGCTACCCCCTTCGTGCTACTGGCACTCATCGACTTCCCTCGTCCCGATCCCAGCCGGGGGCTCGCCCCCCACCTGGTGCTGCTCGATGACGGGCGCGGCGTCAACCTGGGGCGCATTGCCCGCATCAGCCGCCACCGGGCCTTTTCCCCCCAGTCGGCCGATATCCTCTACCAGGATGGCGCCGCCCATCGGCATCTCCTGTTTGGTGAGCGGCGCCTGTCGCGGGATTTCATTGCCCATCGCTCCCAAGCGGTGCTGGGCCAGGTCCTTGGCCGGGTGGCGGATTTGCCCCCCGAGCGGCTGACGGACGGAACGGAGGGGCAAAATACTGGCGAAAGGCCCTGAGGGTCCCCACCTTACCTGGCACGCTCGGCCCCGGCCCGGAAAACCCAACCCCCGCGTGTGTTGGCTATAACACTTTGCCGGGGCCACTCAAGGCACCGGCCATCCATCGAACCACGGAGACTACCCCCCATGAAATCCTTGCTCCCCACCACCGGACTGGCGCTGCTCCTGGCCCTCTCGCTAACGCCGGTCCAGGGCGAAGAGGTCACCCTGGAGCACCAGGGGCTGACCCTGAATGCCAATCTGGAGACCACCGGCGCCAACTGGCCCCAGGGCCCCGTCGTCCTCATGACCCACGGCACCCTGGCCCATGGCGGCATGGAGACTCTCCAGGGCCTGCAATCTGCTTTCAAGGACCGGGGCATCAGCTCCCTAGCCTTGACCCTGAGCCTGGGGCTCGACAATCGTCACGGGATGTACGAATGCAATAGGGCCCATACCCACCAGTTGACGGATGCGGTCGCGGAAATCGGCGCCTGGCTGGGCTGGCTCCATGATCAGGGCGCCACCCAGATCGCCCTGTTAGGGCACTCCCGCGGCGGCAACCAGTCCGCCCGTTTTGCGGCAGAGCACCCCGAGGCACCCATCAGCGCCCTGATCCTGATAGCCCCCGATACCTGGAACGAGACTGAGCTGGAAAGGGACTATCGCCAGCGTTACGGTAAAGAACTGGCACCCCGGCTCGAGCAAGCCAGGCAGCTTGTAAGCGCAGGCCGCGGCAGCGTCATGATGGAGCATCTGGATTTCCTCTATTGCCCTGACACCTCAGCCACCGCCGCGGCCCTGCTCTCCTACTATGGCCCGGACCCACGCCTGGACACACCTCGGCTGATTCCCGATATCAAGGTCCCGGTATTGGTCATCGCCGGCAGCGAGGATAAGATCGCCGCGGAGCTGGTTCCGAAGGTACTCCCTCTGGCCGATGGGCAGCGCGTACGGTTGACCGTCCTCGACGGCGCCGATCACTTCTTCCGCGATCTTTACGCCGACGACATTGGAGATGCCGTGCGGGCGCTACTGGACAAGACGGGGTCTTGATCGCCGACCAACCGGCGAAGGCCCTCAAGGTAGGGCCTCGGGGAGCGCCCTGGGGCTGGCGATGCCAAAGCAAGGCCTGCGGCGGGGCGGAGTTCGGGGTTGATTAACGCAAATCGAATCGGATGGGAATCCTGAGGGTCCAGCCATCGCGACCTAACACCAAGGGGATGGGCTTGAAACGCCCTAACCGCTTGATGGCCTCCACGGCGGCCTGATCCAGCTCAGTATCCCCGGCGGACCGGGACACCTGCACCCGGTCGATGCGGCCATCCGCCTGGAGGACGAAGGTCAGGGTGGCGGTACCCACGGTACCCCGGTGACGCGCCGCCTCCGGGTAGCGTTGTTGCCGTTTGATCGCCCGCTGCAACTCGGCCAGGTAGGCGCCTTCCGCCCGCGCCCGCTCGTTGGGGGAGCCCTGTTCGCCCGCGACCGCGGCCGACCCCGCGGGGGGGTCGGGTCTGGCCTGGACCGCCTGCCGCGCAGGGGCGGCCGGGCGCGGGGTTTTCATGGGTGGCTCGGGTTTCCTTACCGGTTTTGGCGGCAATTTTGGCTTTGGCTTGGGCTTGGGCTTGGGTTTCTCGACCTGAGGCGGGATGACCGCCTCAGGTGGCAAGACTTCCTGGGCGACGACTGGTTCGGGCTCGGGCTCGGGCTCGGGCTCGGTTGGCAACGGAGGTTCCGCGAGGGAGGCCAAGGGCTCATTCGCCACTGGCGCGGCGAACAGGGTCAGATCCAGTTCCGTCACCTTTTCCTCGCCAGACACCGGGACGGGCGGCTCCAGATTCAGCACCAGAGACAGGGCTAGCCCATGCACCAGGGCCGAGACCATAAGGCCCAACCCGATGCAGGAGCGGCAGAAGAGGGGCGACATTACAAGCGGCGGGTCAAGATGCTTACCCGTTCGATCCCGCGGGCCTTGAGGCGATCGACGACCCCGATGAAGGCCTCGAAGCGGGCCTGGGCATCCACCCGCAGCACGACGGGAGTCCCCGGGGCCAGTTGATCGAATCGGGGCTCCAGGCCGACGAGCGCCGCCGGTCCCACCCCCACCGTCTCGTTACCCCAGAAGATCTGGCCATCAGCGGCAATGGCAATCTCGACGGGCGTGACATCCAAAGGCGTGGTCTGGGTCTCCGCCGCTGGCAGGCGGATCGGCAAGCGCCCCTCGATCAGGAAGGTCGCGGTGGTCAGGACGATGGCCAACAACACCAGCATGACGTCGATGAAGGGAATGACATTGATTTGATCCATGCGCTTCATGGTCGGACCTCAGGCGCTCGCCCGGTGACCCCAGCGGGCCTTGAGCACATCCACGCGCCGCAGCAGGGCGTTGTAGAAGACGATAGAGGGCATGGCGACCAGCAGGCCCAAGGCCGTGGCCTTGAGCGCCAGGGCCAGCCCGACCATGATGGTCGAGGTGTCAATAGCGCCCCCCTGACCCATGTCATGGAAAGTGATGAGGATGCCCAGGACGGTGCCCAGCAGCCCCACATAGGGGGCATTGGCGCCAACCGTGGCGATCACCGTGAGATGGCGGGTCAGGGCGATCTCCAGATCTTCCACCCGGCGAAAGGACCCCAGATCCACCCGCGCGAAATAGAGATAACGCTCGACGGTGAAGGCCAGGGTGAGAAAGCTCATGAAGCCGAGCAGCCCCAGCAAGCCGGCATCCAGGTAGGTCTTTAACAACTCCAAGGTAACTACCCCTACTGATTGATGGTGGAATGCCGGCGCGGAAGGCCCAGCGGGCTCCCGGCATCCGGGCGCAATGCTACAATCCCCCGCCGGCCCATCCTGCCCGCCCTGCACTGCCCGTCGAGCGCCCGCCCCGCCCATGATCGACTCCCTGACCCGCATCATCCAGGCCTCTCTGCTGCAACTGCGCTGGTTGTCGGTCATGGCCATGGCATTGGCGGCCCTGGTCAGTCCCTACATCCTTGGCCCCTCCGCACTCACGGGCCGCCTGCTGGTGTTTGCTGGGGTCATCGCGGCCATCAACCTGGTTTTCATGCTGGCCGCCAGGTTCCTGGGCACGGCCCTGGATGTTCCATGGTTCTTCTCGCCCCTGGCGCAGTTGACCTTTGATCTGCTGGCCTGGGGCGCCTATCTCTTTGTCTCCGGCGGGGCGACCAATCCGCTGATTTCCATCTTTCTGCCCCTGGTCGCCATCGGCGCCCTGGTGCTCGGCCAGCGTCAGGCCTGGCTGTTCGCCCTAGGCGCCATCCTGATCTATTCCTTTCTCTGGAAGTATTACGTCCCCCTGTACATCGCCGACAACCAAATGGCCGGCACCCTGCACCTCGTGGGCATGTGGCTGGTCTTCGCCCTGTCGGCGGTCATGGTCGTCTGGTTCATCCTGCAACTCACCGCCAGCATTCGCCGCCGCGACCAGGAACTCGCCGCCGCCCGCGAACGAGCCATTCGCGACGACTGGCTGATTTCCCTGGGTAGTCAGGCCGCCGGGGCGGCGCATGAATTGAGCACGCCCCTGGCCACCCTCAACATCCTGGTTGACGATCTGCTGGACGACAGTCGCTTGACCGCCGCCTTGGTCCCCGATGTCCAGGCCATGAAGGCGCCGATCCAGCGCTGCAAGGAGACCCTGAGCCAACTGACGGCGCGGGCGGGCCACGCCAAGGGAACCGAGCCGCCCGCTATACCGGCCCGGGCCTGGTTACAGCGTCTGCTCTTCGCCTGGCAAAGCCAGCATCCCCAGGCCGAACTGCGCCTGGACATCAGCCGGGACTTGGACCACTGCGGTCTGCCCGCGGACATCGCCATCGAGCGCGCCCTGGCCAACC
Source organism: Chromatiaceae bacterium (assembly GCA_016714645.1). Lineage (NCBI taxonomy): Bacteria > Pseudomonadati > Pseudomonadota > Gammaproteobacteria > Chromatiales > Chromatiaceae > Chromatiaceae bacterium. The sequence continues at coordinate 415,519 of JADKCI010000004.1, read as the reverse complement.
TGCTCGACAACGCCCTCCAGGCCCAGGCCAGCCTGATCCAGGTCAGGGCCCTGGCCAGGGCGAGCACCCTCGAAATACGGGTGGCGGATAACGGCACCGGCATCCCCCCGGCGACCCTGGAGGCCATCCAGCAGCACCAACCTCTCATCTCGACCCAGGGTATGGGCGTGGGTCTCCTCCTGGGGCGCGCCGCCGTCGAGCGCCGGGGCGGCAGCCTGAGCTTCCTCTCGCCAGCAACCGGCGCCACCACCGCCCACTTGTGCCTGCCCCTGGTCGCGATGAGCGAGACCCCTCATGCCGGCTGAAGCCAGAAATCTGCTCCTGGTCGATGACGACGACCCCTATCGGGCTGTACTCGCCCGCTCCCTCGCCCGTCGGGGTTTTCAGGTCACCGCCGTGGCCACGCCCGCGGAGGCCCTGATTTGCTGCCAGAAGCAGCATCACGATTACGTCATCCTCGATCTTAATCTGGCCGGACAATCGGGCCTCAACCTCATCCAGCCCCTGCTGACCCTCTCGCCCGAGGCCCGCATCCTCATCCTCACCGGCTATGCCAGCATTCCCACCGTGGTCAGCGCCATGAAGCTGGGGGCCATCCATTATCTGGCCAAGCCCGCCGACGTGGCGGACATTATCCGCGCCCTGATCAAGGAGGGGCTGGATACCGCGGAGGTCGTCCATGAACAACGCTTGACCGTGCGCCACCTGGAGTGGGAATACATCCAGCGCACCTGGGAGGAACATGGCGGCAACGTCACCGCCACCGCCCAAGCCCTTGGCATGCATCGTCGCACACTCCAGCGAAAACTGGCCAAACGCCGTCCCCGGGACCCACGGCCACCCCCTCCCGAGGGGCGACCTGGGCCCTGATCAGAATTTGAGATTCAGCCCGACATAGAAGGACCGCCCCATGCCGGGAACCGCGGTGCCCCAGGCCGGGGTGATGGGGTTGAGTTCCATGGTTTTGCCTTGCCCCAGATAGGCGCCGCCCAGCGGCAGGGAATAGAAGCGGTCGAGCAGGTTTTCGATGCCAAAGTCGAGCCTGACCTTGGTCCAGGAATAACTGCCCCGCAGATTGAAAAGGGTATAGCCCGGGGTCTCAATCTCGTTACGGACCTCGGAAAGGTCATCCTTGGCATCGACCATGACCACCTCGATGCCGTTATCCCACCCGCCCAGTTGCTGGGTCAGGGACAGGGCCACATTCAGCGGCATGATGTTGTAGAGGCCGTCATTCGTATCCAGGTTCTCGCCCTTGGTATAGCTCAGGAGGCCCTTGAGGCCAAACCGGCCAAAGTCATTCTTGAAGAGGGGCATCTTGCCCGAGATATCGATGCCGTAGAGCTGTGCCTTCTGGTTGGCATATTGCAGGACATTGAAGGCGTCGGGAAGCCAAACCGCCGTCTTGATGGCATCAACGTAATCGGTGACATAGGTGTAATAGGGCGTCGCCTGAATTTCCCATTCACGCTCCGGGGCATGCCAGTCGAAGGTCGCCGAAAAGGTATTGGCCTGTTCCGGTTTTAGATTGATGTCGCCGACATAGCCGTTACCATCGCCCACGGAGTTATTCATGCTCGCCGCCATGGGCCAGGAGGACCAGGTGTAGCGCTCGTAAAGATTGGGGGAGCGCACCAGGTGGGCATAGCCGAATTCCAGGTTCTTGGTCTCGTCCAGCCGATAACGGGCCAGGGCGCTCAGGTTGACATTGTTGTCGGTTTCCTGATGCTCCTGGGCATTGAAGCGCTTGGCTTCCAGGTATTGATTGCCGGGGGCGGTAGGGGTGGTGTTGTAACCTTGGACATCCCCGGTATCCATATCGACCTGCTCGAAGCGAATACCCAGCAAGGTCAGCCATTGCGGCGTGGGCCGCGCCTCCCATTCGCTGTATAGCGCCACCCGGTCCCGCCGGCCGTCGTTGATATTCCAAAAGGTGCCGGGATACATCATGGCCCCGGAGGGTGACCACCAGTCATCGAGCCGGTAGCCCTGGTATTCGGCCCCCAGCCGCAACAACTGCGTATCGGTCAGATCGATGTCGGCCTGGAGGCTGGCGCCCAGGGTCTTGGCCTCGGTGTTCATGGGCATGCCCGCGGCGCAGGTACTGCTGATGGGCCAACAGGGCGTGCCATCGACGGCCGTCTTGCCCGAGGCGGGGCCATACCAGAAGCGCTTATCCGGGCCAAAATCCATGAAATGGTCAACATACTGGTAGTAGGTCTGCGCCTCCAGATTGCCCCAGCCGAACTCCCCAGTGTAATTCAGATTAAAGCTCGTTTGCTCATTGCCAAGCATATCCATGCGCTGGTTCGGGAATAATTCCTCGGGGATATCCTGGTAGCCGATCTCGGCCTCGATCTTATGAATGCCACTCTTCCACGCGAAATCCAGCGTTTGGTTGCGGGTGTCATAGGCCGTCGATCCCACCTCATTCAGGGGTAGGGTATGCCCGAGGCGGCCCGTGGCCCGCGTGGTCTTGAAGTCGCCACCTGCCTTGTAGTTTTGCGACTTCGCCAAGGCGCCACTGTAGGCGATGCTGAGGCTATCGGTGGCCGCGCTGGCCCCGACATTGACGCTGTAACCATTGCCGTTGCTCTGGTAGTAGCTGCCGACCGTGCCCTTGAGAAGATACTTTTGATCAGGGCCGGCGAATTCCGGCTCGGGCGATTCCGCGATGATGGTGCCACCAATGCTGTCGCCCGCCAGGCTCACGGGCACGATGCCGGCATAGACCTTGAGACTGCCGACCGCCGTCGGGTCGAGATAAGACAGGGGGGGATTCATGTGATTGGGACAGGAGGCGATCAGGTCCATGCCATCGACCTCGATGCGCACCCGGTCGTCGGCCAGGCCATGAATGGCCGGCAGACTGGAGACACCGCCAGCCCCATAGAGGCTGACGCCTGGTACCTGGAGCAACAGCTTGGCGGTATCGCTGGTACCGACCCGATCGGCCTCCAGGGCACGGCCCGTCACGATACTGGAACTGGGAAAGGAGCCAGGCGTCTCGGCACTGACGACGATTTCACTCAGTTCGGTCGCGCTTTCGGCGCCGGCGTGATGCCAGGTCGCCGCCATGGCACAGGCGACCGCCACGGCGGTGGATAGCGGGTGAAGGCGATGCCCCATCGAAATGCTCCCTTAATCGGTTGGTGATAAGCAATTGATGATTATCAAGGGAGCCACTGGCGAAGGGGTATGCGACAAATTGTCGCGGGGGCCGTATCCCGCCCCAGGGGCAAGTGGGGCGCGCGGGGTTCCCGGAAAGGCGTTACCAACCTGCCGTCCGTCGTCACGCTCCGGCCGACGGCGATGAGCCGCAACTGCCGCACCAGGTGATCGGGCCAAGCCTGCTCACGTCGTACCGCCCCGTACGAAGGCGCCAGCCCCGGTCGAGGGATCAGCCCTTCGGTGCCACCGCTTCGGGGGAGGGGTCGATCAGGGCCAGGACCGACCAGCCTGTACCAGGTTCCAGCCGCGTCCCGGCAGTGAAGACGGAGAGCCGCCCCTTGGGGTCGATGGCAAAAAGCGGCGTCGCCCGATCGCCGTGCATGGCGCGGAAGCTATCCAGGGTAAAGGCGTCGGTCAGGTTGGTGCGGCGGATCTCGGCGCCGCGATAGATCCGCTGGGCCAGGCCCACATAGGTCGTCTCCTCCCCGAAGACCGTGGGACCCTCGCGCGCCGTCTCCTTACGGCCGTTGCCGGTAGAGGGGCCGCCGACCCGCAGGGCGAAGACCTCCGTTGGTCCGAACATCCCCTTGAACCGGCTGCAGGCGAGCGCGTTCAGGTGCGAGTCCGCGGTGATTGCGAGCAGGCGCCCCAGGCCAGTGGTATCCAGGTAGACCTCAGCGTGCTCCGAAAGCGGGCTGCCGTAATAGGCCTTGAGACCGGCCATCCGCGCCCGGCTGACGTTGTCCCATAGGGTGTCGCAGAGCAGGACCGGGATCTTCTGCTCGACCAGCGCCTGGGCAAGGAGGCGCGCCAGCGGATTGGCACCCAGGATCAGAAAGCCGATCCCCTCGGGCTCGGTGGCATCGAGCGCCCGCGCCAGGACGCGGGCGCTCAGGCTCTGCAGGACCACGGTGCCGATGATGACGACGAAGGTGAGCGGAACCAGGAGTTCCGCCTGCGCGAAGCCCCGCTGGCCGAGCTTCAGGGCAAAGAGCGCGCTCACCGCCGCCGCCACAATGCCGCGTGGGGCTATCCAGGCGAGCAACACGCGCTCGCGCCAGTTGAGAGCCGAGCCCGGGGTCGCATAGAGCACCGACAGGGGCCGGGCGATGAGCTGTATGGCCAGAAAGACGCCCACCACCGCCCAGCCGAGAGCGGCCAGCTCGCCGAGGTCGAGGCGCGCCGCGAGCAAGATGAAGAGTCCGGAGATCAGCACCAGGGACAGGCTCTCTTTGAACTCCAGCACCTCTTCGATCGGCACCCCTTTGCGGTTGCCGAGATAGATCCCCATGACCGTGACCGCGAGCAGCCCCGATTCGGCAATCACCGAGTCGGCGACAGCGAAGGCGCAAAATACGACCGCCAGGGTTGTCGGATTGTAGAGATAGGCCGGTACCCAGTCCCGCCGCAGGGCCTCCCCCAACAGATAACCACCGACGAGTCCCGAGACACTCCCGGCCAGGATCATGCCCACGAAGGCAAGCAAGGTCCCGCTCAGCGCCACTTCGGGCCCGGAGGAGACCACAAATTCGAACACCAGCACGGCCAGCAAGGCGCCGATGGGGTCGACGATGATCCCCTCCCAGCGCAGGATGCTGGCCACCTTGGCGGAGGGCCGCACGGTGCGCAGCATGGGCACGATCACCGTGGGACCCGTCACCACCATGATGGCGCCGAAGAGCGTGGCGATCTCCCAGGGGAGTCCGACCAGGAATCGGGCGGCGAGCGTGGCCACCGCCCAGGTCAGCAGTACCCCGCCGGTCACCAGTCTCCGCACCACCTGCTGGACGCCGCGGATCTCCGCGAATCTGAGGGTCAGGCTGCCCTCGAACAGGATCACGGCGACCGCGAGCGACACGAAGGGAAACAGGAGCTGGCCAAGCAGGGTGTCGGGATCGAGCCAGCCCCCAACCGGTCCGACCAGGATACCGGTGAGCAGCAGGAAGAGAATGGCGGGCAGGCGCGAGCGCCACGCAAGCCACTGGCAGACAGCGCCCAGTAGGGAGATGGCCGCGAGGCCGAAGATCACATCGTGACTCAAGCGTTCCTCCAGAGGCGATAACAGCATGCGCGGGTGGACGTCACCCTGCGGTGCATCCCAGTGACATTATTGAACCGTTATTGAGCCGGGGCGTCCATCTCCCGGTCGTGTGAACCTGAACCAGGTTCCTGGCCCGCCAGCTCGGCGGTGTCCGTTGGCCCCGCGCGGCGTCCATGCAGCCCCGCCAGCAGCAGGACGATGGGCATCTCCACCACCAGGAAGAGCGTGGCGAACAGCACCATCTCGACCCGCCCGAACACCGTGATCCCGATCAGCGCGACCAGGGCCAGGTTGCGCACGCCGAACTCCAACAGGAGGGTGAAGCGGTCCCGCCGATTGAGGCCGACCAGCCAGCCCAGCACCCAGCCGGTCAGCATGGCGGTGATGGAGAAGACCAGCGCCGCCGTGACCATCGGGCCCAGGCCGCCCGCCAGATCTGCCCGCTGCGCATAGAGGATGGCGCCGACCAGCATCGCCAATCCCAGTCCGCTAAGCCGCCGCAACCACCGCCCTGCGTGGCGCACCAACCCCGACCACCCGTGCCGCAGCGCCATCCCCAGGCCCAGCGGCAGTAGCAGCATCAGCACCAATTGACCGACCATGCGCGCGACGGGGACCGGAATTGCGTCCTGCCGATCGAGCAACAGGGCGATACCGGCGGCGGTCAGCAGCGGCATGCTGATCAGGGCCAGGAGGGTGGAGAGTGCGGTCAGGGTCACCGACAGGGCGAGATTGGCCCGGGCCAGGTAGGTGTAGACATTGGAGAGCGCTCCGCCGGGGCTCGCCGCCAGCAGGATCATCCCAGCCGCCACCGTCGGCTCCGGGCGCAGGGCCCAAATCAGCACGGCGGCGATGGCGGGCAGCAGCAGGAGTTGGCCCAGAGTCGCCACCAGGACGGCCTTGGGAAAGACGACGACGCGCCGCAAGTCCCCTGGCGTCAGCTCCAGCCCCACCGTCAGCATCAAGAACCAGACCAGTGCCGGGGCGGCCAGGTTAGCAAGCGGATCGAGTGGGGTCATGGGTTTCTTCCTTTGCGCCGGTGTACTTCGACCAGCGCCTAGGGCCGCCGGGGGCGGGACCCTGTCGGCCGCACGATCCCCAGTTTCAGCATCCGCGAGCGCAGGGTGTTGGGATTGATCCCGAGGCGTTCCGCAGCGTTTCCCGTCCCGTTGATCCGCCAGTCGCAGGCGGTACAGATCGCCAGGATATGGTCACGCTCCACCTCGTCCAGAGTGCGATGGTCAGTCCCGGCGGACGGATCCTGCGCCCTTGTCCGGGCGCCCGTCCTGGTGCACGGGAGCGCGTCCACCACCAGGGTCGCGCCCGGCGACAGGATCATGGCGCGCTCCACGATATTCTCCAACTCCCGCACATTACCCGGCCAGTCATAGGCCATCAGGGCCGTGACCACCCGGTCCGGGACGCGCAGCGCCGGCCGGCCAAGCTTGGCCCGCAGCTTCTCGACAAAATAGGCAGTCAGGAGCGCGATGTCCTCCTTGCGGTCGCGCAGGGGTGGTGCCGTGATCGGAAAGACGCTCAGGCGATAGAAGAGGTCCGGGCGGAAACTGCCGTCCCGGGACATGGCCTCCAGATCCCGGTTGGTGCTGGCGATCACCCGGGCATCGCTGCGCCGGGTCGTCGTCGCGCCCAGCCGCTCGAATTCACCGCTCTGCAAGACCCGCAGCAGCTTGGCCTGCAACTCCAGCGGCAGCTCGCCGATCTCGTCCAGGACCAGGGTCCCGCCGTGCGCCACCTCGAAGCGCCCGATCTTGCGCGTGATGGCCCCGGTAAAGGCGCCTTTCTCATGGCCGAACAGCTCGCTCTCGATCAGGGTTGCGGGCAGGGCGGCGCAATTCACCCGGATCAGCGGGCGTTCCGCCCGGCGGCTGCGCCGGTGGATAGCGGTCGCGATCAGGTCCTTGCCGGTGCCGGTCTCGCCCAGCACCAGCACCGTGCTGTCCGTTGGTGCGACTTGCTCGACTTGCAGCAGGACCCGGCGCAGGGCCGGGCTCTCGCCGACCAGCTCGTCGAAGCTGCCGCAGAGCAGCACCTCCTCCCGCCACACGGCGTTTTCCGCCTCCACCCGCTCGCGCAGGGCGACGTTCTCCGCCAGGGCCTCCTTAAGCGCCGTCTCCTTGCGTCGCCGCATCAGCGCATTGGCGAAGATACCCGCGATGAGCCGCAACCGCCGCACTAGGTCATCGGGCCAGGCGTGCTCCCGTCGCACCGCCCCGAAGGAGGCCCAGCCGAGCACCTGTGCGTCGGCGGACAGCGGAAAGACCGCCAGAGACTTCTGCCCGAGCCGAAGCAGCGATTGGCGGTCCAGCGACGCCTCCGGCGGCAGGTCCGACAGCCGCTCCGCGATCGTCGGCAGCTCAGCCCGCACCCGCGCCACCAGATAGGGAAAGTGGGCCTCAGCGAGCGGTGAGGGGATGGGCGCGATGCCCTCCTGTGCCCAGGAATGGGTGACGGTCCACTCTGCCCGCACGTCGTCGAAGCGGCCGATGGTGCAGCGGTCGAGCCCCAGGAACAGCACGATCCGGCGCAGTGCCGCCTGAATGTGGGCGTCCAGCGCGCTGGCTTCGACGTTGATGAAGGAGGCCGCCAGGTCCGTCAGCAGATCCTCGAAGCTGCTTTCGGCATGGGCCGCCCAGTCGGGCGGTGTGGTTTCCCCAAGGCGGCGGGCGAGCGGTGTTGGATCATTCACGGCGTCCTCCGGCGGGTGCTGGGATAGCGGCGCGCATCACGATATTTCGCGGCAGAGCTTACCGGAGTTTATTCAGGCCGTCACCGGCAATCTGGTGGCCTGGGGCCGTCGCCAATTCGCCAATGGATAGGCCACGATATTTCGTGAAAAACGGTATTTCGCGACGAGCCTCGTTGAATGTCGTCGCTTCGCGCCTTGAGACGGAGTCCCCGCAACGCATCCAGTTGTAGTTACAGGGGGCTGGAACCCTGCCGCGCGAGGCGCAGGCCGCTGCCGAGCTTCAAGCATCTATGTTACTCCTTCGGTCTTTAGGTATAATACTTAGTGTGATATAAAGTGACGGAGAACAGGGGCGCGTGAGGATCTTCAAGAACGCCTGGTTCGAGCGCTTCATGCGCAAGCAGAACCTCCGGGATGTAGCGCTACGCGATGCGATCCAGCGAGCGGAACAAGGTCTGATCGATGCCGACCTCGGCGGAGGGGTCGTCAAGCAACGTGTGGCGCGTCCTGGGCAAGGGCGGTCAGGGGGCTATCGGACCCTGATCCTTTACCGCCAGGCGCATCGTGCGTTCTTCGTCTATGGTTTCGCCAAGAACCAGCAGGCCAATATCAGTGACGAGGAACAGGCGGCATTCAAGAAGGCGGCGCGGCACGTCCTGGAGTTGACGGATGAGCAAATCGCGGCGCTGATCCGGAACGGCCAATTTTCGGAGGTTGACGACGATGACTAAGCAGTACCGTAGCGATGCGCTGGCTTCGGTCCACGAGACCATGGAGGCCCTCCACGAGGTGGGCGCTATCTCCAATCAGACCATGCGCGAGTTCGACGACTCATGCCTGACGCCGGTCCAACTCCTCTCGCCTGGGGCCATCCGCGCCCTACGCGAGCGGGAGCATCTCTCTCAACCGGTCTTTGCCCGCTACCTCAACGTCAGCAAGAACCTCGTCTCGGACTGGGAGCGAGGTATCAAGCGCCCCGGCGGCCCGGCGCTTCGGCTCTTGACCGTCATTGAGAAGAAGGGGATTCAAGCCATCGCTTGAAAAACGGGACACGACAAGAAGTGGCACAAAGGGCTCTGACCCGATGAAAGGCAGGCCTTGAAGCAGGCAATTCAAGCCGAACTGGCGCAGAGGAGACCGAAACGATGACGGGCAAACGCAATCTGTTCGCCGAGATCATGGATGGTGTGGGAGCGATGCGTGCGCAACGGGAGGACAAGATCACCCTGCGCACGGCCGAGGCGGAAAACCTGCCGGCACTACGGGTCGATGCGGCGCTGATTCGGGAGACCCGGGAGCACCTGAACGTGTCGCGGGCGGTCTTCGCCCGCCGGCTGCGCGTGGCGACGCGCACCCTGGAGAATTAGGAGCAGGGGCGGGCAACTCCCAACGCACAGGCCGCGGCGCTGATCCTGATGGTGCACCAATACCCGGATACCTTCGATAAGCTTCGGTCGTTGAGCAGCGCAGCGGCATAACGCCAATGTCTTGACATAATAGGGGTCCATAATATGGGTCAGACCATGTTTGATTCTCCGTCCATCGATATCACCATTCTTGACGAATAAACGTGGCCCGTCCCCGATTACCCCTGCGATGTCTTGCCCTGAGTCAACATCAACGACGCAAGAACGCCATTACGACTCAGCGCCTGGGCGACCGGAGCTATTGTTATGTTTTTTCACGTTGACGAATCAGGCAATACCGGCAACAACTTATTCGATCCAAATCAGCCTCGTCTAAGCTACGGCCTCTTGTCCAGCAAGACAAATGTGGACGCGCTCGGAGTGCGGCTGCATAAAGAAATGGTAAGACGGGTTGGCGTGCCGGCGCTCCATGCAAACGAACTGGGAATCGACAGGTTGTCGACCATAGCACCACCGCTATGCGAACTCCAACGGAAAATGCGCTTTTTTTTCGACTACTATTATATTGTCAAGCCCGATTTTGCCGTTACGAAGTTATTCGAGGCCGTCTTCGACGCGGGCTTGAATGAAGCGGTGAAATGGGATGCGTATTGGACTCCCCTTCGGTTCCTCTTGTTGTTTAAGTTGAACGAGTTACTGGATGAGTCGATTCTCGAACAAGCTTGGAAACTATGCACGGTCAAGCGCGTAGAAAAGTATGAGCAAGATATACTCGAGCTGCTAACCGAGTTAAAGCGACGGGCAGAGGCGTCCCAGCTCGATGCACGCTCGAAAGAGCTATTGGTTGACGCTTTCCGTTTTGGGATCGCAAGACCCCTGGATTTGGATTTTGGCGCGCCAGATCCGAGGTTCGTATCGCCGAATACAGTTGGATTTCAGTTCGTTGTGCATGCAATGTCTCGGAGGCTCAGGAAGGCTCGCCGCAAAGATGCTTATACGATAGTTGTTGATAAGCAACAGCAGTTCAATAGGTCACAGCAAGAAGTACACAGCCTTTATCAGGTGATTTCGGACGGCTATGCGCGGCTCGATTCGAATGAACGGAAATTCCTTTTGAATCACCCCCTTCACTATGGAGTAGACGAAAACATCATTTTGCATCGTGGGATTCCACGCACAGCAATCTCAGTCAGTACAAGCGCTGATTCGATAGGATTGCAGATGGTAGATATCTATCTCTGGATTACAAATCGCGTGCTGTCAGGTGCGCAATTGAACCCGGAGTTAAACGAGCTTGCACGGCTATTCTTTCGTCGTGCAGTCACAGATGGAATCTCTCTAGAGGGGCTGATTGGTCGCTTCCAAGCCTTCGAGGAGGAGTTACCAGCACTCGACGAGCTATCGGACGACCAGCGCAACGTGGTCAAAGCTTCGGTGGAGGCCCACCGGGAAAAGGTTGAATCGCTTCAAATTTAGCCTGGAGCCAAGCTGGGAAACGTGCGCGTGAGTTCCGGGGAGTTCCGGGGACAGTTTACTCAATTGCGGCTGACAACGGGTTGAATTAAGTAAACGTCCCTGGAACTGCGGAATTGTCATCAACCGCAGATCATGTAAAACGAAAAATTGACGCAACCTTCTGTTGTAGGTGACGGGGGCTGGTTCCCGCCCGCAACCCGGTTCCCGCTGAGCTGAGGCTTTCTCTGACGTATGACCCTGAGGCTCGAGTCAGCTCGAGCAATGGCAGTTGCAGTTCCGGGGACAGTTTACTTAATTCTTCCGGACTGCCCGAATTAAGTAAACTCCCCCCGGCATTCCTGGCCAGCGACCGCCGGTCCAGCGACGCTTCCGGCGGCAGGTCCGCGAGCCGCTCCGCAATCGTCGGGAGCCCGGCGCGCAACTGCCCAGCCAGATAGGGAAAGTGGGCCTCCGCGAGCGGCAAGGGGATCGGCGCGATGCCTTCCTGTGCCCAGGAATGGGTGACGGTCCACTCCGCTCGCGCATCGTCGAAGCGGCCGATGGTGCAGCGGTCGAGCCCCAGGAACAGCGCGATCCGGCGCAGTGCCCCCTGAATGTGGGCGTCCAGCGCGCTGGCCTCGGTCCGTCAGCAAATCCTCGAAGCTGGTCTCGGTGTGGGCCGCCCAGTCGAGCGGTGTGGTTCCCCCAGGGCCGTGGGCGAGCGGTGTTGGGTCATTCACAGCCATCTCTGGCGGGTCTCCTAGGATAGCGGCGCGCGTAATGATATTTCGCGATAAAGACTACCGGAGATTGCTCAGGCCGTCGTCGGCCATGCGATGGCCAGAGTCATTCGCCTAGTCGCCGAGCGGCAGGGCACGATATGTCGTGATCAGCGATATATCGCGACCCGCTTCGTTAAATGTCGTCGCTTCGCGCCCCGGGGCGGCCCCTCGCGGCGTCCCCGGTTGATGCTTTCAACAGTCTTATCGGTTGGTTACCTTCATCCCAAGCGATTCAGTCGGCTTTGGCCAGCTTCCTGCGTAGTGTCAGCGCATGACGTTTCGGATCACACGAGTCGATGACCACCGGCGAACGACCCTCAAGGTCGACGGGCGGTTACAGGCCGACGGGATCGCCGAGTTCGAGCGGACCTGTGGTGACCCGTCCGCCAGGTTGACCCTGGATCTGCGCGGCTTGCGCCAGGCGGACGAGGCATCCTTGGCCTTGCTGCGACGGCTGCGAGCGGCTGGGGTGACCTTCGAGGGTCTTTCGTCCTACTTGACCCTGCGGCTCGGCCCCGCGAGCCCGGAGTACAAGCTCGGCGCGTAACGCGAGCACCAGTCTGTCGCGACGCGGTTTTCCAGGGCACACCAGTCAGGACCGGGCCGACGCGGAACACGGCCACTCCGATGGCATCCATTCAACACCAACAAAGGACAAAGGAAGATGAAGCAACGACCCATCGAATCAACCGCCCCGCGGGTCCGCCCAGGTGGCCGGCGCGGTCTGGCCGCGCTGGTCTTGACCCTGGCGACGCTCGGCGTCATCAGCCCCGCGGGCGCGGCCGACAAGCCCAACATCCTGGTCATCTGGGGCGATGACATCGGCACTTGGAACATCAGCCACAATAACCGCGGCATGATGGGCTACCAGACGCTCAATATCGACCGGATCGCCAACGAGGGCGTCGGCTTCACCGATTACTATGCGCAGCAAAGCTGCACGGCGGGCCGCGCGGCCTTTATCGGCGGGTCGGTGCCGGTACGTTCCGGCATGACCAAGGTTGGCCTGCCGGGGGCGAAGGAAGGCTGGCAGAAGACCGACGTCACCATGGCCACGGTGCTGAAAAGCCAGGGCTATGCCACCGGTCAATTCGGCAAGAATCACCAGGGTGATCGTGACGAGCACCTGCCGACCCTGCACGGGTTCGACGAGTTTCTCGGCAATCTGTATCACCTCAATGCCGAGGAAGAGCCGGAGAATCTGGACTACCCCAAGAATCCGGAATTCAAGAAGAAATTCGGACCGCGTGGCGTGCTGCATACCTGGGCGGACGGCCAGGGCGGGCAGCGGATTGAAGACACGGGCCCCCTGACCAAGAAGCGCATGGAGACGATCGACGAGGAAACCGTCGCCGCCGCGATTGACTTCATGACCCGCCAGGCCAAGGCCGACAAGCCCTTCTTCGTCTGGTGGAACGGGACCCGCATGCACTTTCGCACCCATGTGAAGGCAGAGCATCGCGGCATCTCCGGACAGGACGAATACAGCGACGGCATGGTTGAGCACGACGGCCAGGTCGGGCAATTGCTCAAGACCATCGATGACCTGGGCCTGGCCAACAACACCATTGTCATGTATTCCACGGACAATGGCCCCCACTACAACACCTGGCCGGATGCTGGCACCACCCCCTTCCGCAGCGAGAAAAACTCCAACTGGGAAGGCGCCTATCGGGTGCCGGCCTTCGTTCGCTGGCCCGGGCATTTCCCGGCGAACACCACGCTCAACGGCATCGTCGCCCACGAAGACTGGTTGCCGACCTTCGCCGCCGTGGCGGGCGCACCGGACATCAAAGACCGGTTGCTGACGGGGGTGGACATCAACGGTCGTCACTACAAGAACCACCTCGACGGTTACAGTCAGCTCGACTATCTCACCGGGAAGACCAAGGTCTCGCCACGTAACGAATTCTGGTACGTCAATGATGACGGCGCGGTCGTTGCCGCGCGCTATCAGGATTGGAAGATCGTCTTCCTGGAGAACCGCGGAGAGGCCTTCGGCGTCTGGCGCGAACCCTTCGTGGAGTTGCGCGTGCCGCTGATCTTCAACCTACGGCGTGACCCCTTCGAGAAGGCCCAGCACAACGCCAACATCTATGACGACTGGCTTCTTGATCGTGCCTTCGTGATTGCCCCGATCCAGGGCCTGGCCGCCAAATTCCTGATGTCGATGCAGGAGTTTCCGCCGAGTCAGACGCCGGGTTCGTTCAACCTGAGCAAGATCCACGAGCAGTTGAATAAAACGATGGGCAATTAGGCCCCGCCGGAGGGACTGGGCAGCCGCCCAGTCCCGCATCTTCTCATGACCCTTTCGATGCTTACCAAGATCGGACAGAAGCTTGGATAGCGAAACCACGCGTTGCATGCGAATCTGGGTCGCTGTGATCGCATCGATTACCACAACGAAAATGACGACGACGATGGCACCAGATGACTGAAGTCTTGCTCCTGTTACTCAAACTGTCCGTCGCGGCCATCATCCTGGCCGTCGGCATCGACAGCACACCCAAGGATATTCTCTACCTCTGGCGCCGACCCATGCTTTTCATGCGTTCGGTGCTGGCCATGTATTTGCTGGTGCCGCTGGTGGCCCTGGCGCTCGTCACGCTGCTGACCCTGCCACCGGGGGTCGAGATGGGCCTGCTGGTGCTGGCGGTCTCGGCCGGAGCGCCGCTGCTGCCGCGCAAGCTCCTGAACATCGGTGACGGTGCCTATATCTTCAGCCTGGTTGTGACCACCAGCCTGCTGGCGATCGTCCTGGTCCCCGCCTGGCTGGCGCTGCTCGGCCCCTGGTTTGGCTATCCGGTCCAACTCCATCCGGAGCGGGTGGCATGGGTGTTCGCCAAATCCTTCTTCCTGCCGCTGGCCCTGGGCATGCTGATCCGGTGGCGGTTTCCAGCCTTTGCCGACCGGTTCGGGGATCGCCTCATGGCCATTGCCGGGCTGCTGTTGACCGCCTGCGCCCTCCTACTCCTGATCCTGCACTGGGAGGTCCTGCTCGATGTCAAGTGGTCCGGCATGCTGGCGCTGGCCGGACTGATCGTCGCCGCGCTGGCGATCGGCCATCGACTCGGCGGTCCGGCCGAGGCGGATCGCACCGCACTCGCGATTGCCTGCTCGACGCGCCACCTGGGGATCGCCGTCCTGGTGGCGTCCGCGCTTCCCGGTCCGCGTACCGCGGTCATCGTCGCCGCCTATATTCTGACCTCCGCGGCCATCTCGATTCCCTATTTGCGCTGGCGCCGTGTCAATGCGTCCCAATCAACCTTACCTGGAATCTCACCATGAACACCATTCTGATGGCCGCAGTCCTCGCGGTGGCTCTGTTTGTTGGCGTCGTAGCAATGCTGGAATTGGGCCGACGGCTCGGGATTCGGCGACTGGCGAGTGACCCCGCGGGTGCGCAGGCGGGGACCAGCGCCGTCGAGGGTGCGGTCTTCGCGCTGGTGGGCTTGCTGATCGCCTTCACCTTTTCGGGGGCCGCGTCGCGCTTCGACGCGCGACGCGACCTGATCGTTGCGGAAACCAACGCCATCGGAACCGCCTGGCTGCGGCTCGATCTGCTGCCCGCGGCCCAACCGGCCATCCGCGACAGCTTCCTAAATTATCTTGATGCCCGGCTGGCGGTCTACCGCAAACTGCCGGATATCGAGGCAGCGCGTGCAGAACTGGCGAAGGCGACGGCCTTGCAGGCGACGATCTGGACGCAGGCACTCGCCGCGGGCCAAGGGGAGGGCGCCTCACCGGATGCGATCAAGCTGCTGTTGCCCGCGCTCAACGACATGTTCGATATCACCACCACGCGGACGATGGCGGCACAAATGCACCGCCCTCCGTCATCTACGGCATGCTGATTGCGTTGGCGCTGGCCAGTGCACTGCTGGCCGGTTTTGGTATGGCCGGCAGCAAGTCGCGCAGTTGGCTCCACATCCTCGGTTTCGCGGGGGTGATGGCGATGTCGGTTTACGTCATCATCGATCTGGAATTCCCCCGGCTCGGTCTGATTCGGGTCGATACCTTCGACCAGGCCTTGGTGGAATTACGGGCAAGCATGAAATAGCACAGTACGGAGACACCCAATGCACCGACTTTTGGTACTCGCCGCCTTGGTCCTCGCGACCCTGTCCGTGGCCGCTGACCCGCTACCCTCCTGGAAAGATGGCCACGCCAAGCAGGCCATTACCCGCTTCGTCACGGACGTGACGAACGCCGGGAGTCAGGACTTCGTGCCGCCGGCCCAGCGCATCGCCGTCTTCGATAACGACGGGACCCTGTGGGTGGAGCAGCCCATGTACACCCAACTCGCCTTCATACTGGATCGGGTGAAGGCCCTGGCGCCCACGCACCCGGAGTGGCAAGATCAGCAGCCCTTTAAGGCCGCCCTGGCGGGCGACCTGGCGACCCTGGGGGCCGCTGGGACCGAGGGGCTGTTGCAACTCGCCATCGCGACCCACAGCGGCATGACCGGTGACGAGTTCGAGACAACCTCCCAGGACTGGATGGGTGCTGCCCGCCACCCGCGTTTCCAGCAGCCCTATACGCAACTCGTCTTCCAGCCCATGCTGGAACTCCTGGCGTATCTGCGCGGAAACGGTTTCAAGACCTTCATCGTCTCCGGTGGCGGGGCCGACTTCATGCGCCCCTGGTCCGAGGCGGTCTATGGCATCCCGCCGGAGCAGGTGATCGGCTCCCAGATCCAGCTGGCCTTTGCGGTGCGCGACGGCAAGGCGGTTATGGTGCGTGAGCCCAAGGTGATCTTCATCGATGATGGGGCCGGCAAGCCGGTGGGTATTGCGCGCCACATCGGACGCCGGCCCATCCTGGCCTTCGGCAATTCCGACGGGGACCTGGAGATGCTGCAATGGACGACCGGCGGGGCGGGACGGCGGCTCGGCCTGATTCTGCATCACACTGATGGTGAGCGGGAATACGCCTATGATCGCCAGAGCCCCTTCGGGCGGCTCGATAAGGCCATGGACCTTGTGCCGCGGAACGGCTGGGTGCTGGTCTCGATGAAGGACGATTGGTCACAGGTGTTTGCGCCGGCACCCTGAGCCGGTGCCTTGCCAGCCATCCTGCGATTGCGCCTCACCACTCCACCGGGGCGGCGGCCAGGACGCGAGGTTTTTTTCCCAACCTCTCAGCCAAAACGGAAAGCCGACAGGGTGGTTTCCATCACCCGGTCGCTGAAGACGCGCTGTCCAGGCTGATCGGGGGCCGCGCCGGCCACCACCATCAAGGGCAGCAGATGCTCCTCCGCCCGCGGGGGGTGAGATAACCGCGCCCCGGGCGCTTGCGCCCAATCGACTAGCAAGCGCTGGCGCTCTCCCGCCTCCGCTTGCACGGCGGCGGTCAGCCAGGCATCGAACTGGTCGGAGATGGGGCCGAAGCGGGGATCGCCATAGCCCCGCATGTTGTGAAAGCTCATACCACTGCCCAGGATCAGGACGCCTTCGTCGCGCAGGGGCGCCAGGGCTTGACCCGCCAGCAAATGGCGTGCGGGGTCCAGGTCCCGGCGCAGCGAGACTTGTACGACCGGGATGCCCGCGTCGGGAAACATCAGCATCAGCGGGATAAACATCCCATGGTCGAAGCCCCGGCTCGGGTCGGCGTGCGAGGCCAGATTGGCCTGCCCCAGCAGCTCGGTGATGCGTGACGCCAAGCGGGGCTCCCCAGGGGCGGGATACCGCAAGGCGTAGGTGTGTGGCGGAAAGCCATAATAATCATAGATAAGCTCCGGCCTGGGAGCACTGGTGACGTTGAAGCCGGACTCCAGCCAGTGTGCCGAAACAACGAGGATAGCCTCGGGACGCTGGGGCAAGGTGGCGGCCACCCCCTTGAGGAAGGCCGCCATCCTGTTCCAGGCATGGGGTGGGTTCCAGTCCATGAAAAAGCAGGGACCACCGCCATGGGGGATGAACCAGGTCGGCATCCGGGTTGTGGTGTCCGAGGGCTGGGTCTGTGCGGTTGTGTGCATTAACGGATCTCCGATCAGTGGGCCTGGCCGAGGCGTTGCCTCACAGGCTCCAGATGGGTATGGCAGTGACCTCGGCGGACAAGGGTATCGCGCTGTCCCTCAGACAGAGCACGGCACCATGACCCAGGGGGCGGCCGAGCTGAGGGGGCGGCCGAGCTGGCCCAGATCGTCGAAGTGGCGCGAAACGGTGCGGCTTGGGGTCGCGGTCTTTTTGATTTCGATAGGGTAAAGCTGGTTGTCCTGCTCGATCAGCAAATCGATCTCCCTGCCATCCCGATCGCGATAACAATACAGATTAACGCCCCGGCCTTGGTGCCAATAGCTTTTGAGGATCTCGCTAACCACGAAGGTCTCAAGAATGGCGCCGGACATGGCGCCCGCTTCCAGGGATTCGGGGGAGGTCCAATGCGTCAGGTAGGCGCGGGTAGGAAAGGCTGGGATGAGGCGGCGCGGCCCTGGATCTCGGCGCGGGACAGGCCAAGCAGATCCAGGACGGCGACCCGCCCGGCCAGGGATTCGGTGATGCCCTGCATCAGATGGAATTTTTGCGACCCCGTTAGCCAGTATTGTCCCGGCCGCCGGGAGCGATCCACGGCAATCTTGATGGCGCTGAACAGTTCGGGGGCATATTGCACCTCATCGATGATCAGCGGGGCCGGATGGCGCAGGAGAAACAGGGCGGGATCACGCCGCGCGAGATCACGCTCATCCAGATCATCCAGCGTGACGCTACCCCGGCCCGATTCGGCGCACTGCTCCAGCAGCGTGGTCTTGCCGACCTGACGCGGTCCCGTGACCAGTAACACAAGGAAGCCCGCCGAGACGCGTTGGAGGGTAGCGGCCAGGGTGCATGCGACGGTTCCATCATTATTTTTCGGCTAATCTGGAATTAGATTCCAGATTAGCCGAGATACCAGGCCGTGTCGATCGCATCGCAACGCCTAGGGGGAGGCCCATCCCTGCCGCTCCGCCTCCCAGCCATTGCATGCCATGGCGAAGCGCCTCTTGGTGCGCGCGCGGAGACCCGACCCAAAGGTCCGCATGGGCCATGCCCTACTTCAAGGTACGTGACTTGCTGGCCCAGCACCAGGGCCGCGCCCTGACGCCGAACTATGCCCTCTATAGCGATCTCTCCAACCACATGGCCAAGCGTCATCCGGATTATCAGGCGGCGGTGGGTGTACAACTGGCTGGAGTTGACAACGGATCGCCAGGCTGAATACTCTTTATTAACGCGCCCGACCCGGGCGTGGACAGGACCTGATCGCGCCCGGCTGCCCCATGCTGCCACCAGGCCTCACCATGCTCCACGCCATCAGATCCCTGCCCCGCACCGTCTGGCTGATCGGCCTGATCAGCCTGCTCAACGATTCGGCATCGGAGATGATCTATCCGTTGGTACCGCTCTATCTGGCGGCGGTGCTGATGGCCGGTCCGCGCGCCCTGGGGCTCATCGAAGGTATCGCCGAGGCCACCGCCAGCCTGTTGAAGCTCTTTTCTGGCGTCATCGTGGACCGCACCCAGCGGGCCAAGCCCTGGGTGGTGGGGGGCTATGGCTTGGCGGGCTTTGCGCGACCGCTGATCGCGTTCACCACCAGTTGGCCCGGGGTGGCACTGCTGCGCTTCGGCGATCGGGTCGGCAAGGGCCTGCGCAGTTCCCCGCGCGACGCCCTGCTCGCCGCCAGTGTTGAGCCCGGGGTGCGCGGCCTGGCCTTCGGGTTGCACCGGGCCATGGACAACGCGGGCGCCGTGGTGGGACCGCTGCTGGCGGCCCTGTTGCTGGGTCTTGGTTGGACACTGCGGGAGGTCATCCTGTTCGCCGCTGTCCCCGCCGTCGCCTGCCTGATCATGGCCTTGTCGCTGCGCGAGCCGCCACTGGATGCGGCGCGCCTCACGCCGCCGACCTTCTCCTGGCGCCTGGCGGGATTGCCACCCGCCTTCAAGCGCTATCTGGTCGTGGTGGGCCTGTTCACCCTGGGCAACTCCTCGAATATGTTCCTGCTGTTGCGCGCCCATGAACTGGGCCTGCCGCAGGCCCAGGTGCCGTTGGCCTGGGCGGCGGTGTCGCTCGTTGCCACGCTGTGTTCGACCCCCTTGTCGGCCCTGTCCGACCGGATCGGACGGGTGCGCCTGATCGTCGCCGGTTGGTTGGCCTATGGGTTGTTCTATCTCGGTCTCGGACTGCTGCCGCCCGGGACACCGCTCGCCCTGTTCGGCCTGTTCGCCTTCTACGGCATCTTCATGGCCGCGACCGAGGGCGTGGAAAAGGCCCTGGTGGCGGACCTCGCACCGCCGGCCTTGCGCGGGACAGCCTTCGGCTGGTTCAACCTGACCGCAGGGCTGCTACTCCTACCGGCCTCGCTGCTGTTCGGCGCCCTGTACCAAGGTGTCGGGGCGCTTGCCGCCTTCGGTATCTCGGCCGCCTGTGCTGGCGCCGCAGCCTTCCTGCTACCGGTCTGGGCCTTACACGGCACTCCTGACGACTGCTCCAATCCACCCAGGAGCTGATTGCTAACGAGGTAGCCTGGATCAAGGGGTACTATTGGCAAGGGTCATGCCGCCGCACCGCTAATGGGCCTGCTCCCGAAACTGAAGGGATGCCAGGCGAGCGTAGAGTTCGCCTTGGGCCATCAAGGCCTCGTGGGTGCCGGCCGCCACCAGGCAGCCCTGATCGAGCACCAGGATGCGATCGACCTGGCGAACCGTCGCCAGGCGATGGGCGATGACGATGCTGGTACGGCCCACCATCAGCTCCGTCAGGGCCAGTTGCACCAGGCGTTCGCTCTCCGCGTCCAGGGCGCTGGTAGCCTCGTCCAGCAGGAGCAGGACCGGGTCCCGGAGGATGGCGCGGGCGATGGCGAGCCGCTGGCGCTGCCCCCCGGAGAGACGCACCCCCCGCTCGCCCAGGAAGGTGTGGAAACCATTCGGGAGCCGGTCCAGGAACTCGCTGGCGTGGGCGGCGTCCGCGGCACGGCGCACTGCCGCGTCGGGCACCTCATCCAGGCCGTAGCGGATATTCTCCCAGGCGTCGGCGCCAAAGATCACCGGATCCTGGGGGACCAGGGCGATCTGGCGACGCAACTCCCCCGGTTCCAGGTCACGCAGATCCAGACCATCAAAGCGCAGGGCGCCCGTCTGGGGGTCGTAGAAACGCAGCAGGAGTTGGAAGAGGGTGGTCTTGCCGCCCCCCGAGGGGCCGACCAGGGCCACCTTTTCCCCCGGCTGGATCAGCAGGGACAGGTCCTTGACGACCTGTAGGTCCGGATGAGCCGGGTAGGCGAAACTCAGATCCTGGATTTCGATCCGCCCCTGGGCTGGCCGCGGCAGGGACCGGGGGTGAGCCGGGGCGCGAATGCCGCTCTCGGTGGCCAGCAGTTCCATCAACCGCTCACTGGCCCCGGCGCCGCGCAGCAGCTCGCCGACGATCTCGCTCAGGCCGCCGATGGAACTCGCCACCAGCACGGCATAGAAGAGGAAGGCGGAGAGTTCGCCACCGCTCATCTGGCCCGCCAGCACTTCGCGCCCGCCGACCCACAGGACGGCGCCGATGGCCCCGAAGGTCAGGGCCGTGGCGATGGCGCCCAGGGCGGCGCTCAGGAGGGCGCGGCGCAGGGCGGTGCCGAAGGCCGCCTCCACCCGCTCACGGTAGCGTTGCCGGTCAATGGCCTCGTGGCAAAAGGCCTGGACGGTGCGAATGGCGTGGAGCACCTCGTCCACATAGGCCCCGACGTCGGCGACCCGGTCCTGGCTGGCCCGGGACAGGCGCCGCAGGCGGGAGCCGAGCAGCCAGAGGGGCAAGATCACCAAGGGCGTGCCCAGCAGCACCAGTCCAGTCAAGCGGGGGCTGGTGAGGGCCAGCATGACGAGCCCGCCGATCACCAGCAGGGAGGCGCGCAGGGCCATGGCGAGGGTGGAGCCCACCACGGTCTGGAGCAGGGTGGTGTCCGAGGTCAGGCGCGAGATGATCTCACCGGTGCGCGTCGTCTCGAAGAAGCCCACGTCCAGCCCCAGGACCCGGCCAAAGACCGCCGCGCGGATATCGGCGATGACCCGCTCGCCGATCCAGCTCAGCAGGTAGGATCGGGCCAGGATGGCCCCGGCCATGGTCAGCACCACGGCGAGGAAGAGTTGGAGGGAGCGATTGAGGGCGGCCTCGGAGCCCACCTTGAGCCCGGTGTCCACCACTTCCCGGATCACCTGGCCAAAGGCCAGCACGGCCCCGGCGGCCACCAGGAGGGCTAACACGGCCAGCAGCACCCGGCCGAAGTAGGGCCGCACGAAGCCCAGCAGGCGCATCAGGGGCTTGAGATTACGGGTGGTGGGCCTCTGCGGGAGGTCGGAGGAGGAAGAGCGCATGATGTTCTCGGTTAAAATAGGTGGGTCGTGGGCGCGCGGGCAGCCATAGCGCGTCATCATATACCCGGCGCCCGTCACGCTTTGGCGGGTGGCAGGTAGCGGAAGGCCCGGGTCGGGTAGCGGCGGGCGGGGGACGCCGTGAATACGTCCCTGTAGGCTTGGCGACAGCATCCCTGCTGTCGACACCCCCGCCCGCCGCCACCCGACCCGGGCAGGCACCCCAGTTGCTGGCCTTGCCCACCACCACCTAGCCTGGGCAAAGACCCTAGCCGCGGGTCTCGTCTCGGTCCTTAGGCCAGAGCTAGCCGTAGTTCTGGCCCCGAAGCGCTGGCGTTAGCGCCTCGCGGCAGGTCGTTTTAACCCCTTTCGACCCACTCAACCGACGATCAGGAATAACCTATGGGCACCTTTACGCGTTTCACGAAGATCGACTGCCCCGAGGCCATCCCCTGCGGGCCCGATGGCGAGCACGAGGCCTTCGAGGTCGGCTTCACCGCGGACGGCGAGATCCCCTTTCCCCAGGTGATACTGCATGCGCCGGGCCGGGTACTCTTACTCAAGGGCGAGGCGATCCAGTCCCGTCGCACCGCTGCCGGGACCTGGCATTACGCCACCCGGGTGCCGGCGGGCAAGCTCACGGGGGAAGGGGTCGGCATCCAGATCGAGGGCTGTCGCCAGGCCGACCTGGGCCTGGCCCGGGGCGATGACTGGATCAAGGCCTTTCGGGACCTGCGCCTGATCCGCCCGCCCCGCCCCCAGGTGGCCATCCGTGCCCATGGGGCCGGCGGTGCCGAGGTCAAACTCTACTTCGGCATCCATAAGCACATGCACCAACCCTATTACAACACCACCGACCGCAACTATTGGGATGGTGAAAAGGACCAGATTTTCGGCTCGCGGGGCGGCAACTATACCGATTTCATACCGGCCGCCGTGCGGCAATATGTCGCCGGCGGCCTCCCCCATGCGGGGCTGTCCACGAGTTGGAGCGGCTCCCTGATCGAGCAACTGGATCGCTGCGGGGACGAGGGGCTCTGCGGCGGCCGCTTCGCCGGCTGGAATAGCGCCCTGCGCCAACTAGCCGGGGCCACCACCTCCCTCGGCAACCCGCGCATCGCCTTTTCCGCCTTCGGCTTCTTCCACCCCCTGATGCCCCTGATCCCGCACCAGGACATCGTCCGCCAGATTCACTGGCACCGGGACCTGATCCAGCGGGCCTTTGGCGTCGCGGCGTCACGGGTGCTGTTTCCGCCGGAGACCGCCTTCCATGCGCGCATCATCCCGGCCCTGGTCGAGGCGGGGGTGACGGCGGTGGTCTATGACTCCATCCACCGCTTCCGTGCCTGTCGCGATTACCCCTATGCCGGCATCGGCGAGGGCATGTTGCCGCCCAATGCCGCCGAACAGGTCAATCCGCCGGTGGACGACTGGCTGCAGATGCGCAACATCTGGGCGGGATCGAAAATCTCACCGCGCCTGCTAAGGCCTGAATACGTGGGCTACGAGGACCCGGACGGCAAGCTCCACCAGATCATCGCCGTCCCCGCCGAGCGCTATATCGGCAACGAGGACGCCCGCGGCGGTTTTGGCGCCCTGCAATACGCGGACGTGCTCGGCCAGGTCCATGACCGCGTCGTCGAGACCGGCGGCTACGATCCCGCCCATCCGCCCTTCTTCCTGCTGCACTCGGACGGCGACAATCACGGCGGCGGTGCCGACAGCTATTACCATCACAACACGGCTCGCCTGGTCGAATGGCTGCGCCAGGACAGCCGCTTCGAACTGACCACGGTGGAAGACTATCTGCAACGCTTCCCACCGGACCCGATCCAGGTGCGCCACATCGAGCCAGGCTCCTGGGCCGGCGCCGATAACGGCGATCCGCAATTCATGAAGTGGTTCAGTCGTTACGACCAGCCCTACTCGCCGGACCTGAACTCATGGGCCGTGCTCACCGCCTTCCAGAATGCCGTCCATACCCTGGAATACAGCGAGCCCGGTCATCCGGAACTGGCGGAGGCCATCCGCCTGCTCTTGACCGCCGAGACCAGTTGCTACTGGTACTGGACCGGCCAGCACGTCTGGGACCAACAGGTGACCAACGCCGCCAACCTGGGACTGGGCCTGCTCAAGCCGGCGCTCGACGCCCTGGTGGCGGCCGGCCACGACCACGGCGGACCTACCATCTTCCCGCCCTGGGTGACGCCGGAGAATCCGGGCGGCCAGCGTTGGGGCCAGGGCTGCCTCCTGGATGCGCCCCGCCAGGGCGTCGCGCACACCTTTGTCGCCGATGTGTCGGGGCTGAAACGAGTTGAGTTGGTGCTGCGCACCCCGGCGGGAGAAAGCCGCCTGGCCATGCGCAACCAGGGCCCCTATCCCAGCCAGACCGGGGCCCGGGTGACGGCAGACTACTTCACCGCCGACCTGCCCGTTGGGGCCGGCGACATGCGTTATTTCATCGAGGCGGAAGACCAACTCGGCAATCTGTCCCGAGGGGCCTTGGAACGTATCTGGCTGGCGTGAGGAATCGGCGGTCCGTCACCCTTAGGGAATGCAGAAGCCCTTGTACCGTGCACCGGCCCGGGGCCAGGGGCCCTGTTCGGCTTCCGGCTTGGGGCGACCGGGAAAATAACCCTGGGCAAAGTCCACGCCCAGTTCGCCCAGGATCTCGTAAATCGCCTCGGTCTCGACGTATTCCGCCGTCACCCGCTTGCCCATGCCGTGGGCCATGTCGGTGATAGCCTTGACGAAGATCCGGTCCTCCCGGTTCTTGGCCAAGTCCCGGATGAAGGCACCATCGATCTTGACCTCATCCACCGGGAGCCGCCGTAAATAGGCATAAGAGGCGTAGCCGGTGCCAAAATCGTCCAGGACAAAACCGCAACCGAGGCGCTGGACAGCCTTCATGAGTTCGGTCGCCTTGACGAGGCTGGATACCGCGGCGGTCTCGGTGACCTCGAAGCTCAGGCGCGTCGGTTCAACCCGATGCTCCCCAAGCAACCGTTCGATTTCCAGCGGGAGGGCCGGGTCATCCATGGCGCGGCCGGACAGGTTGATCCCCAACCGCAGGCTGGGTTCCCGTCCCAGACACTGGATGGCTTGAGCCAGGACCCAGTGATCGATGGCCTGAATCTGGCCCGTTTTCTCCGCCACCGGAATGAAACGGTCCGGACATACCAATTTTCCCCGACGGTCACGCAGCCGTAGCAGGACCTCCCAATGGTGGATGCTGCCCGTAGCGATGGTCACGATGGGCTGGAAGTGCAGTACGAAACGATCGTCGCGGAGGCCCTCCGCGATCTTGTCCCGCCAGGTGAGCCGGGCATCCACCTGCTCCCGCGCCCGGTCATCGAGGGAAAACAGATGTAAGCGCCCAGCCCCCTTCTCCTTGGCCTGAAACAAGGCAATATCGGCATTGGCTAGCAATTCCTGAAGGTCTTGGCCCTGGTCCGGAAATAGGGCAATACCGATGCTGACCGTAACCCGGTGGATACGCTCCCGATCGCGCACCTGAATGGAGTGCACCGCGGCCTGGATACGCTCTGCGCAGGCCTGGGCATCCGCGGCCCGACTTTCCGGCAGGATCAGGGCAAATTCGTCGCCGCCGACGCGGGCCAGGGTGTCGCTCGGACGGACCAGCCTGATCAACTGTTCCGCGACCCGTTGCAACATGACATCACCCACTGAGTGGCCACTCAGGTCATTGACATCCTTGAACTGATCAAGATCCAGGAACAAGATGGCACCCGTGTGCTCGTAGCGCCGCGCTTGGTCGAGGACCCTTTCGAAATCCTCGCGAAAACGCCGTCGATTGTATAGCTGCGTTAAGGGGTCATGATCCGCCAGCCAGACCAGGCGGCTCTCGGCCTTCTCGCGATCAAGCTGGAGCAGTTCCATACGATCGGTCAGGGCCTGGGCGGTCTCACTCAACTGGTCCAGTTCATCCTCGGGAGTCAGCCGGCCACCAATGGCTGGCAGGCTCTCCCGCAATTCCGTGTAACGTTTCTCCGCCAGGAGGGGCAGGGCGATGGCGATGCGGCGCAGGCGCCCCACCGAGAAGTGGCCAAGCCAGAACAGCAGGGCTCCCGAAAGGGCCAGACCGACCAGGCCCAACAACACACTGTTGCGGGTGGCGGCCTGTATCGCCTGGTTTTCCGCGGTCACTTCGTTAACCACCAGGGCGCTGACTCCAGGGACCAGGTGATCGACACTAAAAATCTCGTACCACCGCCCCCCCAACTCCCCGAGGATCTGATGGTTCATGCCGTTAGCGGGGGCAAGGGTCGCATTGGAGACCGCCACCAGATCGGGCCACAAGGTGCGAATGATGGGTTCGGTCAGGCTTGGGTGGGTCATCGCCGGAAAGCGCGGCGGCGCCACTCCGCCGGCGGAGGCCTCGGTCACGGAGAACACCGCCACCTCGGCCCCGGTGAGGAGATTGAAAGCGAGCAAGGCATCGGCCAGGGAACGCCCCGCCACCAGGGTCCCCGCGAATTTCCCCCGCCACAGGATGGGCGCGGCCAGGAACTGGAGGCATTCCGATCGGCAAGCCAGCACTTGAGTTAGGCTGTCGTCCTTGCGGGTAAGTTCGGCAATCAGGTCATCCCCCAGGGCCGGTGCCTCCGAAGGCCAGACCAGGGTCTGCTCGCCGGACGAGGTGAGCCAATAAATGGATTGGAGATCCCATTCCAGGCCCAGCAGGATCCCCTCGCCCGCCAGTCCGCTCGCCAACCGTTCGCCCAAATCGTGCTTGGCAAGGCCCCCCTCCTCGGTGCCTAGGAGCGATAACAACTTCACCAGCCTGGTCAAATCATCGAGGTTATGGGCCAACAGGCCGCGCAACTGCCGGACCTGATTCCCTCGTATGCCCGACTGCTGGAGTTCGAATTGCGCCCTTGAATAGCGATAGGCCATGACGGCCTGGGTGCCATTGATCACCAGGAGCACTAGGGACAGGGCAAACAGGGCCTGCCAACGCAGACTCAGGAATTGCCGCCGAACAGACCCCGTGCGTGGAGGATTCATGGGGGTAACCGCCTAGAAGCGGACCGCGACTTGCGGGGTCATCGGGTCCCAACCCTTCACTAGATCGGCCCGGTCATTCTCCCGCGCCGGGAGGGGACAGGTGCAGTTGTGGCGGGAGTACTCGGCCCTCAACATCATCTTATTTGGACCAAGATCCTCCCAGTCACCGGGTTTGTAGCCCAGCCTGGTCGCTACCCCGCTCACCCCGACCTCGGGGTTGACAATCATTTTCTGGGCGTACGAAGCGGTGCCAGAGGGTAGCGGAACAAACAGGGGACAGGCGCTTATTTTGAGGCTGCTGGACATCGAAACTCGCTGGGTTGCGATAAGTATGGGTGTATCGGCGGTCTAGCTCCATCTTGGCGATAAGGCTGATCGCCCACGGACTTTGACGCGATGGCAAGGCGCATCCACTCCGCCCGCGCCCGTGACCCGGTAGGAGGGAAGGATATCCGGGATCGATCCCGCGCGGAAGGGTTCCGGAGGCTTCCTTACCGATCAGAGGGGAAAGCCGCTTGCAAATGAGAATGGTTCGCGTTATTAATAGTCACCTCGGCGACCTGGATGACCCCTCGTCGTCGCGCCTCAGTCATTGCAACTTCTGGTCCTGGAGAACCAACCGCCATGTCACCTACCCGCCGCTCCCTCATGGCCATCGGCCTAGCAGCCCTGACCGCCCTGCCCCTCCCGGCCCTCGCCGCCGAGGTCAATATCTATTCAGCCCGCGGGGAGGAGCTGATCAAGCCCTTGCTGGACCGCTTCACCCAGGAGACGGGGATTCAGGTCAACCTGGTCACGGGCAAGGCGGAGGCCCTGCTGCAACGGCTCCAGAGCGAGGGGGTGAATTCCCCGGCAGACCTTTTGATCACCACGGACGCCGGGCGACTTTTCCAGGCCAAGGAGGCGGGGGTGACCCAGGCGGTGACCTCGGAGCAACTCCAGGCGGCCATCCCCGCGACTTACCGGGACCCGGCGGGCCACTGGTTCGGCCTATCGCTGCGGGCACGGCCTATTCTCTACGTCCGGGACAAGGTCCAGCCCGCGCAACTGTCCAGCTACGAGAACCTGGCAGACCCCCAATGGCAAGGGCGTATCTGCATTAGGTCCTCGGACAACGTCTATAACCAGTCCCTGGTGGCCTCCCTCATCGCCGCCGATGGGGCCGAGGCGACGGAGGCCTGGGCCAAGGGCCTGGTCGCCAATCTGGCGCGTCCGCCTAAGGGTGGCGACCGGGATCAGATCCTGGCGGCCGCCGCCGGCCAGTGCGACCTGGCCATCGCCAATAGCTATTATCTCGCCGGCATGTTGACCGCCCCCGAGACGGACCCGCGCGAGGCCGCCGGCAAGCTGGCGGTCTTCTGGCCCAATCAGGCGGGCCGGGGGGTGCACGTCAACATCAGCGGCGCGGCCCTCACCCGCGCCGCTCAGCACCCGGCGGAGGCCATCAGGCTGCTGGAGTTTCTGGCCAGCGATCCGGCCCAGGCCTGGTACGCGGAGACCAATGGCGAATATCCCATCCGCCCGGGTATTCCCGTCGGCCCCACCCTGGCCGCCTGGGGAGAGTTCAAGGCCGACAGCCTGAACCTGGAACGTCTGGGCGAACTCAATGGCGAGGCCTTGCGGCTGATGGATCGCGCGGGCTGGAAATAGACGGGCCCCGGAGGGTCGGGGATAATCCCACCCTTCCCGACCCGACCGGGGGCCCTGCCCCCTGGCTACGCCATCCCCCCATGACCGCCACCGCCCCGTCCGCCGCATCCAGGCCCAATCCCTCCCGGCCCGGCCCCTGGGGCGTGGGCGTAACCACCCTGGCCCTGGTCCTGGCCTTGCCCGTCCTGGTGGTGATGGGTTTTCTTCTGGTGCCCGCCGGCGAGGTGTGGGGGCACCTGGCGGACACGGTGCTGCGGGACTATGTCACCAACTCCCTCTGGCTCATGCTGGGGGTGACGATCGGCACCCTGATCGGCGGCGTTGGCACGGCCTGGCTCACCAGCATGTGCCGTTTTCCCGGTCGGGGCCTGTTCGAGTGGGCCCTGCTGCTGCCCATGGCCATGCCGGCCTACATCATCGCTTACACCTACACCGGCCTGCTGGACTTCGCGGGACCCGTCCAGACCCTGCTGCGCGCCGGGTTCGGCTGGGGTTATGGCGATTATTGGTTCCCCGAGGTCCGCTCCCGGGAGGGGGCGGCCATCATGCTGTCCCTGGTGCTCTATCCCTACGTCTATCTACTGGCGCGCGCGGCCTTTCTGAGCCAGTCCCTCTGCGTCCTGGACGTGAGCCGGACCCTGGGCAATGGGCCCTGGCGGACCTTTTTTACGGTCGCCCTGCCCCTGGCGCGACCCGCCATCGTCGCCGGCTTGTCCCTGGCCCTGATGGAGACCCTGGCGGATTACGGCACCGTCCAATATTTTGGCGTCGCCACCTTCACGACCGGCATCTTCCGCACCTGGTACGGCCTCAACAATACCGTAGCGGCGGCCCAACTCTCGGCCCTCCTGCTGGGCTTCGTCTTCCTGCTGGTCGCCCTGGAACGTTTTTCCCGGCGCGGCGCCCGCTACCATCAAACCAGCCAGCGACATCAGTCCATCCGTCGTTATCCGCTCCGAGGCGGACGGGCGCTGGCGGCCATCGCCTTTTGCCTGCTACCGGTGACCTGCGGGTTCCTGATCCCCGCCGGCCTGCTGGCGAACTGGGCCTGGCAGGTGGCCGACACCCGCATCGACACCGCCTTCCTGGGGCTGATGGGCCATAGCCTGGGGCTGGCGGCCACCGCGGCGCTTCTGGCCCTGGTGCTGGCCCTGATCCTGGGCTATGGCCGTCGTCTGCACCCGACCCGCGGGGTCACCGCCGCCGTGCGCATCGCGGGCATGGGCTATGCCGTGCCGGGTACCGTCATCGCCGTCGGCGTCATCATCCCCTTCGCCTGGATCGACAACAGTCTGGACGCCTGGATGCGCGCCACCTTCGGCCTCTCCACGGGCCTGCTGTTGAGCGGGACCCTGGCCGCTCTCCTCTTCGCCTACCTGGTACGCTTCCTGGCGGTCGCCCTGCAAACCGTCGAGAGCGGGCTGGGCAAGATCCGCCCGGCCATGGACGAATCGGCCCGCTCCCTGGGCCTGCGCCCGGGCGGGGTGCTGCGCCGGGTGCACCTGCCCATGCTGCGAGGCAGCCTTCTAACGGCCCTGCTGCTGGTCTTTGTCGATGTCCTGAAGGAGTTGCCGGCGACCCTCATCCTGAGGCCCTTCAACTTCAATACGCTGGCGGTCAAGGTCTATGAACTGGCCGCGGACGAGCGGCTGGCCGACGCGGCGCCCGCGGCCCTGGCCATCGTCCTCACCGGTCTGCTCCCCGTCATCCTGCTGAGTCGCTCCATCACCCAATCCCGCCATGCCCAAACAACTTGAAATCAAAGGCGTCTCCGTCGCCTACGGCGATAACACCATCGTCCAGGGGGTGGATCTGCACCTGGATGGCGGCGACATCGGCTGCCTGCTGGGGCCGAGTGGTTGCGGCAAGACCACCCTGTTGCGGGCCGTGGCGGGCTTCGAGCCCGTCGCCACCGGCGAGATCTGGTTGCAGGGCCGCCTGGTGGCGCGGCCGGGTTTCGGTCTGCCACCGGAGGAGCGCCGCGCCGGCATGGTGTTTCAGGACTTCGCCCTCTTTCCCCACTTGAGCGTGGCGCGCAATATCGCCTTCGGTCTGCGCCACCAGGACCGCCGGGAGCGTCAGGCACGAGTCGCGGAACTGCTGGAGCTGATCGGCCTGCCCGGGTCGGGGGAAAAATATCCCCATCAACTATCCGGCGGCCAGCAGCAGCGCATCGCCTTGGCCCGTGCCATGGCGCCCCGCCCGGATATTCTGCTCCTGGACGAACCCTTCTCCAGCATGGACGTGGCGTTGCGCGAGCAACTCGCTCGGGAGGTGCGGGAGTTGCTCAAGCGCGGCGGGGTGACCGCCATCCTGGTGACCCATGATCAATTCGAGGCCTTTGCCATGGCGGACCAGATCGCCGTCCTGTTCGGCGGTCGCCTGCATCAGGTAGCAAGCGGTTTCGAGCTTTATCACAAGCCGGCAGACCGTTTCGTCGCCAACTTCATTGGTCAGGGGGTCCTGCTACCCGCGCGGGTGTGGGATGAGCGCCAGGTAGAGACCGAACTGGGCCTGCTCGCGGGGGGCGACCCCCACGGTCTTGTCCCGGGGCAAGAGGCCGAGGTGCTGTTGCGGCCGGATGACATTCTCCACGATGATGACAGCCCCCTGCGAGCGGAGGTCGTCAACCGCGCCTTCCGGGGCGCCGAATACCTTTACAGCCTGAGACTGGCCAGCGGTCAGGTCATCCTCTGCATGGTGCAGAGCCATCATAACCATGCCATCGGCGAACACATTGGCATTCGGGTCGCGGTGGATCACCTGGTGGCCTTCCCCAAAACCCGGGCCCCGGGAGGGGTGAATTGATCCCGGCATGAAGGGTTCTCGGTCTTCCTGGCCGGGTGGCAGGTGGCGGATGGAGGGCGGCTGGCAGGCGGGCCGGGTGGCGGTGGGCGGGGGACGCCGTGAATATCTCCCTGTTGGCTTGGCGACAGCATCCCTGCTGTCGACACCCCCGCCCGCCGCCACCCGACCCGCCCGATACAGGCCATAGAGTCATCTTGCGGCCTAGGGGCGGGGCTCAGGCGGGCAAGCCCGCCGCCACCGCCTCGCGGTTGACCCGAATCCTCTCCCATATTTTCTCGTGGAAGAAGTAGGCGACGGTGTTGATGATGGGCTCGACCAGGGCAATGGCGCCGCCGATGACCAGACTGCCGCTCAAGGCATAGGCCACGGTGAAGGCGACGGTGAAATGGACGAGGGCGAAGGTCAGGGTCTTGATCATGTCAGCGGCCTCCTATCGATTGTTGGGTACCAGGATAGGGGGCTATCGGGCGCTTTCAAAATCGAATGTTTCTTTCTATTCGATAGATCATGCCGATGACGGGGACGGGGACGGGGACGGGGACGGGGACGGGGACGGGACGGGGACGGGCATGATCTTTGGATCGGATCGCCCGTCCACGCCAGGATTCGCGCTGAAGAGGCCTGGCCCAGGTTAACCGGGGGGCTTGGGTACGGATGGCATCCCCAGGGAGTTCAGGCCCTCAGGGCCCCGCGCAAGGCCTCGGCGACCTGGCGCTGCTCGGCGTCCTGAAGATAGGGGTGCATGGGCAGGCTGAGAACCCCGGCGGCGGCGCGCTCGGCCTCGGGCA
The DNA here is from genome assembly GCA_016714645.1 of Chromatiaceae bacterium. Taxonomy (NCBI): domain Bacteria; kingdom Pseudomonadati; phylum Pseudomonadota; class Gammaproteobacteria; order Chromatiales; family Chromatiaceae; species Chromatiaceae bacterium. Next base: position 383,392 of record JADKCI010000004.1, on the reverse strand, counting down.
GGGCGCCGGCGGGCGGCCCGGTGTCGGCGAAGGCCGGCTGGAGGTTGAGGGGGATGGGGTAATGGACCGAGGTGGGAATGCCCTGCTCCCCGAGGCGGGCCACGACGGCCTCCCGGTCCTCCAGATGCACCGTGTACTGGGCAAAGACACTGGTGTTGTGGGCCTCGATGAAGGGCGTCACACAGGGCGCCCCCGCCAGGAGTTCGGAGTAACGGGCACCCAGGCGGGCGCGGGCGGCGACCTCGTCCGGGAAGATGGCGAGCTTGGCCAGGAGGATGGCGGCCTGGAGTGAATCCAGACGCCCGTTGACGCCGATGCGGACGTGGTGATAACGCCGGTCCTGACCGTGGTCACAGATCTGGCGCATGGCCAGGGCGAGATCCTCGTCATCGGTGAAGCAAGCGCCACCGTCCCCGTAGGCGCCAAGGGGCTTGGAGGGAAAGAAGCTGGTGCAACCGATGGTGGAGAGGCCACAGGAGGCTCGCCCCCGGTAGGTGGCGCCCAGACTCTGGGCGGCATCCTCGATCACGGGCAGCCCATGCCGCGCGGCGATGGCGTTGATGGCGTCCATATCCGCGCACTGGCCATAGAGACTGACCGGCATGATGACCCGGGTGCGGGGACCGATGGCGGCGGCGATGGCGGTTGGGCTGATGTTGTAGGTGCGCGGGTCGATATCCACGAAGACCGGCTTGGCGCCCAGCAGGGCGATGACCTCGGCGGTGGCGATGAAGGTGAAGGGGGTGGTGATGACCTCGTCGCCGGGTCCCAGGTCCAGGGCCATCAGGGCGATCAGGAGGGCATCGGTGCCCGAGGCCACGGCTATGCCATGTCGGACGCCGACCCAGGCCGCCAGCCGCTCTTCCAATTCGGTGATCTCGGGACCCATGACATAGCGCCCATGCTCCAGGACGGTCTGGATGCGGGCCTGGACATCGGCCTGGATGCGCTCGTATTGGGTCTTGAGATCGACGAAGTTCATGACAGGGGCCTCGGGTTGACGCGGGTGGATCGGGTGGCTGAACGAGCCTGCGGGCCAAAGAAAAACCCCGGAGGCGGGATCTCCGGGGTTGCGGGGATGGACGGGATGGCCTCGGGCCCTCCCGCGGGCTCAGCCGCTAACCTTGAGTTTCTGGCCCGTCTTGATGGTGTTGTCCTTGGCGGAAAGCTTGTTGAGCTTCTTGAGCTCGTCCACGCTGGTATCGTACTTGACGGCAACCTGGAAGAGGGTCTCGTTGGCCTTGACCACATGGGTTTTGGATGGCGCCTTTGCCGGCTCGGCCTTGCCCTTGTTGGACTTACCCTTGCCCGACTTGGGATCGGCCTTGGCCAGGGTCGGAGCCGGCTTGGCCTCCGCCTTTCCCTTGGCAGTGGCCTTGGGGTCGTCGCTAACCTTGACCTTAAGTTTCTGGCCCGTCTTGATGGTGTTGTCCTTGGCGGATAGCTTGTTGAGCTTCTTGAGCTCGTCCATGCTGATATCGTACTTGACGGCAACCTGGAAGAGGGTCTCGTTCGCCTTGACCACATGGGTCTTGGGTGGCTCCTTGTCAGGCTTGGCCTTGGGATCGGCCACGGCGAGACTCGTCTTGGCTTTCGTATCGGATCTGAGGTTGGCGCTTCTGGGCTTGGGTTCATCCAGGTCGAAATCGGGCTTGGCTTTCGTGTCGGACTTGTTGAGGCTGGCGTACCTGGCCTTAGGCTCGGCCCTGTCGAAATCGAACTTGTCCGAGTTATCTACCTTGGCGATGGTGGTATTGGCCCTGGCATCGGCCCTGGGGGCGACCTTGACCGACTCGGGTTTTACGCTGGCCTTGGCGAGGACCGGCTCGGGACGGGTGACCCGGGTGACACTGACAAACTCGGATTCCGGCTCGGATGCGGATTCGGGCTCATACTTCTCCTGCCGGGCGATCATAGCTGGCGCCGACGCAACCGATTGTCCCGAACCGCGTTCGGTGGTCCCGGCCGGCAGCCAGACGCTGGCGCCCGCCGGAATGCTGGCATTGCCCTTGACGATAGCGTTGCTCCAGGAAGGATTCAGGTCGTCCAATTGATAAACGGATAGCCCGTAAGAACCGGCCAGTTGCTGGGCCGATATGGGTTGTGTGAGGACCAGGCGATCGCTGTCGTGGGCCTTGTGAAAGGCTACGCCATCGGGGAAGTACTTTTTGGGGTTGCCCGCGACCTCGCGAGCGGCGACAAACTGGGAATAGAAGTTGCGCGAATCGAAGCCAAAGGCGTTGCCCTTGTAATTTTCGACGATCTTGCCGATGTCGCTGCCATGAAGATTCTTGGCCTTGGCGATGCCGCCCTGTCCGTGGTTGTAGGAGGTAATGGCCAGAGGCCAGCTACCCAGTTTGCGATGGGCGGCGGACAGATAACGGGCGGCACCCTCGCAGGCCAGCAGGGGGTCCATACGCTCGTCCAGCTTGTGATCGACCTGCAGGGAATAGACGCGCCCCGTGGCCGGCATGAATTGCCAGAGCCCCGCTGCGCCGACCCCAGAACGGGCCTGGGACTGGAAGGAGGATTCAACGTGCGGCAGGAAGGCGAGGTCCTCGGGGACGCCGTGCTTTCGGAAGATTTTGCGGAAGGCCTGGTCGTAACGGCCGCTGATTTCCATACCGGAGCGGAAACGCTCGCGCATGCCCTGCTGGGTACGCACCCGATCCGCGGCCCCAAAAATGGCATTCCTGCCACCCACGGCCTCGAGTTCGGCCTTCATCTCCTCCTCCGCCGAGGTCAGGGACTCGCCGTAGGTGACCTTACGTTCCAGGGTCGCCAGACGATCGCGGTATTCCTGCTGCTTGCCCTTGACGTAGGCGCGGCGGCTCTCGCCACTACCGGGGACATTGACCACCTCGTAGATAACGCTCATGTATTCATCGTCATGAATGACGACCTGGGAACGATCCATTTCCCCATAAACCTTGCGCCAGAATTCGACGTTATCCTCGATACCCGGCGGAATCGGGAAGGTCGCGTCCGAGGAGGTCTGTTTAACGGACTTGCCTTCGGATTCGCCAGTACTGGAACAACCGGACAGATGGATCAAGACTGACGCCAGCAGCGCCAACCACAGGTAACGTGCGGCCGATGACACGAGCACGGATTCCCCCTCCCTTTCTAAAACAAAAAAACACAATAAGGCGCCGCAAGGTTATTACTTGTTGGCGTCGCTGGCGCGGGCAACGTAACTGAACTATAGCCAGTCCGCGCGGAAATTGACAAGGTTTTCCTTTGCCAAGCCCGCAATCCTCGCCCTGAACACCAACTCGGGTGAGGATTCCCCGCCAAGACCCCGCCTGGCGGCCCTAATCAGGGTCTCGGCTAAGGTCATCTCGCCTCGCCGGCTTGCTTCCCGGGAGCCGTGGCGGGACCATAGGAAGCCCACCCCAACGGAGTCATACCTTGCCCCTTACCCGCCTCGGTTCCCTGATCCTCCTGCTGGCCTGGCTCTGCCTGGGCGCCGGTCATGCCCTGGCCGCGCCCGAGGGCAAGGCCAAGCCCGACGCCGCGCGGGAGGAAGATAATCGGCAGGTCGTCAGCGACATCCTCGCCGCCAAGGAAGACCCCGCGACCACCATTCGCCTGATCGAGACCCGCATCAAGGAACTGGAGGGCGCCAGCGATGCCGAGACCGCCAAGCGTTTGACCGAACTCTACCGCAAGGCCCTCAGCAACCTAGAGGTCATGCGCAACCAGGAGGCCAAGGCGGCGGCCCTGGCCCAGACCCTGGAGAACGCGCCGACCGAGATCCAGCGCCTGCGCAAGGAAATCGAGGTCCTGCGGGCTAAAGCCGACGACAAGCCGCAGGCCCCCAGGGACGATATCCCGATCCTCGAACTCGAACAGCATCTCACCCAGGCGGGCGCCGACGAGGCCACCCTCACCACCCGCCTCGGCGAGTTGGACAAAAGCCTCTCGGACTGGCCCCAAACCCTGACGGCTGCCCGGCAAAGTATTCAGGACAGCCGGAAGGCCCTGGATGATCTTGCGACGGAGGTCGCACAGCCGGCCCCGGAAGGCGAAACCGCGGCCACCAAGGAGGCCCGTCTCCTGACTCAAGACACGCGCCAACGCGCCTTGCGCGCCGAGCTGGCGCGTCTGGATCGGGAGATCCTGTCCCAGGGCGTGCGCGAGGATCTCTTGCGGGCGGAACGCGACAAGCACCAACTGGAGCTCAAAAGCACCCAGACCCGTGTCGCCCTTCTCCGGGAGGCGTTGAGTCAGCGCCGCCTCGCCGAAGCGGAGCTGGCCAAGCGGCAGGCCGAGGCGGCTACGGTCGCCGCCTCGGGGCGGCACCCTCTGGTGGGGGAACTGGCGGCGGTTAACGCCGACCTGACCGAGAAGCTCGGCGAGGCCACGGGCGCCCAGGGCGCCGTCACGGCCGAACTGACTCAGCTCCGCGCCCAGGCCAAGCGGCTGGAGGAGGAATACCGCAACACCCGACAACGGATGGAGATTTCCGGGCTCACCGAGGCCATGGGCCAGGTCCTGCTGAACAGCCGCCAGCAACTCCCGGATATCGCCGAGATCGAGCAGGCCAACCGCGAGCGGGAACATCGTATCGCCGACGCCAGTCTGCGCGAGATCCGCTACAACGAGGACCTGCAGCGCCTGCGCGACCTGGATGGCCAGGTCGATGAGCGCCTGGCCTCGCTACCCGCCGCGGAAGTCACGCCCGAGCTGCGGGCCCAGGTCCGGGAGCAGCTCGAACGTCAGCGGGAACTCCTCGGCCAGGCCCAGGAGGCTAACCAGGCCTACCTGCGCCTCTTGGGCGAACTGGACTTCGCCGCCCAGGAACTGCTGCGCACCGTCAACGCCTACCAGGAGTTTCTGGCCCAGCATCTCTTGTGGACCCGCAGCGCCCCGCCCATCATGGGAATGGACGGCTTCACCTCGGTGCCCCGCGGCCTGGCCTGGCTGTTAACACCCGCCCACTGGTTGCAGGTCGGCCAAGTGCTCCTGTACGAGGCGAGCGGGTCACCGGTCTTCTGGATCACCCTGGCCCCCCTGGTCTGGCTGATCTTTCGGCAGCGGTTTTATAGGCTGGCCATTCTCAACGGCGCCGAGCGCCTGCGGCGGGTCCAGACCGACAGCTTCCGTCATACCCTCGCTGGGCTGGCCTACACCATCCTTCTGGCCCTGGGCTGGCCCCTCCTGATGGCCGACCTGGGCTGGCGACTGGAGGTGTCGCCAGCGGCGACGACCTTCACCAAGGGCGTTGGCTTCGCCCTGATTGCCGTCTCATCGGGCTTCTTTTCGCTGCGCTTTTTCAAACTGCTGTGCATGCCCGGCGGGGTGGCCGACCGTCATTTCCGCTGGACCGGGTCGGTCCTGAGCCTGATCCGGCGCCAACTGACCTGGGCATCGGCGCTCCTGGTGCCCATCGCCTTCGTCGTCGCCCTGCTCTTCGCCGATCCCAACGCTACTTTCGGCCTCGGGCTCCAACGTCTCAGCCTGATCGCCCTCATGCTGGGCCTGACTCTCTTCCTGGGCCGGCTCATCCATCCCACCCAGGGCGTCCTGCAGAATTACCTATCCCTGCACCCGGAGGGGTGGCCCAACCGGCTACGGCTTTTTTGGTATTTCGGCATCCTCGCCATCCCCCTGGGGCTGTCCGCGCTGGCTATTGCCGGTTTTGTCTATACCGCCGCCACCCTCTTCGGTTCCCTGGTCAAGCAGCTCTGGCTGATCCTGATTCTGGTGATCCTGCAGCAATCCATCCTGCGCTGGCTCGGGGTCACTCACCGCCGCCTGGCGCTGCAGGCCGCCCTGGATCATCCCCCGGAGCACAGGGATTCCGATGCCAGCCCCGGGACCGTCCACCCGGTCGCGGAGCGGCGCATGGAATTGGTGACCCTGGACGAGCAGACCCGGCGCCTGCTCAACGCCGTTATCTTCGTGGGGGCCCTGCTGGGCCTCTGGGCCATCTGGTCCGACGTCGTACCCGCCTTTACCCGACTCCAGGACATCGCCCTCTGGACCTACATGGGCCTGGTGGACGGCGAGGAGAAGCTCAAGACCTTTTCCCTGGCCAGCGTAGCCTTCATCCTCGCCACTATTGCCATGGCCACCATCGCCGTCCGCAACCTGCCGGCCCTCCTGGAGATCCTCCTGCTGGATCGCTTTTCCGTTTCCTCCGGGGCCCGCTACGCCATCAAGACCCTCACCGCCTACATACTCATCGCCCTCGCCGTCATGACGGTTTCCAGCACCCTGGGCATCTCCTGGGGGCGGGTTCAATGGCTGGTGGCGGCCCTGAGCGTGGGTATCGGCTTCGGCCTGCAGGAGATCGTGGCCAACTTCATCAGCGGCATCATCATCCTGTTCGAGCGCCCGGTGCGGGTGGGTGACGTGGTGACCATCGGCCAAACCACGGGTACCGTGACCAAGATCCGCATCCGCGCCACCACGGTACGCAACTGGGACCGCCAGGAGCTCCTGGTCCCCAACAAGGAATTCATCACCAACCACCTGCTGAACTGGACCCTGAGCGATTCCCTGAACCGGGTCGTCATCAGCGTCGGCATCGATTACGACGACGACGTGCGCCTGGCGATACGACTCATGGAGGAGGCGGTGGCGGGCAATGAGCGGGTACTGAAGGAGCCGGAGCCCAGCTTCATTTTTGAACGCTTTGGCGATAGCGCCTTGATGCTGCAGGCGCGCGGTTTTGTCTCGGAGGTGGAGGATCGGGTGCCGGTCATTTCGGATCTGCAACAGATAATTCTGGACAAATTCCGCGCCCATGGCATTTCCCTCGCCTTCCCGCAGCGTGATATTCACTTACGTGCCTCCGACCCCCTGGAGGTGCGTATCCGCCGCGAAGGCCCCGGAAGGCCCGGGCCCGGGGTGGAGTCACCGGTCTGAGGCCCCAGGGCCTGGCGGGAACCGCCGACCCGACTTATACCCTGCGCGAGTCACGCTTCGGCAGGGCCGGGTAGGGACTGGCGGGGGTATCGACAGCAAGGATGCTGTCGTCAAGCCTACAGGGAGGTATTTACGGCGTCCCCCGCGAGACACCACCCGGCCCGAAATACCGAAGGCTCAGGTGTTTTGGGTCGACAGCTCCAGGGACAGGTAGAAAAAGACGAAACGCCCGTCCTCGATATCCAGCATCAGGGTGGCGCCGTGGTGGATGCCATAGTCCACGTAGCCGGGCGTCGCGCAGTCGAGGTGGCACTCGCTGGAGTGCTGGGGCGACTCGAAATCCCGGTCCCGGTCGTACCAGGACAGCAGTATGCAATCACCCATGCGGGCTCTTGCTTCCCGATCCGCCAGACCCATGGCGCCCAGGTAGTCCACCAGGGGCGGGTCGGGATCGAGGTTTACCCGCGTCAAAGCGGGGTGGTCGTGGGTCATTTCGGTCTTCTCCAGTTCCTTATCCACGCTCAGGCCAGGCCCTTGACGGCCACTTCGTAGACATCCTTCGACAGCTTCCCGACAGCCAGGATGCTTTCCAGTTCCGCCCGCATCAGGCCCTGGCGATGGGCGTCGTAGCGGCGCCAGCGGACCAGGGACTGGAGCATGCGGGCGGCGATCTGGGGGTTGAGGGGATCCAGTTCGAGGATGCGCTCGCGCAGAAAGGCATAGCCGGCGCCATCGGGGGCATGGAAGGGCACGGGGTTGGCGCAGAAGCTGGCCACCAGGCTGCGCACCCGGTTCGGGTTGGTGGGGCTGTAGGCGGGATGCCCCAGCAGGCCCCGCACCCGCTCCAGGGTCCCCGGCCCCTTGGCGCTCGCCTGGATGGCGAACCATTTATCGAGGACCAGGGCATCGCCGGCCCACTGATCATAAAAGGCCGCCAGGGCCGCCGCCCCGGCCGCGCTGCCCGCATCCACCAGCAGCCGCAGGGCGGCGATCTGGTCCGTCATGTTGTGGCCAGCCGCGAACTGGTCCCGACAGAGCCCCAGGGCCTCGCCCTCCCCCGCCGCTACCAGGTAGCCCAGACAAAGGTTCTTGAGGGCGCGCCGGCCCATGGCCTCGGGGCTGGGCTCGTAGGGTCCGCTCTCCTGGTTCCTGTCATAACTCGACCGGAACTCCTCCCGCAGTTCCTGCCCCAGTCGGGACAGGAGGGCCTCGCGGGCCCGATGGATCGCCTCCACGGCGACCACCGCCATTTGATCCCCCAGATAAGACTCGCTGGGCAGGGTCAGGATCTCCGCGATCAGGGCCGGCTCCGCCCGCGGATCCGTCAGGGCGCGTCGGCCGGCCTCGAAAAAGCCCGCCGGGATCGGCCGCTCCGGCTCCGCCACCCAGGCCAGCAGGAGTCGCTGGGCCAGGGTCTGAGCCGCCTCCCAGCGGTTGAACCCATCGCTATCATGGGCCATGAGGAAGAGGAGATCCGCATCGCTATAGTCAAAACGGACCTTAACGGGGGCCGAGAAGCCGCGCAGCAAGGAGGGCAAGGGCGGCTCGGGCATCTCGACAAAGCGGAAGACCTGCTCCGGCTCCCGCACCTCCAGCAGCCGGGTGCCCGCCCGGACCACCCCCGTCTCCCCCGCGAGTCGCGGCGCCAGATCCCGGCCCTGGTGGTCGAGCAGGCCCAGGGCCAGCGGGATATGCAGGGCCTGCTTGAGGGGCTGCCCCGGGGTGGGCGGGGTCTGCTGGCGCACCCGCATTTCATAGGTCTGGGCAGCGGGGTCATGGGTCCCGACGATCTCAAGCTCCGGGGTCCCCGCCTGGCTGTACCAGCGCTTGAACTGGCCAAGATCCCGCCCGCTCACCGCCTCCATGCAGGCGACAAAGTCATCCGTCGTCACTGCCTGGCCGTCATGGCGGCTGAAATAGAGGTCAGTGGCGCGCCGAAACAGGGCGGGCCCCAGCAGTTGGGCCAGCATCCGCGCCAGTTCCGCGCCCTTCTCGTAAACGGTGGCGGTATAGAAATTGCTGATCTCGATGTAGGACTCCGGCCGCACCGGGTGGGCCAGGGGGCCCGAGTCCTCGGCGAACTGGCGGGCGCGCAACTGGCGCACGTCGGCAATGCGTTTGACGCCCCGGGAGCCACGGTCCGCGGAGAACTCCTGATCCCGGAAGACGGTGAAGCCCTCCTTGAGGCTCAACTGGAACCAATCCCGGCAGGTGACGCGGTTACCCGACCAGTTATGGAAGTATTCGTGGGCAATGACTCCCTCGACCCACTGAAAGTCCTGATCGGTGGCCGTATCCGGGCTTGCCAGCACGGCCTTGGCGTTGAAAATATTGAGGCCCTTGTTCTCCATGGCGCCCATGTTGAAGTGGCTGACGGCGACAATGTTATAGACATCCAGGTCGTACTCCCGCCCGTAGCGGTCCTCGTCCCAGCCCATGGCATTCTTGAGAGCCCGCATGGCGTGGCCGCACTTATCCAGGTTTTCCGGCTCAACCCAGATATTCAGCGCCACCTTCCGCCCGGAGGCGGTGCGAAAGCGGTCCGAGACCCGACTCAGATCCCCCGCGACCAGAGCGAAGAGATAACTGGGCTTGGGAAAGGGATCATCCCAGCAGGCCCGATGGCGGCCATCCGGCAGCTCCTCGGTCCCGGCCGGATTGCCATTGGCGAGCAGGACCGGATACTGGCCCCGGTCCGCCTCCAGGCTGACGGAGAAGCGGGCCATGACATCGGGGCGATCCAGGAAATAGGTGATACGGCGAAAGCCCTGCGCCTCGCATTGGGTGCAGAGCATGCCATTGGAGAGATACAGACCCTCCAGGGCGGTATTCCGGTCGGGGTGGATACGCACCCGCGTCTCTAGGCGAAACCGGTCCGGCACCTGGAAGAGGGTCAGGGCTTCGTCATCGACAGCATATTCATGAGGTACCAGTTCCCGGCCGTCCAGGGCGATCCCTTCCAGTTCGAGCCCCTCCCCATCCAGCCTCAGGCCGCCATCACCCCGCGTCGCCGCCGGGTTGCGGCGCAGTTCCAGAGTGGCCGCCACCTGGGTCTCCGCCGCCGCCAACCGGAAGCTCAGCGCCACGGTGTCAATGAGGAAATCGGGGGAGCGGTAGTCCGCGAGACGGATGAGGGTGGGGGCGGTGCTGGGCATGGGACTCCTCGCGCGAGTGATGAAACGCCTTGACGGAGCGGGGACCGGGCATTACAAGGGCAAGGGGACCCCGAGGTGCCAAACATAAGACTTTAATTCCGGCCCGCAGCGCCAATTTCAACCGGCCAGGCCATTCCCGACCTTGAAAAACGAAAATCGCAGGCAACCAAGATGCCCACCGTAATGATTTATTCCACCCTTCTGTGTCCCTATTGCGACCGCGCCAAGCACCTCTTGCGGCGCAAGGGCGTGGATTACCAGGAGGTCCGCGTCGATCTGGATGCCGAGCAGATGCGCCTCATGATGCGGCGCAGTCAGCGCCGGACCGTGCCCCAGATCTTCATCGACGATTATCACGTGGGTGGCTACGACGACCTGGCGACCCTGGAGGCCCGCGGCGAACTCGACCCCCGGCTCGGCCTATGAGCCAGGCCGCCCGCTCGCCAGGGGGTCCGGGAACCGGGGCGCCCGCCGCCGCCGAGGGGCAGCGCCTGGACAAGTGGCTCTGGGCCGCGCGCTTCTTCAAGACCCGCCAACTGGCCGCCGAGGCCATCAATGGCGGCAAGATCGAGGTCGAGGGCCAGGGCGCCAAGCCCGGCCGTCCCATCCGCCCCGGTGCACGCCTGATCATCCACAAGGACTCCCTGGTCTGGGAGGTTCTGGTACTGGCCCTCGCCCCCCAGCGCCGCCCCGCCGCCGAGGCCGCCCTCCTCTACGCGGAAGGCGAGGCTAGCCGCGAGCGCCGCCAGGCCCTGGCGCGGGAGCGCCGGGAGCTGGGGACCCTCGCCGACCGCCCCGGCCGCCCCACCAAGCGTGACCGGCGCCAGATCGACCGCTTCACCGACAAGGGGGAGACCCAGCCCCCGATACGGACCTGACCAGGAGCCAGAGCCCACCCATGGACCAAGAGATGTTCCGCCAGGCCTATCAGGCCATCAGGGAGCAGGGCTGTCCCTACGAGAAGACCCTCCTCACCCGCAACGGCGACTGTCGTCACGCCCAGCGCTTCTGCATCGCCGAGCGCGAAGGCGTGCGCTGCGGCGCCCCGGCCTCCCAGACCCGCTGCGAGGCCTTCCTGGCCCTGGTCCGTCGAAACGCCCGCTTCGCCCTCAAGGCCACCGACCAGCGCCCCTCCCTACCTCACGCCCAGGCCATGCGCGTGCAGGTCGGTGGCCTGCGCGGCCTCCACGCCGCCCTGGAGCCCGATCAGTCGGTGCCCGTTCACATCCCCGACATCGACCAGGTCCTGGACGCCGCCAGCGACCGCTTCGGCGACCTGGCCAAGATCCCCTTCCAGCCCATCCTCCAGCAGATCGCCGCCTTCCAGGGGCGCAAGCGGTCCCGGGCCAAGCGCCCCTAAGTGGGTGTTGAGCATCATCATGGGTGTCACCGGCCTGCCGGTGGGGGTGGGCAACCGGCTGGACCTGCCTAGCGCGCCGGGGTGGCGGTGACCCGCCCCCCGTCTTCAAACCAAGACCCAATCCCAGAGGTATCCCCATGTCCTTAACCCCAGAGGCGATGCACACGGCCCCGGCACCGCCAATCGCGCCACCCGCCCCGGTCTCGCTGTACGAGGCTTTCCTCTATTGGTTCAAACTCGGCTTCGTGAGCTTCGGCGGCCCGGCGGGGCAGATCGCCATGATGCACACGGACTTGGTAGAACGTCGGCGCTGGATCAGCGAGCATCGCTTCCTGCATGCCCTGAATTACACCATGGTCCTGCCGGGCCCCGAGGCACAGCAGCTCGCGACCTACATCGGCTGGCTGATGCACGGCACCCTGGGGGGCATCCTGGCTGGGGTCCTGTTCGTGCTGCCGTCGCTCGGTATCCTGATCGCCCTGACCTGGGTCTATTTGGCCTATGGCGACGTGCCCGTGGTGGCGGGCATCCTTCATGGAATCAAGCCGGCGGTGACCGCCATCGTAGTCTTCGCCGCCTGGCGCATCGGCTCCCGGGTGCTGCGCAACGGGGTCCTGTGGGCCATGGCCGCGGCGGCCTTCGTGGGGATCTTTGCGCTGAATATTCCTTTCCCTTACATCGTGCTGGCGGCGGGAATCATCGGCTACCTTGGCGGACGCCTTGCCCCGGACGCGTTCAAGACCGGCGGCAGTCACGGCGCCTCGAACAAGAGCCATGGCCCGGCCCTGATCGACGACCACACCCCGACGCCGGAGCATGCCGGCTTCTCCTGGCCGCGCACCCTGGTCTACAGCCTGGTGGGCCTGGGGATCTGGACCCTCGTGGAGGGTTCCCTATACCTAGCCTACGACTGGGCCGGGCCGCTCACCCAGATGGGTTGGTTCTTCACCAAGGCGGCCCTGGTGACCTTCGGCGGCGCTTACGCGGTGCTGCCCTATGTCTATCAGGGTGGCGTGGAGACCCACGGTTGGCTGACGGGTCAGCAGATGATCGACGGCTTGGCCCTGGGGGAAACCACCCCCGGGCCGCTGATCATGGTGGTCGCCTTCGTCGGCTTCGTCGGTGGCTGGACCAAGGAGTTGTTCGGTCCCGACGCCCTAGTCCTGGCCGGCATCGCCGGGGCGAGTGTCGCGACCTTCTTCACCTTCCTGCCCTCCTTCCTCTTCATTCTGGTGGGTGCCCCGATGGTCGAGGCGACCCGGCATGACCTGAAGTTCACCGCGCCGCTGACCGGCATCACCGCCGCCGTGGTGGGCGTGATCCTAAACCTGGCCCTGTTCTTCGCCTGGCAGGTGTTGTGGCCTGAAGCCACGGACTCCGCCCCCTTCGCCGGGCGCTTCGAGTGGTTCTCGCTGGGCATCACCCTCGCCGCCTTCCTCGCCCTGTGGCGCTACAGGATCGGTATCATCCCGGTTATCGGCGTCAGTGCCTTGGCCGGGCTCGGCTACTCCCTGTTGATCTGAGGGCATAGGCCGCGGGCAACGCCCGCCCCATCCGGCACTGGGGGTGGCTGCCTTGCTCGACCTCTTCGCCACCGCCTTCGGCTAGCAGCCTGTCGGACTTTCCCGCTGCCGGACGGCGGTCGGCTTGGTGGACTGTCGGGATCTGCTCAACGCCAGCCGCCACAGTGCCTTATCGTACGGACATGCCCAGAGCATTGAGGCACCGCTCACAGCCCAAGTCCAGGCGTTGCTGGATCAGCCCAGGAACCGTTCATACAAGGCTTCCGACTGACCATAACAGGCGCAGGCAACGGCTCGCAGGCCCGGCCGATCGAGAACTCGGATGTCGCCACGGCTGTAGTGAATGAGATTGCGCTGTTGCAGCGCCGTCGCGGCCTTGGTGATGCCGACCCGGCGCACCCCGAGCAAGAGGGCCAGGAACTCATGGGTGGCATGGAAGTGATCCGAATGCGCCCGGTCCTGGGTCATCAGCAGCCAGCGGGCGAGACGGGCTTCCAGCACATGGAAACGGGTGCAGGCGACCATCCGCTCGACCTGGTTCGTCACCACGAAGAGGTAGCGGTTGAGCGTAGTTTGCAGTGCGATGCTCTTTCCGAGTGTCACCGGAAACCGCTCCGCGGTCATGCGCCAGGCGGGACCCGCGCCACGGACAACGGTCCGCAGCAGCGTCACTTCGATCCCCAAGATAAGTGGTATTCCGACCATCCCCTCACTGCCGACCAGTCGGACCTCCAGACCGGCGTGATCGATCGGTGGCGTCACCAGAGAGAAGAAGCAATCGGTGGGGAAGTAGAGGTGACGGATCTGCTCGCCCGGTTCGTTGATCACCTCGTCGCGCGCAAGCTCGACGGACTCGCAGCTCGCCAGCACCTGCCGATACTCATCGTCCGGCAACGACGCGAGAAGACGATTGTCGAAGGGATTGGAGTTCTTCTCGGGATGCATGTGCGGTCTCCTCGTTGGCCGGGCTGGAACGGAAACATTCGGCAAGGGGGTGTTCCCTGGGAGAGCCTCGCTTCACTTCAAAGGTTACGTCGGAAAACCTGATCATTCAGTGCGCTAACAAACATAACCTGCCGACCCTCGTCATTATGTGCGATGGCGTACAGACCAGGCCGGTGATGCCGTGTCAACCTAAATCTTCAACACGCATCGCCCTTTTCGACTGGGAGCCGAGGGATCGCCCCGCAATCTGACTAGAACACAGTTTTATCTATTTCGGGAGACGAAATGAACGCACTCAAGATTGCAGGCGTGGCATTGATCATCGGCGGCAGCCTGGGTTTGGCATATGGCGGCTTCAGCTATACGAAGGAAACCACGCAGGCCCAGATAGGGCCACTCGAGTTGACGGTCCAGGACCGCGAGACGGTCAACATTCCGATCTGGGCCGGTGTGGCGTCGATCGTGGTCGGCGGGCTGCTGTTGTTCGTGCCGAGGAACGTCTGAGCTCGACCGCTCTAGAGACCGAAACCCGGTCTCCCGTCCGGAGAAATTTAATTCCCGTAAAGTCGGTTTTCGGCCATTGTCACCTCGATGAACGAGACACTTTACACCTACAGTCTGGAACAGGAGCAAGAACCATGATCAAAAAAGACGAATCCGTTGCGGAAATGAAAGCGCAACTGGATGCCTGGAATACCGAAATCGACACGCTCCAGGAGAAGGCGCATGAAATTAGGGAGGATGCCAAGGTGAAATACGAGGAGCAACTCGTGGCATTGCGTGCTACGCGTGCGGCAGGCGAGCTAAAACTAGCGGAGATGCAGGCGGCTACCGAAAGTAACTGGGCGCAGGTCAAAGCGGAAGCCGAGCATGTCTGGGAGGCATTCAAGGATTCTTTCAATACGTTCAAATCGCATTACAAGTAATTCACCCGGAGTCTTATCAGCACAATCCTCAAGCTATCGGAGACGGGAAACTTGAAGGAGGGTCATTTGGCGATTCGCGATACCCTGCTCCAATTCAGGCGATGGCTTCCCGGCAAGGGTTCGATCAAAGGCTTTGTCGGCGATGAGCCACCGCTGCGCTCGGAGCTCTTCAGCACCGTGCAGATGGAAGAGCACGGCAAGCGCCTGGCCGATGCCCACGCCTTGATGCCCGGACATCCGCCGGATTCTCTGCTCGCTCGCCTGACCGAGAACGAAACCATCCTGATCGGCGTCTGCCGATTACTCATGGCCGCCGTCACGGAGAACCGTCGGATCGCGCCGGCCGGCGAATGGCTCCTCGACAATTTTTATCTGATCGAAGATCAGATCCGCACCGCAAAGCGACATCTTCCTAAGGGCTACAGCCGGCAACTGCCGCGCCTGCTCCAGGGACCATCCGCCGGACTGCCGCGCGTCTATGACCTCGCGCTTGAGATCATCGCCCATGGCGATGGTCGGGTAGATCCGGAGAACCTCAACCGTTTCGTCGCGGCCTATCAGACGGTCGCCACCCTGCGGCTGGGCGAATTGTGGGCCATCCCGATCATGCTGCGACTGGCGCTAATCGAGAATTTGCGCCGTGTCGCGGTCCTCATCGCCGCCAGCCGAACCGACCAGAACATGGCCGATGGCTGGGCCGATCGGATGATGGCGATGGTCGAGCAGGACCCCAAAAATCTGATCCTGGTGATCGCCGACATGGCGCGCCCGACCCCGCCCCTGTCGAGCGCCTTTGTCGCGGAGTTGGCGCGTCGACTGCAGGGGCAGAGCTCCGCCTTGGCCCTGCCGCTGACCTGGATCGAGCATCATCTCGCCGAGTCGGGCCTGACCATCGAGCAGTTGGTGCAGGTCGAGAACCAGCAACAGGCCGCCGACCAGGTCTCTATCGGCAATAGCATCGGCAGTCTGCGTTTCCTCGGGGCGACGGACTGGCGCGAGTTTGTGGAATCCATGAGCCTGGTCGAGCAGACCTTGCGCGAGGATCCGGGCGGGATTTACGGCCGGATGGATTTTGCCACCCGCGACCGTTATCGCCACGTCGTGGAGAAGGTCGCGAAGAACAGCCCCCTGTCCGAGGCGGATGTGGCGCGCCGGGCGGTCGAGCTGGCGCGCGAAGGCGCGGTCGGGAACGACGCCGGCGAGCGCGCGGCGCATGTGGGGTTTTATCTGATCGATCGCGGATTGCCGCGACTGGAGCACCGGGCGCGGGCCCGCCTCTGTAGCCTGGAGTCGCTGCAGCGACGGGGTCGGCGGTTTCCCTTGTTCCTCTATCTGGGCGCGATCCTCCTGTTGACGGTGTTCTTCACCGGGGCGCTGCTGGCGCAGCCCGACAGCCTGTCGAATTGGCTACTACTGCTCCTGGCGGTGCCCGCCGTGCTGGGCACCAGTCAGCTCGCGGTGGCGCTGGTGAACTGGCTGGCCACCTTGCTCGCGACACCCTATCCGCTGCCGAGCCTGGATTTTTCCGACGGCATTCCGTCGGAATCGCGCACCCTGGTGGTGACCCCGACCATGCTCACCGGCGCGGTGGACATCGAGGCGCGGCTCGAGGGGCTGGAGGTCCGGTTCCTGGCTAATCGGGACGACAGCCTGCTCTTTGGACTCCTGACCGATTTTCGCGATGCACCGGCGCAGACGCAGCCCGAAGACGAGCCACTGCTCCGGCTGGCCGTCCAAGGGATTGAGGCCCTGAACGAGAAATACCCACGCGACGGCGGCGATTGCTTTTTCCTCTTCCACCGCCCGCGTCGATGGAATCCGCAAGAACGGATCTGGATGGGTTACGAGCGCAAACGCGGCAAGCTCGCCGATCTTAACTCCCTGTTGCGCGGCGGGGCCGCCGATCGCTTCGCGACGATCGTAGGCGAGACGAGGATCCTGCTTGGTGTGCGCTACGTCATTACTCTGGACACCGACACCCAACTCCCGCGCGATGCGGCCCGGGAGCTGGTCGGGACCCTGGCACACCCGCTCAATCGGGCACACTACGACCGCGATCGGCAGTTGGTCTCGGAGGGCTACGGTATTCTGCAGCCGCGGGTGGCCGTCAGTCTGCCCGGCGCCAACCAATCGCGGTATGCGCGGCTGCACGGGGACGACGCCGGCATCGATCCCTATACCCACGCCGTCTCCGATGTCTATCAGG
Source organism: Chromatiaceae bacterium (assembly GCA_016714645.1). Classification (NCBI taxonomy): domain Bacteria; kingdom Pseudomonadati; phylum Pseudomonadota; class Gammaproteobacteria; order Chromatiales; family Chromatiaceae; species Chromatiaceae bacterium. The sequence goes on along the minus strand of JADKCI010000004.1, from coordinate 366,401 downwards.
ATTGGTTCGAAGAAGGCTCCTTCATCGGCAAGGGCATCTACGATGTCGATGTCTTCGAGCAGGCGTTCGAAGGCCGGTTTCCGGAAAATCGCATCCTTAGCCATGACCTGCTGGAAGGCTGCCATGCACGGTCGGGGTTGGTCTCCGATGTGCAGGTGTACGAAGACTATCCCGCGAGTTACAGCGCGGACGTGAGCCGACGCCACCGCTGGATTCGCGGCGACTGGCAAATCGCGTGCTGGCTGTTGCCGCGCGTTCCCGGTCTCGACGGACGCCCGCGGCAGAACCCGCTTTCGGCGCTGTCGCGCTGGAAGCTGGCCGATAATCTGCGGCGTAGTCTCGTGCCGGCGGCCCTGACTCTGCTGTTCGTGCTGGGCTGGACGCTCACGGCGTCCCCTGGGCTATGGACCCTGGCGGTGCTCGGCATCTCCCTGATTCCGTCATTGCTGACCGCACTCCTGAACGGCCTGCAAAAGCCGGGCGACGTGCGCTGGCGTGATCACCTTGCCGCCGCGCTCCGCACGGCGGTCCGGCAGTTGGCCCAGGCGCTTTTCACCGTCGCCTGTCTCCCTTACGAGGGGTACTTCAGCCTGGATGCCACGGTCCGCACCCTCTGGCGGATGCGGGTCAGCCATCGACACCTGCTGGAATGGACCTCGTCGGGCGACCTGGATCGCTCGCGTCGGGGCATCGTCACCGTTCACAGGGCGATGTGGATTGCACCCCTGCTGGCCCTGGTCACGACTTCGGCACTGGCCTGGCTCAACCCGGCCCTGCTGATCGTCGCGGGGCCGATCCTGTTGCTCTGGCTGACCGCGCCCACCATTGCCTGGTGGATCAGTCGCCCCTTGACGCGTCGCGAGGCCCGCCTGACGATCGACCAAGTGCGCTTTCTCCGCAACCTGTCTCGCAAGACCTGGGCCTTCTTCGAGCGGTTCGTCGGGCCGGAGGACCATTGGCTGCCGCCGGACAACTATCAGGAGCATCCCGTGGCCGTGGTCGCGCATCGCACCTCGCCGACCAATATGGGGATGTCGCTGCTGGCGAATCTGGCCGCTTATGATTTCGGCTATCTGCCGGTCTCAGGACTGATCGAGCGCACGACTAACACGCTGGACACGATGGCTGGCATGGAGCGCTATCGCGGCCATTTCTTTAATTGGTACGACACCCAGACACTCAAGCCGCTCGCCCCGCTCTATATCTCGTCGGTGGACAGCGGCAACCTCGCGGGTCATCTGCTGACCTTGCAGCCTGGTCTGCTCGCACTGATCGACGCCCCCGTTCTCAACCCTCGCTGGCTGGAGGGAATCGAGGACAGCTTCGAGATTCTGGCGGACACGCTCGAAGCCGGTCCCGAACCGCATCGCAATGACGTCCCGCACCCAGCGCTCATGCCATTGCGGCAGATCCTGAAGTCGGCCTCGCAGTCGCCGCCCGCCACGCTGGCGACGGCTCGTCAGTATCTCGCGTCATTAGCAACGGCAGCCGAGGCTGCGGCGCAGGCGTTGGATGCGCACACCGAGGGCGCCGCGAACGAATGGGCATGGGCGTTGGACCGTCAATGCCGCGCCCTCCTGAACGATCTGCTGTTGCTTGCGCCCTCGCTGGCGACCCCAGTGTCGGTCGGAGCGGAAGGGTCTCACGATCTGTCCCTGACGCTCCGGCAGCTCGCCAGGCTCGAAGCGGACCGGGATGCAGACGGTGCAGCCCGCGAGCGGATCGCCGCGCTCGAACACCTGGCCCTCCAAGCCGGCGAGCTGGCCCAGGCCGACTATGACTTCCTGTACGACCCGTCGCGTCATCTGTTGGCGATCGGCTATAACGTCGGCGAGCGGCGGCAGGATGCGAGCTTCTACGACCTGCTGGCCTCGGAAGCGCGGCTGGGCAGTTTCGTGGCGATAGCGCAGGGCCATCTGCCGCAGGAGAGCTGGTTTGCCTTGGGCCGCCTGCTGACCGTCGCTGCCGGCGAGTCGACGCTCCTGTCGTGGAGCGGCTCCATGTTCGAATACCTGATGCCGCTGCTGGTGATGCCAACCTACGACAACACCCTGCTCGACCGGACTTATCGGACGGCGGTGGCCCGACAGATCGAGTACGGCACACTGCGCGGTGTCCCCTGGGGCGTGTCCGAATCCGGTTACAACACGGTCGATCTCCATCTGAACTATCAGTACCGCGCCTTCGGCGTGCCCGGCCTGGGTCTCAAACGCGGGCTGGCCGAGGATCTGGTCATTGCACCCTATGCCTCCGCGCTCGCGCTGATGGTGGCGCCCGAGGCGGCGTGCCGGAATCTCCAGCGGCTCACCGCGAGCGGTTTCGAAGGCCGCTACGGCTTTTACGAGGCGATCGACTACACGCCGTCCCGGCTCCCCCGCGGGCAGACGAGCGCCGTGGTGCGCTCCTTCATGGCCCATCACCAGGGCATGAGTTTTCTGTCGCTCGCCTATCTGCTTCTGGACCGTCCGATGCAGCGACGCTTTATGGCGGCACCGATGTTTCAGGCGACCGCTCTGCTGCTGCAGGAGCGCATCCCCAAGACACCCTCCTTCTATCTGCACGCGACCGGCGAGCCCACCGACATCCGCGCCACCTCCAGCAGTCAGGATGCGGAGATGCGCGTGTTCACCAGCCCCAATACGCCAATCCCCGAGGTGAAGCTGTTGTCGAATAGCCGCTACCACGTGATGGTCACCAACGCGGGCGGCGGCTACAGTCGCTGGAAGGATCTGGCCGTCACTCGCTGGTACGAAGACACCACCCGCGACCACTGGGGTACCTTTTGCTACGTGCGCGACCTGGCGAGCGGCGACTTCTGGTCGACCGCCTATCAGCCGACGCTCAAACAGCCGGACAGCTACGAGGCCATCTTCTCGGAGGGTCGCGCCGAGTTTCGCCGTCGCGATCAGGGGATCGAGTCCTATACCGAGATCGCCGTCTCGCCGGAAGACGACATCGAGCTGCGCCGGGTGCGCATCACCAACCGCTCGCGCAACCGCCGGGTCATCGAGGTCACCAGTTACGCCGAGGTCGTGCTCGCCCCGCCCGCCGCGGATGCGGCGCATCCGGCCTTCAGCAACCTCTTCGTGCAGACCGAGCTGCTCGACCCGCAACCGGCGATCCTCTGCACCCGCCGGCCACGCTCGCGGGAGGAGTCCTCGCCCTGGATGTTTCACCTGATGGTGGTGCGCGGGGCCGACTGCGGCGCGCCCTCCTATGAAACGGACCGGATGCGCTTCATCGGGCGCGACCGCACCGTCGCCGATCCGCAGGCGATGCACGGGTTTGAGGCCCTCTCGGGCAGCGCGGGCTCGGTGCTGGATCCCGTGGCCGTGATCCGCTATGCCATCACCCTGGATCTGGATCAATTCGTTACCATCGATCGGGTCACCGGCATCGGCGACAGTCGCGAGGTCGCCATGAGCCTGGTCGAGAAATACCGGGATCAGCGCCTCGCCGATCGCGTCTTCGATCTGGCCTGGACCCACAGCCAGGTGGTGCTGCGCCAGATCAATGCCAGCCAGTCCGACGTGCAGCTCTATGGACGCCTGGCCAGCTCGATCCTCTATGCCAATGCCTCGCTGCGCGCCAAGCCGAGCGTGCTCGCTCAAAATCGGCGCGGACAATCCGGGCTCTGGAGCCATGCGGTCTCTGGCGATGTCCCGCTGGTGCTGGTGCAGATCGGCGACCCGGAGAACATCGAGCTGGTCCATCAGTTGGTACAGGCGCATGCCTATTGGCGCCTGAAGGGATTGACGGTGGATCTGGTGATCTGGAACGAGGATCGCGCCGGTTACCGCCAGCAGCTCCAGGATCGGATCCTGGGTTTGATCGCCGCGGGCGCCGAGGCGCATGTGATCGACCGACCCGGCGGCATCTTCGTCCGCCCGGCCGATCAGATCTCCAACGAGGACCGCATCCTCTTCCAGACCGTGGCACGGGTCATCCTCAGTGATACACGGGGTAATCTGGTCGAACAGCTCGGTCGGCGCGCTCCGCCGCAAGCGCCTGTCCCGCTCCTACGCCCAACCCGCAGCCGTTTTGCGGGATGGAGTCGCGGCGTCGAGCCCAAATCGGCCGGCGACGCGGAGCCGGACGGTCCCGCGCAGCGCCTCTTCGACAACGGGCTGGGCGGCTTCACCCCCGACGGGCGCGAATACCTCATCACGACCGCGCCCGGCCGGACGACACCCGCACCCTGGGTCAATGTCCTGGCAAACGCGCACTTCGGGACGGTCGTCTCGGCGAGCGGCATGGCCTATACCTGGAGCGAGAATGCCCACGCGTTCCGCCTCACGCCCTGGCACAACGACCCGGTCAGCGACGCGAGCGGCGAGGCCTTCTATCTGCGCGACGAGGAGAGCGGTCACCTCTGGTCACCCACGCCGCTGCCCGTCGGCGGTGCGTCGGAATACGTCAGCCGGCACGGCTTCGGCTACAGCGTCTTCGAGCACACCGAGGATGGCATCGCCTCGGAGTTGTGGGTCTACGTCGCGGTGGACGCATCGATCAAGTTCTCGGTGCTCAAGCTGCGCAATCGGTCAAATCAGGCGCGCCGGCTGTCCGCGACCGGCTATGTGGAGTGGGTGCTCGGGGATCTGCGTCCCAAGTCGGCCCTGCACGTCATCACCGAGATCGATCCGATCAGCGGCGCGCTCTTCGCGCATAACCCCTACAACACCGAATTTGCCGACCGCCGCGCCTTTTTCGACGTGGACGATCCTACCCGGACCGTCAGCGGCGACCGGACTGAATTCATCGGGCGCAACGGAACCCTCGGGGCACCGGCCGCGCTGACGCGGTTGCGGCTTTCCGGAAAGGTTGGTGCCGGTCTGGATGCCTGCGCCGCGCTCCAGGTGAGCGTCGATCTGGCCGCCGGGCAAACCCATGAAATCGTCTTCCGGCTGGGCGTGGCCGGTCGGCGTGGTGCCGATGATGCCGGCACACTGGTGAATCGCTACCGCGGGGCGTCCGCCGCCCGCTCCGCGCTGGAGGCGATCCAGGCGCAGTGGACGCATACCCTGGGCGCCGTGCAGGTGGACACCCCGGACCCCGCGCTCGACGTCCTGGCCAACGGCTGGCTCCTCTATCAAACTCTGGCCTGCCGCCTGTGGGCGCGCAGCGGTTACTACCAGTCGGGCGGCGCCTTCGGATTCCGCGACCAGTTGCAGGACGCGATGGCACTCGTCCATGCCGAGCCCGCACTGCTGCGCGAGCACCTGCTGCTGTGCGCCGGACGTCAGTTTCCGGAAGGCGATGTCCAGCACTGGTGGCATCCGCCCTCGGGCCGTGGGGTACGCACCCGTTGCTCCGACGACTATCTCTGGCTCCCGCTGGCGACCTGCCGCTATGTCCTGGCCACCGGGGATACCGAGGTGCTGGATGAAACGACCCGGTTCCTGGAGGGCCGCCTGGTCAGCGGGCAGGACGACTCCTACTACGATCTCCCGGGTCAGTCCGAGGAATCGGCGAGTCTCTACCAGCACTGCGTACGCGCCATCCTGCACGGCCTGCGATTCGGCGAACATGGACTGCCGCTGATGGGATCCGGCGACTGGAACGACGGCATGAACCTGGTCGGGATCCAGGGCCGGGGCGAGAGCATCTGGCTGGGCTGGTTCCTCTACGAGGTGCTCACACAGTTCTGCGCGGTGGCGCGCCTGCAGGGCGACGAGCCCTTCGTGGAGCGCTGCCTGACAGAGGCCGCCCGGTTGCGCACGAACATCGAGGAGCATGGTTGGGATGGCGGCTGGTACCGGCGCGCCTATTTCGACGACGGTACCCCGCTGGGCTCGGCGAGTCAGGACGAATGCCGGATCGATTCCATCGCGCAAAGCTGGTCGGTGCTCTCCGGGGCCGGCGATCCGGAGCGTGCACGCACGGGGATGGCGGCGCTGGATGCACACCTGGTACGCCGGGATGCCGGGTTGATTCAACTCCTGGATCCGCCCTTCGACACCTCCGATTTGAATCCGGGCTATATCAAGGGGTACGTGCCCGGCGTGCGCGAGAATGGCGGGCAGTACACCCATGCAGCCATCTGGGCAACGATGGCGTTCGCGCGCCTGGGCGATGCGGCGAAGGCCTGGGAGCTTTTCTCCATGATTAACCCGATCAACCACGGGCGCTCGCCCGAGGACATCGCAACCTACAAGGTCGAGCCCTATGTCATCACAGCCGATGTCTATGGCGTCGTGCCGCATATCGGGCGCGGCGGCTGGAGCTGGTATACCGGCTCGGCGAGTTGGATGTATCGGCTGATCCTGGAATCCCTGCTGGGGCTGCGGCTCGAGGACGATACCCTGTATGTCGTGCCCTGCCTACCCGCCGATTGGGCCGGGTTCAAGTTGCGTTACCGTTATCGGGAGACGCTCTACCGGATCGCCGTGACCCAAGTGGCCGGCGGAGAAGGCGGGACGCGGGTGACGGTGGATGGAGTCGAGCGAAACGACTCTAAGGTCCCGCTAGTGGATGACCGCCGCGAACATACCGTCGAGGTCAGGCTGTCCGTATCGAAATCATGTTCAATTCGGAAAGGTGACTAAGGCGAAGGGTCGGTAAAGGATGGTGCTCGGGCAGACACTCCACAAGTCTGGCGGCAAGTTGCGTTACGTCTTTTTCCCGACCACCGCCATCGGGTCCCTCCTGTATGTTATCCCACTTCATACACCATGGGCGCCGAGGGCCCGGGCGGCGACGTACGGGTACTGAACAACCTGGCGCCGGTTGCTTCCAGGAGTCGATCCGCCGCGCCGAGCAGAATCTCTAGGCGCTGGCGCGGCAGTTGGTGGGTGACCGGGACCCGTATGCCCACCAGTTCTCGGTCCCATTGCGGGGCTTCGACCCGACCAAGTCCGGCGCCAAGACGGATCGAGTTCCATCAGGGTGGCCAAGACGCCCTGCTCAAGGCGCCGAGGCGTTAGCGTAATGAAGTAGCGGCCCCTAGTATAATGATTTAATGAGTATTTTCCTGATCGCTCCGATCCGGGTCCCGACAGCCTTGGTACGGGCGACTTAGACCTGACGACCCGAGATACCCAGGCACTCTCCAGCAGGGTGGTGGCGCGCGGCAGGATGGCCTCCCGGCGGCGGAGGCGCTGGATACGGCTTTGGTAGGGGGCGTCATGGGGGCAGCTCTGGTTGGCTCGCGCGGGACCTTGCGGCGAGTCTTGCTGGGGTGTTATCGTCCGCCAAACGGTTGGAATTCCGTCCCCTTACCCCTCCCTCCCTGCCTCACCACTCACCCAGCACGCGCTGTGGAGGACTCGATGACCGCCAGCCCCCAAGCCCACCTTGGCCACTTTGCGGCCGCCACCCTCTTGGCCCTGGCCGCCATCCTGACGGTACCCGCGGCCCTGGCCGCCGCCATCGACCTTGACGAGGTCAAGGACGCCGGCGTCCTGCGCCACCTGGGCATCCCCTACGCCAACTTCGTCACCGGTGCCGGCGATGGCATGGACGTGGAGTTGATGCAGCGCTTCGCCAAGCGCATCGGGGTACGTTACGAATATGTCAAAACCGACTGGCCGCTGGCCTTCGGCGACCTCACCGGTAAGGAGATCAAGGCCCATGGGAACGAGTTCGAGGTACTGGCCGAGGTCCCCATCAAAGGTGATGTGCTGGCCAACGGCGTGACCATTATCCCCTGGCGACAACAGGCCGTGCTCTTCGGCGGCGTGACCTTCCCCAACCAGGTGTGGCTGGTGTCGCGGGCCGACTCCGCGATCTCGCCCATCCGCCCCACCCGGTCCCTGGCGGACGACATCCTCGCCACCAAGTCAGTGCTCAAGGACAAGTCTCTGATGGGCAAGGTCGATACTTGCCTGGACCCGCGCCTTTACGACATCGAGAAGACCGGCGCCAAGATCTCTCTGTTCGAGGGCGGCCTTAACGAGTTGGCCCCGGCCATGATCGCCAACAAGTCCGAACTCACCCTGCTCGATGTCCCCGACGCCTTGGTCGCCCTTCAGAAATGGCCTGGGGAGATCAAGATCATAGGCCCGGTGAGCGAGGAGCAGGACATGGCCCCGGCCTTCCGCCGGGACTCACCAAAGCTGCGCGACGAGTTCAACAAGATGCTCGCCGAAATGCGCGCCGATGGCAGCTTCGCTGAACTGGTCAACAAGTACTACCCCTTTGTCTGCGACTACTTCCCGAACTTCCTCCCAGTCAAGCAATAACTCCCCCGGCTGCCCTGGACCGACACCACCCCGACCCGGTGGCGACCGCGGCACAACCCAGCACCCCCCCGGGGCCCAGCCAGGTGCGATCCCCGGCCATTCAAGGCTCGCGCGGGGCCCCTCCGGACCGTGACAGACCAGCCCCCATGAGATCGAACCTCAGGCCATGACCGACAAACCCACTGCCAAGCTGTCGCAAAAGCATGCCGTCGCTACGGTTCTTTCGGGGATTGCCCTGCTGGGCTATGTCACCTTCCTGCTCTACAGCAACTTCCAGGCCACCGCCCGATTGCAGGACCTGTTGCGCGACAAGGTCCATCAGGAGACCGAGCGGCGCGCCGGAGCCCTGGAGTACTTCTTCGCCGAGCGGCGTGACGACCTGCAAAACCTCGCCCTGGCCCCGCCACTCTTTGTCTATTTCGACAATAAGGCCAAGGACATCGGCATTACCGAGAAGGCGGACAAGCGTTACGTCCATATTAGCTTCGAAAATCTGATCAAACGTAAACAGATCGACGGCAGACCCATCTACCGCCGCATCCTGCTCATCGACGCCAATGGCGACACCGTGGCGGATACCCTGGCGGATACCCTGGCGGACGCCGAGGACCCAGACCCGCGCCAGTTCAAGAGCTTTCTCGACCCCCACCTGCGCCAAGGCGCGATCCTGACCCAGGACGGGGGGCGGGCCCTGCTGGTCTCCAGCGCCTACTACCTCAAGGAGCAGTACGCCGGTCAGATCCTGGCCTGGCTAAACCCCCAGGACCTCTACCGCGCCATGCTCACCCATGGCGATGCGACCGAGGCCTTCGCGCCCCTGCTGGTGAGCGCCACCGCCGCGGGCCTCGAACCGGTGGGGAGGGCACCGAACCCCCTGCTGGAAGGCCTGCGCATCCCGTCTGGCCCACCCCCCCGCGAGGCCCTGCACTATACCGCCCAGCGGCCCAACGGCCCGGTCCCCATGCTGGCCTCGGTCGCCCCGGTGGAGGGGACCCCTTTGCACCTGGTGGAGATCGCGCCGGTATCGCAGGTGGAGGGTAACCTCCAGCCCTGGCAACAGATGCTCGGCCTGGGTTTGTTGGCGGCCCTGGTCCTGGGGGGGTTGGTGATGGTCTTTCAGCTCAATCTGCATGCCGCCGCCCTGGAGGCCCACCTCACCGAATCGGCGCGCCGCGAACAGGAGGTCCAGGATAAGAACCGCGCCCTGGAGAAAGAGATCGCCGAGCGCCTGCGCGCCGAGGCGGCCCTGGCCAAGGGGGAACGGGAGTTCCGCGCCATCGCCAATTTCACCTACGACTGGGAGAACTGGACTGACCCTCAGGGCCGACTGCTGTGGGTCAATCCGGCGGTGGAGCGCCTCACCGGCTACCGGGTGGAAGAGTGCCTGCACATGCAGGAATACCCGCTGCCCATGGTCTACCCGGAGGACCGCCCGATACTGCGCGAGGCCCTGAAGAGCTATAGCGTCAGCCAGGGCAGCGACCTGGAGTTCCGCCTGGTCCACAAGCACGGCGAGATTCTGTGGGTGGCCCTGTCCTGGCAGCCCATCTACGACACCGACGGGACCTGCCTGGGCCAGCGCTCCAGCATCCGCGATGTCAGCGAGCGCCGGCGCGCCACGGAGGCCGTGGTGGCGGCCAAGGAGGCCGCGGAGGCGGCCAACCAGGCCAAGAGCGAGTTCCTGGCCAGCATGAGCCACGAGATCCGCACCCCCATGAACGGGGTCATCGGCATGACCGGGCTGCTCCTAGACACGGCCCTGGACGAGGAGCAGCGCGAGTTTGTGGAGATCATCCGCAGTTCCAGCGATGCCCTGCTCACCGTTATCAACGACATCCTCGACTACTCCAAGATCGAGGCCAACAAGGTGGTACTGGAGGTCGCCGGTTTCGACTTGCGCACCACCGTGGAGGACGTGGCCGACATCCTGGCCCAGCGCGCCTACGAAAAGGGCCTGCAGTTCACCTGCCTGCTGCCCCGCGAGATCCCCGTACGTCTGCGCGGCGACTCCGGGCGACTGCGCCAGATCCTGGTCAACCTCACGGGCAATGCCATCAAGTTCACCGAACGCGGCGAGGTGGCCATCGAGATCAAGCGGGTCGACGAGGGGTCCGACCCCGGGCACTGCGACTTGCTGTTCCGGGTCATCGACACGGGCATCGGCATTCCCGAGGCGCACCGCAACCGCCTGTTCCGCTCCTTCTCTCAAGTGGATGCCTCCACCACCAAGCGCTACGGCGGCACCGGCTTGGGCCTGGCCATCTCCAAGCGCCTCACCGAGATGATGGGCGGGTCCATCGGGGTGGACTCCACCCCGGGCAAGGGGTCCACCTTCTGGTTCGCCCTGCCCTTCAAAGTTGACGCCACGGTCAAGCCCCTCGACCCTGGCAGCAAGCTCCTGGTCGGCAAGCACGTCCTGGTGGTGGACGACAACGCCACCAACCTGCGCGTCTTCCGCGAGTACCTGGGGGCCTACGAATGTGTGGTCCACCAGGCCGACAATGCAGACCAGGCGCTCCTGCGCCTCAAGGAGGCTGTCGCCGATCAGCACCCGGTGGAGATCGTCATCCTGGACATGATGATGCCCGACACCGACGGCCTGACGCTCGGCAAGACCATCCTGGCCAACGACGAATTCGGTGCGCCCAAGCTCATCATGCTCTCCTCGCGCAACCAGATCGGCGACGCCGCGGCCCTGGAGCACGCCGGTTTCGCCGCCTTTCTGCCCAAGCCGGTCAAAAGCAATGCCCTGCAGCGCACCCTGCTGCGCCTGTTCGAGGAACGCACCCCGCCGCGCAACCGCCACCGCACCCAGCCGCGCCAGCCGGCGGTCGCCGACGGACACGCCTCCGGGCGGCCCTTCCGCATCCTGGTGGCCGAGGACAATGTCACCAACCAGATAGTCGCCCTGGCCATACTCTGGCAGCTCGGCTACCGTGCGGATGCGGTGAGTAACGGCCAGGAGGCCCTCGACGCCCTCTATTCCGTACCCTACGACCTGGTGCTGATGGACGTACAGATGCCGGAAATGGATGGCCTGGAGGCGACCCGCCTGTACCGCCTCCACGAAGCCGGCACCGGCAAGCACAAGCCCATCATCGCCATGACCGCCTTCGCCACGGCGGACGACCGGAAACGTTGCCTGGGGGCGGGCATGGACGACTTCCTGACCAAACCCGTGCAGCGTCAGCTTCTGGCCGCCACCCTGGCGTATCACCTGAAGGACGCCGCGGCGGACGCGGACGGGAAAGTGGACCCGCCGGAGATTGCCGCCCCACCCGAGCGGGTTTTCCGCATCGAGGACCTGCTGGAACGCTTGGATAACGACGATGAGCTAGCCGCGGAGATTGCCGAGGTCTACCTGGGCGAGTCGGCGTACCTCCTGACCGAGATCGCCGCGGCCCTGGAACGGGGCGACGCCGAGGCCCTGCGCAACCACGCCCACTCCATCAAGGGCGCCACGGGCAACATCGGCAACGAGCCACTCCATGAGGTCGCCTTCCAGCTCGAGAACAGTGGGCGGGTGGGCAACCTGGCCCGGGGGGCCGAGGTTTTCCCCGAATTCCAGCGTTTGCTGGCGGCCACCAACGCTGTCTTACAGCACTTCCTGGATAGGCGGGCGGCCTGATGCCGGACCAGCCCCGGGGTGACAGGGTATTGATCCCGAGATTTCGCAACGGCGTGGCCAACCCCCTGGTCCCGTGGAGCGCGGTCGCCAGCGACTCCTTCAACCTGAGTTACTTAAACCACGGTGATTATCCGCGCGCCGTTGCGGAACAGCCCCGGGCCGAGACCGCGACCGCTCGGTGGCCGACGAGGCCCGCGCCATGGGGGGGCTCGCCCCGGCAGGCTGAGGTACCCCCGACCCGGGCCGAGCCCTTACCATGATTGATCCAGCGACCAGCCGTTTTCAGGGTATGAACCAGCCGCATCTGACGGCGGCGCTACTGCTGGCCATGTTCACCCTGGGGGCGCTGTTCACCTGGTGGACGGTGGTGCAGGCCGACCGCGCGCTGCGCACCGACCTGCTGCAGCGGCTGCGGGTAGCGGTACAGGCGGTCAATGTTGAGCACCTCCAAGCGCTCACCGGCACGCCGGCGGACCTGGAAAGCCGCGAATATCTGCGCCTCAAGGAACAACTGGCCGCCATTTGCGCCGCCAGCCCGCAATGCCGGTTTGTCTATCTGATGGGTCGCAAGGCGGAGGGTACGGTGTTTTTCTTCGTGGACAGTGAGCCGGCCGGCTCGGAGAGCTATTCCCCCCCCGGGCAGAGCTATGACGAAGTTTCGGCGGTGGCTCACCGCGTGTTCGTGGACCGGGTCGAGGCCGTCGAAGGGCCGGTCACCGACCGGTGGGGCACCTGGGTCTCGGGTTTGATCCCGATCACCGATACGGCGACGGCGCTCTCCGGCCTGGTCACCCCGGACGACGCTCAGGCCCTGGTGCGCAAGGCCGTGGCCTTCTACCGGCAGCAGGGCCGCGAGCGTTTTCTCCAGGAGGCTAACGACCCGCAGGGCGAGTTTCGCCGGAAAAGCCTCTACGTCTTCGCCTACGACCAGGGCATGACCCTGCAGGCCCATCCGGTGAAACCGGAACGGGTGGGCCAGAACCTGCGCGACCAACAGGACGGGTCCGGGGGCAACTCTTTCCGCAAGGAGATACAAGACATCGCTTTGACCAAGGGCCGCGGTTGGGTCGATTACCCATACGAGAATCCGGCGACCCAGAAGATCCAGCCCAAGACCACCTATGTCGAGCGGGTGGATGATCTGATTATCTGCGCCGGGGCCTACAAGGGCAGCGGCGATTTGCTCGCCGTGCTGGGCATGGACATCGATGCCCGCGACTGGCAATGGGAGGTCGCCGCCAGAATAGCCCTGCCCGTGGGCTTGATGCTGATCATTTTCATCGGTGTGATGGTCGCGCTGTCGGCTACCCGGCGCGTCGCCGCCACGCCCAAGCCGGTCCTGGCGCAACTGCTGCCGCCCCTGGCGATCATGGTGGTGGTGTTGATGGCGGGGGCGGGGGCGCTCCTCTGGCGCCAGCATCAGCAACAACTGACCGCGGCCATCGTCAACCGTGCCGCCGAGGTGGCCCACGATCTGCGGATTAGCCTGAACCAGCAGGCCTCCGGCCTGGCCATGGTTACCCAGCTGCTTGCCGTCAATAACGCGGTGCAGCAGGCCCTGCGCGCGGGTGATGCGGACCGCCTCCTGGCCGACTGGCAGCCCCTGTTCGAGACGCTGCACCGGGAGAACCACCTGACGCGTTTCTCCTTCTTCGCCGCCAACCGCGTCTGCCTCCTGCGGATTCACCAGCCGGAGAAACATGGCGACCGGATCGAGCGCTTCACGACGCGGGAAGCCGAACGCACCGGCAAGACCACCTCCGGCATCGAGTTGAGCCCGCTGGGCACCTTCACCCTGCGGGTGGTGCAGCCCGTCTACGCCGACGGGGCGCTGGTCGGCTATGTGGAACTGGGCAAGGAGATCGAGGACGTGCTGCAGGCGATCACCACCGAATCCGGCGCCCATCTGGCCGTGGTGATCCGCAAGGCGCAGCTCGTCCGCCAAACCTGGGAAGAGGGTATGCGGATGCTCGGGCGGGAGGCCCACTGGGACCAACTGCCCGGGAACGTCGTGAGCTACGCCTCCCTCGGCCGCCTGCCCGAGGCCCTCGCCTCCCGGGCGGATGATGTTACCGAGGACCCGGCCCACCCAGACCAACCCGCCCGGGAGATCGCCTGCGACGGGAAGGACTGGCTGGTCTCCTCCACCCCCTTGCGGGACGCCGCCGGCACCGGGATCGGCGAGCTGCTGATCGCGCAAGACGTCGCGACCGCCGAGGCGGCCTTCGCGCGCCTCTTGACGCTGGTCGGCACGGGCGGTGCGGTGCTGCTGACGCTCTTGCTGGGCTTCATCTATGTCCTGCTGCGCCATACCGACGCGGGCATCCGCGCCCAGGAGACGGCCTTGCGCGAGACCAACCTGGATCTCGAGCAAGCCACGGCCCGGGCCAACGCAATGGCGGCGCGGGCCGAGCGGGCCAGCGCCGCCAAGAGCGAGTTCCTGGCCAATATGAGCCATGAGATCCGGACCCCGATGAATGGCGTCATCGGCATGACCGGACTGTTGCTGGATACGGCGTTAAACGCGGAGCAGCGGCGCTACGCGGAGATTGTCCGCACCAGCGGTGAATCCCTGCTGAGCCTGATCAATGCCATCCTCGACTTCTCCAAGATTGAGGCCGGCAAGCTCGACCTGGAGAGGCTGGACTTCGATCTGTCCAATTTATTGGAAGATTTCGCCGCCCACGCTGGCCTTGCGGGCTCACGAGAAGGGGCTGGAGATGCGCTGCGCCGCTGATCCGGGGTGCCCACGCTGCTGCGCGGTGATCCGGGACGGCTGCGCCAGATCCTCAACAACCTGGCGGGTAATGCCGTCAAGTTCACCCCGGCCGGCGAGGTGGCGATCCGCGTCTCGCTGCTGGAAGAGGATGAAGCGCAGGTCGTGCTGCGCTTCTCGGTGCGCGACACGGGCATCGGCATCCCCGCCGACAAGATCGGCCTGCTCTTCGACAAGTTTAGCCAGGTGGATGCCTCGACCACGCGCCAGTACGGCGGTACCGGGCTGGGCCTGGCCATCTCCAGACAACTGGCCAGGCTGATGGGTGGCGAGGCCGGCGTCACCAGTGCGGAGGGCACCGGCTCGGAGTTCTGGTTTACCGTCCGCCTCGGCAAACAGACGGGGGCCCACTTGGCCAGTATGCCGCCCGCCGCATTGCCGGGGGTGCGGGTGCTGATCGTGGAGGATAACGCCACCCACCGCAACATGCTGACCACCCGACTGACCGCGTGGGGCATGCGCCCGCTGGAGGCGGCAGATGGCCCCGGCGCGCTCCAGGCCCTCAATCGGGCGCTGGACGAGCAGGACCCCTGCCAAATAGCCGTGATCGACATGCAGATGCCGGGCATGGATGGCGAAAGCCTGGGCCGAATGATTCAGTCCGATCAGCGGCTGGCCGCCACCCGGATGGTGATGCTGACGTCCTTGGGCCGGCGGGAAGACGCCGGACACTGCCATGAGATCGGTTGTGCGGCCTATCTGACCAAGCCGATTCGGCATCAGGAGCTCAAGGTCGCGCTGGCCCTGGCGCTGACGCATCACCCGGAGGTGGCGCCCACGCCACCTCCCAGCGCCACCCACCCACCGGGCGGTGAGACCTCGCACCGGTTCGCGGGCCGCAAGGCGCGCATTCTGCTGGCCGAGGACAACATCACCAACCAGATGGTGGCCTTGGGCATCCTGAAGCAAATGGGTCTGCGGGCGGATGCCGTGGCCAACGGGCGGAAGCGCTCCAGGCCCTGGAACTGCTGCCCTATGACCTGGTGCTGATGGACGTGCAGATGCCGGTGATGGATGGGATCGAGGCCACGCAACAAATCCGGCGTGATGAATTCATCAGGTGGCAGGCTCAATGCGGCAACCTGCAGGGCGCGGCGGCCGAGGCCGGCCGGGTTCCTGCCTCCTTCACCCTGCCGATTATCGCCATGACCGCCCACGCCCTCCAGGGCGACCGTGAGCGCTGCCTGGAGGCGGGCATGAATGACTACGTGACCAAGCCGGTGGCGCGGCAGGCGCTGGCGGCAGCACTCGGCCAATGGCTGCCCCATGACACGGAGGAACGCACCATCGTGACGGATGACGGCGGCCCCGGCAGTGATGCGGTCAGCGGCCCGGCAACCTAAGTATTCGACCGTGCCGGTATGAGGGGCCCGGCTGATGGGTGATGCGGAACTGGCCCGCAGGGTGGTCGCAAGCCTTCTGGAGGACATCCCGCGGCGGATCACTGCCCTGAAGGACTCTCTGAGGCCGGGGACGCGCCGGGGGCCGAACGCCAGGCCCATACCCTCAGGGGCGCCTCGGCCAACGTGGGCGGTGAGAGCCTGCGGGAGGTGGCTTTCGAGATCGAGAAGGCGGCCAGGGCCGGAGACTTGAGCACCGCCGAGCGATATCTGGCTGAGTTGGAAGCGCAGTTCATACGGTTGCATCAAGTGATGACGGAAGAATCCTGAACTACCACGAACAAGAAATCTCATGATGTCATCGATTATTCAAGCGGATTTCATCAGCCGGTGACTCATTGAGGAACCGCAGGCAGTCATGAGGGTCTCATGCTGCGTCCGATAATATTGTTGGGCATTCGCTTGGAACCAAGGTCCCGGATGTGAAGCAGATGACTGATGAAGACTTGCCTGATTACAACCTCTATGGGCTCGAGGAACTGCTTGATGATATTTATGGCCTGCCCGACATCCACATCGATGAACTGGCGGCCTTGCTGGAAATACCCGACAGGATTGTGCAGATCACCTCAATATGGCCCTGGTGATGACAGCCCTTTTTTTACCCGCTACCGACAGTCAACCCGGTGCGCACCCCTGGTCGATCCCTTAATGAGTGGCCAGTGACGCCTTTCCGCCTGCATCCATCCCCTTCATCGCACCCAAAAGAGACTCGTCAGGCCCTCTAAACCCCTCCGCCGTACCGTGCTGGCCGCCCTTGTCGCATCAACGTCGATGGCCTTAAGCTCGGGGCCGTCGAGGTCCAGCCCATCGGTCAGGGCACGGGATTACTGGGGCTACCTGGTGACTACACCCCGCCCAGCCGCTTCCTCAAGGCTACGGCCCTGGCCTTTTCGGCCGTCCCCGTGGCGACCGCGGCGTAGGGTCCAACCTGGCCTTCCACTTCCTGAACGCGGTGGACATCCCCCTCGGCGCGGTGGTGGGAAAGACCCCATCGCGGACGGGCGGCGCACCGACGCTTACCTACGACAAGACGGAATGGGCAACGGTCTATGACCTCCAGCACCGCATCGCCTACTTCCGCACCTATGGCGACCTGACCATCCGCAAGGTGGACCTGAACAAGGTCGATTTTGGCGGCAAGGCGATCCAATACCTGTCCATGCCGACGACCTTGCAAGCCCAGGGCGTGACGCCGGCGGCCGGCTTGTAACGGGCGGGGGCTTCAGATCACCAGTTGCGACCCCAGTTCGACGACGCGGTTGGCCGGGATCTGGAAGAAGTCGCTGGCACTGGTGGCATTCTTGGTCAGGAAGGCGAAGAGGCGGGCGCGCAAGGGCCACATGTGCTGGGTCCTGGTTAACACAATGGATTCCCGGGAGAGGTAAAAGGTCGTGTCCATCAGATTGAAACGTTCGCCGAGAAGTTGGCATTGCGCCAAGGCCGCGGGCACGTCCGGACTCTCCATGAAACCGTAGCGCAGGATGATGCGTTTGAAGCCCTGGCTCATCGGCTGCAATTGCGCGCGGCTCATGGCGCTGACGTAGGGGGTGTGGGTGGTTTCCAGGGTGAGGAGTACCACCCGATCGTGCAGCACCTTATTGTGCTTGAGGTTATGGAGCAGGGCCGAGGGTACGCCCTCCTTGGAACTGGTCAGGAACACGGCCGTGCCCGAGACGCGATGCACGTCACCAATCGATTGCAGAAACTCCTCCATCGGGACGCTCCGCTCGGCCATTTCGTTGGCCACGAGACGGCGGCCACGGCGCCAGGTGGTAAGCACCGTGAAGGCCAGGATGCCGATGGCGAGGGGGAACCAGCCACCACTGGGAATCTTGATGGCGTTGGCGGCAAAAAAGGCAATGTCGATGGTGAGCAGCAGGCCGGCAATGAGCACCACGACCAGCTTGTGCCAACGCCACAGCCAGACCATGACAAAGGCGATGAGAAGCGTATCGATCAGCATGGTTCCCGTGACGGCGAGGCCATAGGCCGAGGCCAGGTTCGACGAATTCTCGAAGCCGATGACGAGGGCCAGGACAGCCAGGCAAATGGTCCAGTTGGTGAAGGGCACATAGATTTGTCCTTCTTCATAGCCCGAGGTATGTACGACCCGCATCCGCGGCAGCAGTCCCATCTGGATCGACTGGCGGGCGAGGGAGAAGGCCCCGGAGATCACGGCTTGCGAGGCAATCACGGTGGCCAGGGTGGACAGCACCACCATGGGTACCCGCGCCCAGTCCGGCACCAGGTAGAAGAAGGGGCTGACGATGGCGCCGGGTTCGGCGAGCAGTAAAGCCCCCTGCCCGAAGTAATTGAGGACCAGAGCCGGCATCACGAAACCGAACCAGGCCAGGCGAATCGGTAACCGACCGAAGTGGCCCATGTCGGTGTAAAGCGCCTCCCCACCCGTGACCGCCAGCACCACCGAGCCCAGGGCGAGAAAGGCCATCAAGGGGTGGGTCTGAATGAAGCCTATGGCATAAGTCGGTAGCAGCGCCATCAGGACGCCCGGATGGTGGCTAATCGCCACTACCCCAAGGAGGCCGAGAATGCCGAACCAGACGATCATAACCGGTCCAAACAAGAGGCCGACGGCACCCGTCCCGCGCTTCTGGATGGCAAACAGCCCCGTGATGATGATGAGGGTGATCGGCATCACATAGGGATCGAACCGGGTGGTCACGATCTCCAGACCCTCGACGGCCGACAGGACGGAAATCGCCGGCGTGATCATGCTGTCGCCATAGAAGAGGGCGGCGGCGAAGATACCCACCAGGGTGATGGCCCAGGCCATGCGCGGATTTCTGGCGCGTTCGGTCACCAGGGCGAGTAGCGCAAGGGAGCCGCCTTCGCCATGATTGTCGGCGCGCATGATGATCATCAGATACTTGATCGAGACCAGCACCATGATCGACCAAAAGACCATGGAGAGCATGCCCAGGATGTTTTCCGGGGTGACCGGAATGGGGTGGTGGCCGTTGAAAATTTCCTTCAAGGCATAGAGCGGGCTGGTGCCGATGTCGCCGAAGACCACCCCGATGGCGGCCAGGGTGATAGCCGGCAGCGCTGGGCGTGCAGCCATACTGTCCTCGGGATGACCTGGTATCTCCGTAACTGTCGCCTTCTTCACGGAGCGGTTCTTTCTGACCTCTTGCCCCAAGGAAAATCCCCTAAACCGACAGGAACCGCTGGTCGATATATCCAACACACCCGGGTTTCAGGTGTTCCGGGCCGGGTAGTGTCTGGCGGGGGACACCGTGAATACGTCCCTGTAGGCTTGACGACAGTATCCCTGCTGTCGACACCCCCGCCAGCCCCCACCCGGCCCTCCTGCGATAGGCCGGCGAGTGACCAGCGCTGGGTATATAGAGTTGGCCTGTCGGCCTTGGGGATACACACGCTTTCTAGCCGATGGTTGAAGGTTAGCGAGTCGGGTTGCCTATCTGAACCCGTCACCGTCTGCGCGCTCGGCGGCCCTCGAAAATCCGTAGCCCGGTATAGGTCAGCATGCCGATGATCACCATGGCCGCGGCGAAGGCGGCATAGGCGACCGGCCAGGGAATCCCCTCCGTCATCATCGAGAACTCGGACATACCGCCCATGCCCGAGATCACATTGATCGGCATGAAAATGACAATAAGGATGGTGAGTTGTTTGATCTCCCGGTTCTGATTGATATTGATGGCTCTATCGGTGGCATTCATCAGGAAGTTGATTTTGTTGAACAGGAACGCCGTGTGCCCATCGAGTGATTCGATGTCGCGCAGGATCTCGTGCACATCGGCATACTGGACCTCGGAAAGAAATTTTTCATGCATCATGAAGGACAAGGCGCGACGGGTATCGAGCACGTCGCGGCGAGTCAGGCCGTTGAGATCCTCGGCCTTGGTGATCACCGCCAGGATCTCCGACGCCTCCTGGTCGCTGGCATGGGAGCCCAGAACCTGCCTGCCCGCCCGATCGAGTTCGGCGTACACGTTTTCCAGGGCATGGGCCGCGTACTCCACATCCGCGGCATAGAGGTCCAGCAATGCATCGGCCCCTTTGCTGACATAGCCCGGACGGGTCCGCGCCCGCGCGCGCTGTAGGCGAAACACCGGCAACTCCTCGCTTCGCACCGTAATCAGAATGTCCTTCTGGAGGATCAAGGCAACCGGGACGTTGCGCGACTCCTCGCGGGTATCAAGCAGGAAATGATGGCCATGGCCTGCCTCGTGAATCTTTTCATGGTGTTCCAGAATTTCCATGGGCATCCTCCTTACTATTGGGGCAATGGTTACTTGGGTTGAACGGTATCCGCCGGACGCAGGAGCCGCTCCCGCACCCAAGCGCCCGCTGGCTTGAGGTGGTCTCCGGACCAGGGACCCTCCGGACAGGTGCCCGGTACCAGCGCGGCACCCGTGTAATCATCGTCGGAGAAGTTCCAGTAGGTCCAACTGATCTTCTTGTGGGCCAGGAAGTCGAGGTATTGCTGGGCACTCGCGAAGTCATTGGGGCCATCCCCCGTGAACCTCTGGGCGCCCCACTCAGTGACGAACACCGGCAAGCTCGCCGCCGCGGTCGCGAGTGCGTCACGATACACCCGATGGTGCGAGCCCGCGTAGAAATGGAACGAGTATAGGATGTTGTCGAAAGTCAGGGGGTTGTTGATCACCGCTTCCGGGCCGCTGGAGCCGGAAATCCCAAACGACGACCAATCCTCCGTGCCCACGATGACGATGCCATCGGGATCGCGGGCGCGGATGAAGGGAATCAACCCCTCGGCGTAGGCCTTGATCCTCGCCCAGTCCACACCGTTGGGCTCGTTGGCGATCTCGTAGAGGACGTTGGGCGTGGCGCCATAACGCCTGGCCATGTGGTCGAAGTAGGTCTTGGCGCCTTCGAGGTTATACCAGGGATCGCCCGGGGTGAGGATGTGCCAGTCGATGAGCGCGTACAGCCCGCGCGCGATGAGCCCGTCGATGATGGTGTCGGCCTGGGCGGTGAAACCGCCTGGGTCGGTCGCGTAGCCGTCCTCCTGCACATAGAGCGAGACGCGCAGGATATCGCTGCCCCAGTCGCTGGCCAGCGCATCGAGGGCAGAGTCGTTGATGCAAGAGCCCCAGCCGTACCACTGGAGGCCGTGGGTACTGATGCCACGCAGTTGGATCGCCACGCCGTCGGAATTGACGAGCTGGGTCCTGACCACGGAGAGTTGACCGTTCCGGGCGACAGGCGTTGTGGTGGGATCCAGGCCACTGCCGCCACCCTGGCTGCTCGTATCAGTGCCGCCGCTCGCGACCGACGCGCTGGATAGCGATGGGCTTGCGGACACTTCGCCTGCTTGGCTCACGCACCCGGCCGCCAGCACCAGCGCCAGCAAAATCTGCCAGGGGAACTTGTTGTTTTGTTGACGACGCTTTACCGGAAAGACTTCCATTCAGGATAATATGCCAGCGGTGGTCATGGAATTTCGCGGGGCCTGACGGCAACGCCGTTCGGGAATTCAATAAAGAGAACAATCAATGCGCAAACACCCATCTTCGCTTGCCATGACCTACGTCTTGCCGTTGTTTGCTTGCCCCCTACTTTATTCGTATGCACTCCATGCCGATACCCACCCATCCCCACCCGAGGACGCATACTTCGACTCGACATTATCCGGGGATTGGGGCGGCTGGCGTGAAAAGCTAAGAAAATCCGGCCTTGAAATAGACATCACCCAAATCTCCGATCTCCTCGGGAATACGGGTGGCAACCAACAGGGATGGTACTACGATGGTCTGCTGGTACCCGAAGTTGACGTGGATCTTGAGCAGCTGTTCGGTTGGAGTGGCGCCAGCCTACATCTTTCAGGCTATGTGACTCAGGGCAAAGGCATTGCCGAACAGAGTAACTTGGGAGCTTTTTTAACCCCTACCAACGTCGAATATACCCCTTCGGTTACAAAGCTTGGGGAACTCTGGTTTCAACAAGAGTTTTTCGATGGTCGGCTAGCCATCAAGCTGGGGCAAATCGAGGCGGATATCAACTTTAATACGAATGCCTCTTCGGATTTTTTGGTCAACAGCTCCTGGGGATGGCTGGGTATCTGGTCCGCCAATCTTCCTGGCGCGGGTCCGACCTATCCCAACCCCGTACCGGCTATCCAGGTGATTCTGACTCCAGATCCGGAATGGACCATCCAGGCTGCCGTGTTCAACGGTAGTCCCACCGGAAACGACCCGCTTGGCAATACCGATGGGCTCCGCTTCCCCCTGGGCCAGAGCGCGCTGACTTTTATTGAATTGGGTTACGAACCAAGTTCACCAGGCAGTGAGTCCCGCTTACCCAATGCCTACAAGCTGGGTGGTTGGTATCACTCCGGGGAATTTTACAGCCTCACGACCGCCGCGAATGGCCGGCCATTGAACGATCCTCATGCCAGCATCGAATCAAAATCCTATTCCGGGAATTATGCCCTTTATGCCACGGCGGAGCAGCCCATCTGGTACGAGACCGATACCCGCGGTCAAGGACTCAATATCTTCGGGACTTTTGCGATCAATCCCCAAGTTGATCGCAATCTGGCCGATTGGCTGTTTGACGTCGGCCTGACTTACACCGGTCTTATCGAGGGCCGGCCCCTTGATCGGACCGGGATTGGCTATACGCGACTTAACATGAGTCCGGCCTACGCCAACGGTATTCGCTCCTTGAATTTCCACACGGGCACGACCTACGCCATACCCAGCCATGAATCATTCCTGGAAATGGGTCATCAAGCCGTGATAAGGCCTTGGCTAAAAGTTCAGCCCTTTTTTCAATACCTGGTCAATCCAGGACAGAACCAATACCCACCCATGGATTATCCCGACCTCACTGTTTTTGGTGTACGCTTCATCCTCTCGCTTTAGGATCCAGGCAGACGGCCATCCGGCCCGTTACCCCCGCGATCCTCCCCGAGGAACAGGTGTAGCCGCACGTTGGCATAGTCCTGGTGGGTCTCGTGCAGACGCCGCCCGAGCTTCAAGGCGCCGGCGCTCACCTGTGCCAAACTGGCCTCCGGCGTAGCCACCAGAAACACCTCCGCCACCAGCCCTTGAGCGGTGTAGTGCGGTACCACCCTATGGATTTCCTGCAAGGGCCATTCCAGAGCGCCGAACCCCTCGATGCGCTCCCGAAGCTGGCCACGGCTAGGGGTGATCCGTTCCACCCCCTCCGTCATATCGGATTCCGACGCGGTCTCGTCGCTGACATCCACATGCACCATCACCGAGGTGATGTCGGAGACCTCCCTGATCAGAGTTTTCTCCACCTCATCGGCAATCTGATGGCCCTCGGAAACCGACAGGAAGGCATCCACGACCAGATGCACATCCACCATGATGTCGGGTCCCATGCGCCGAGCCTTGACCAGGTGGGCGGACTGAACCT
Source organism: Chromatiaceae bacterium (assembly GCA_016714645.1). Classification (NCBI taxonomy): domain Bacteria; kingdom Pseudomonadati; phylum Pseudomonadota; class Gammaproteobacteria; order Chromatiales; family Chromatiaceae; species Chromatiaceae bacterium. Next base: position 343,019 of record JADKCI010000004.1, on the reverse strand, counting down.
CGGGATGGTCGTTGATGAGACGCTGGATGGTGTCGTGGATCTCCTTGTCGATCGCGGTGGACGCGTCGGTAAGCTCGCGCAGGGCCTCGATGGCAATTTCCACCCCCACCTTGCCGACGAAGAAGGCCACGCCGATAGCGGCCACGGGGTCGAGGACCGGCCACCCCATGAGGGCGCCGGCAATACCGACCAGCGCCGCGAAAGAGGCAATGGCATCGCTGCGGTGATGCCAGGCGTTGGCGACGATGATTTTCGAACCGATACGCCGGCCCACGCGGATAGTGTACTGGTACAGCAACTCCTTGATGAGCATGGACCCGGCGGCTATCCAGAGGGCGAGGGCCGCGGGGGCCTCCAGCTCGGGATCCTGAATGCGGCCCACCGCATCCCACACAATACCCACGGCCACCGCCAGCAGGATCAGGGACAGCAGCAGCGTCGCCAGACTCTCGTACTTACCGTGGCCATAGGGGTGATCCGCATCCACCTCCTTGCGGGCGATGCGCATCCCGATCAGCACCACCATATCGAACAGGAGATCGGCCGCCGAATGCAAACCTTCCGCCACCAGCGCGGCGGAGTTGCCCAGGAAGCCGACGATGAGCTTGCCCAAGGTGAGCAGGGTATCGGCGCCCGCCCCGATTTGGGTCACGCGCACGGCCGTCCGATAGTTTTCTTTTTTGACATCAAGGGGTGCGGCATCCACGGCAAGACCTCTGAAAGGGAAGGCTGGAAGAAGGAGTGGGTTGCGCGGCCAATGGCCGGTCGAGTAAGGGTTTCAACCCCTGACCGGCTCTTGCCAATTCCTGGCGGTATTAAGGATCCTGGCAGCCAGGGGGCCTGCCTCGCGGCAAGCCCATTTCCCGTGACTTCAAGGTTATTTCAGAACTCCAGGCCGCGCAGGTAGGCGCGGAAATCCTCGCCCAAGTCCTTGTGGGCCAGACCCAATTCGACCTGGGCCTGAAGGTAGCCGAGCTTGCTGCCGCAGTCGTAGCGCTTGCCGCGGAAGGGGTAGGCGATGACGGGCTCATCCTGAAGCAGGGCGGAGATGGCGTCGGTGAGCTGGATCTCGCCGCCCTTGCCGCGCCCGGTGGTCTCCAGCTTGGCGAAGATACGCGGGGTGAGCAGGTAACGGCCAACCACGGCGAGGTTGGACTTGGCGTCCTGGGGCGCGGGTTTTTCGACGATGGAGGTGACCCGCAATTCGCCATCCCGCCCCTTTTCGGTCTCGACGATACCGTACTTGTTGGTCTCATCCCAGGGCACTTCTTCGACACACAGCACCGAGCAGCCATAACGTTCGTAAACGTCGGCCATCTGGGCCACGACGCCCTGGCCATCACCCTTGATGAGGTCATCCGCAAGCAGGACGGCAAAGGGCTCGTGCCCCACCACGGGCTTGGCGCAGAGGACGGCATGGCCCAGACCCAGGGCCTCGGCCTGGCGCAGGTAGATACAGGTCACATGGGGTGGCAAGATGTTGCGGACGATGTCCAGCAGGTCCTTTTTACCGGCGTTGCTGAGTTCGGCCTCCACCTCGTAGGCCTTGTCGAAATGGTCCTCGATGGAGCGCTTGGCCCGACCGGTCACGAAGATCAACTGCGAAATGCCGGCCGCCTCGGACTCCTCCGCCGCGTACTGGATGAGTGGCTTATCCACTACCGGCAACATCTCCTTGGGGCTGGCCTTGGTGGCCGGCAAGAAGCGGGTCCCCAGACCCGCGACGGGAAATACGGCTTTGCGAATTATGGCCATCGGAAACCTTCGCTCGATGTGATGGCCCCTCATCCTGGGCGATGCCGGGGCTGGCGTGACTAAGAAAGCCCAGGGTCCGGCCAGGAACCCTGGACCAACCCTCATCCTGGTTAGGATCCTAATTCGTTCTCGATCATGGTCAGCGCCGCCAGGGATCGGCGGCCGCCGTGATGGGCCGGCCAATGACCAGGTAATCCGCACCGGCGGCCCGGGCCTCGGCGGGGGTCATGACCCGCTTCTGATCACCGACGGCGGCCCCCGCGGGACGGACGCCCGGGGTCACCAGCCGGAAGCCGGGCCCCAGGGCGGCGCGCACGGGCGCCGCTTCCTGGGGGGAACAGACCACGCCGTCGAGACCCGCATCCCGGGCCAGGGTGGCGAGGCGCAGCACCCGCTGGCGGGGCTCGCCGGGGCAGCCGATGGCCTCCAGGTCGCTGGCGTCCAGGCTGGTCAGGACGGTGACGGCGATGAGCAGGGGCGGATTGGCCCGCTGGGCCAAGGCCTCCCGCGCGGCCTCCATCATGCGGCGACCGCCGGAGGCATGGAGGTTGGTCATCCAGACCCCCAGGTCCGCCGCCGCGACGCAGGCGGCCGCCACCGTGTTGGGGATATCGTGGAATTTGAGGTCGAGAAAGACCTGGAAACCCCATGCCGCCCAGGCGATCGACCAAGGCCGGGCCGCAGCGGGTGAACATCTCCTTGCCGACCTTGAGGCGGCAGCGGCGCGGGTCCAGGCGCTCGACCAGGGCCAGGGCGGGTTCCTGGCGCGCAAAGTCCAGGGCAACGATGATGCGCGGTTCTTGCTCCAACTGGATTTCCCCCTTTTAGACCTGTTTCCCCGGCTTACCTAGACAACCGCCGCTTCCAAGCCATCGCCGAGGGTAGCGGGCTGGACCGGCAGAATACTGGCCCAGTGCTTACAGCCGGGGCACTGCCAGTGGAGACGGCGGGCGACGAAACCGCAATGATCGCACTGATAGCGGGGCTGGCGCGAGCGCAGATAGCGCGCGACCCGGCCTAGGGTTCGCAGCATGTCCAGGGCCTCGGCCCCCTCGGCGCTCAGGGGCAGTTCACGCAGTTCCAGCAGGCGCTCGACGGCGGCCAGGTCGGCGTGGCCGCCCACATAATCGACCAGCAGGCGGATCGCGGGCTGACGCCCCTCGACCCGCTCGACCGCATCGGCCATGGCCAACAGCAAGGCGCCGTTGGGATGTTCGCGATGCAGGGCGCGCAGGGTCTCCAGCAGGTCCGAGGGTGGGCGGCCACGAAAGGCCTCCAGCAGCCCCGGGAGGATTTCGGGCAGGAAGTGGGGCCCCTGGTCGCCGACCCGGCGGTAGAGATGGATGGCGCGGTCCGCCTCGCCGCGGTCCAGGACGAGGCGCGCCTGAAGCAGGGTGGCGCGGACGCAGCCCGGGTCCGTCGCCAGGGCATTGCGCAGACAGGTTTCGGCGCCTTCGTCGTCACCCTGGCGCAGGGCCTCCTCCGCCAGTTCGCACTGGTAATGGGCCATGGCGGGGCCCATGGACTCGCCGAGCCGGCTTTGGAGCCGGTCGGCGGTCTCCAGGCAGCGGCGCCAGTCCTTTTCTTGCTGAAAGATGTCGAGCAGACTGGTCAGGGCCAGGCGGCGATGGTCGCGAAATCCCGTCAGCTCCTCGAAGAGGCGTTCGGCGCGGTCGAAGAGGCCAGCGCGCAGGTAGTCCTGAGCCAATTCCCGCAGGGCCAGGGCCCGCAGGGGCTTGGGGAGATCCTGGCGGGCCATGAGGCCCTGATGAACGCGGATGGCCCGGTCCACCTCCCCCCGGCGACGAAAGAGCCCCCCCAGGGCCAACTGCACCTCGGCCGTCTCGCTGTCCATCTCCGCCAGCTTGACGAAGACATCGATGGCCTTGTCCGGCTGGTCGTCGAGCAGATAGTTGAGTCCACGAAAATAGGCGGGGTCGGGGGCCCCGCCCCCGCCAGCGCGCTGGGCGCTCCGCGTCGCGGCCCACCAGCCAGAGGCGGCGGCCATGGGCAGGAGCAGCAGGATCCATTCGCTCATGACGGCGGGGCAAACCTGTTTAGGGGTGAGGGGGGAGAGAGCTTAGGCGCGGGTGAATCCACGGCATCTGTGTCCGAAGCCCGGAAGATGCGGCTATGATAGCAGGCAAGGAGCCGGCGAGACTGGCCCGACCCCAGGGATTGCCCCCCGGCACTGGGAGGCGGGAACCGCCGGCCCGTTAAACGACAACCATCGGGAGTCCATCCATGCCAGAACTCAAGGGCAAGGTCGCTATCGTCACCGGCGCCGCCGGCAATCTCGGTCAGGCCGTCTGCCAGGCCCTGGCCGCCCAAGGGGCGAGCATCGCCCTCCTTGGCCACCATGTCGAGGCCCTGGAGGCCACGCGCGCAGGCCTGGTGGGTATCGAGAGCGCCGCCTTCACCGTCGATCTCATCGATCCCCAAGGGGTGAATGAGGCCATCGCCGCCGTCATGACGCGCTTCGGTCGCATCGACATCCTAGCCAATGTCGCCGGTGGCTTCACCATGGGGCCACCCCTCCACGAGACCCCGGACGCGGACTGGGACCAGATGATGGACCTCAATGCCCGGACCGTCTTCAATAGCTGCCGCGCCGTCATCCCCCACCTCCTGGCGGCGGGCGGCGGCATCATCGTCAACGTGGCCGCCCGTGCCGCCCTGAAAGGCCAGGGTCACATGGCCCCCTACTGCGCCGCCAAGTCCGTGGTCATCCGCCTTACCGAGAGCCTGGCCGAGGAGCATCGGGATGCTGGCATCCGGGTGAATTGCGTCCTTCCCGGCACCCTGGACACCCCCCAGAATCGCGCCGCCATGCCGGACGCGGACCCGAGCCGCTGGGTGACCACCGCCGCCCTCGCCGACGTCATCCTCTTCCTGGTCTCCGACGCCGCCCGCGCCGTCAGCGGGGCCGCCATTCCCGTTTACGGGCAGAGTTGACCCCAGGTCACCCATGAGCACCCCCCACCCTACCGGTTGGCGGCGATCTGGCGTCCTGGCGGCGCTGGTCCTAGCGTCCGGGCTGTCCTCGGCTCAGCCCTTGTTGGACGAGAATACCCAGCGATTGCTGGTCGAGGCCGTGAGCGCCGCCGCCGATTTCGATCTTTATAACGCCCGCTGCCGGAGTGACCAGTCCGGTCGCCGCACCGACAACCTGAACAAGACCCTGGCCAGCAAGTTCCGCATGACGGTGCTGGAGGTCCAGGACGATTTCTTCCCCGAAGGCTCCTACCGCCGCGCCCAGACGCGGTTACAGGAAGAATTTCTCGCCCGGCTCAAGGAGGCCGGCGGCTGCGCCGGCGCCAAGGAGGCGGGCATGCCCGCGGCCTTGGGGGAACGCTACGACACCCTCATCCGCCAAATCGAGCGCCTGCCCTGATACGGGCGCCGGCCGTTAGCGCCCTTCCTTGCGCATCTGGTCCAGACGGGACTGGGCGAGACGGGCCTCGCCACTTTGGGGGAAGCGGCGGACAACCTCCTCCAGGGTGATGCGGGCGGCCTTGGGGTCCTTGGCGTCGTCCTGGATGTAACCAATCTTGAGCAGGGCGCCCGGCACCTTGGAACTCTTGGGATAGTCCTTGAGGACGCCCTGGAATTCCGCAAGGGCCGCCGGGATGTTGCGATTGACGTAATGGGTCTCGGCGAGCCAGAAGTGGGCCTTGTCGGCATTCGCGCTATCAGGATACCGGGCCAGAAAGTCGGTCAGGGCGACGGAGGCCTCCTCGAAACGCCGCTGCTTGAGCGGCTCGACGGCCTTGATATAGGCCTCCTGCTCGCCCGACGACAGCGGGGGGGCCTGCTCCGCCACCGGCGGCGGGGCCACCGCGGCGGGCTGGGTCTCCTCGGGCTCCCCGGGCTCGGGGGTCGCGACGGACAAGAGCGGCGGCACCTGTGACTCGACACCCGCGCGAGGCCTCGCTACCTCCCCCACGGCGGAGGGCTGCCCCCGAGCCACTGCCGGGGCCGCTGGCACCACCGCTTGATCGACCGGGGGTTCCCCAGCCTGGGCCCCCTGCCCCGCCGGACCACTCAAAGGGCTCGCCCCTTGCAGCCGTTTGAGGTTTTCCAGTTCGTATTTTTGCTGCTCCACCAAGCCACGCAGCCGTTGGAGTTCTCGCTCCATGCCCTGCATCTGGAGGGTCAGATCGGAACCCCGCTGGTTGTCGAGCATATTTTCGATGCGGGTCACGCGACCCTCGATATCGGCGGCGGACGACCAGGCTGGCGACAGGGCGATCAGGCTGACGATGGCGAGGGAAAGGCGATGGCGATTCATAGAGATGGCCTCAATAAACAAGTTCGACGCGGCGATTCAACGCCCAGATCTGTTCGCCCTGACCGGGCTGGGTGGGCTTTTCCTCGCCAAAGGTCAGAATCCCGAGCTGAGGCTCGGCCGCGCCCTCGGCGCGCATGAAGCGCCGCACGGCACCGGCGCGATCCTCGGCGAGGGCCAGATTATATTCGCGGGTCCCGCGCTCGTCGGTATGCCCCTCCAGCATCACCTTGGCCTTGGGGGTGGTGGCGATATAACGGGCGTGGGCCCGCAAAACCTCGACAAACTCAGGCTTGATGTTGCTGTTATCGTAATCGAAGTAGATGACCCGCTGGGACAGGGGGCTGTTAGGGTCATTCAATCCTGGGGGCGGGGCGCGGTCGGCCACCCCGACGGTGACGGCGGCCCCGCCGCCTGAAACGGTTTTGGGTGCGGTCGTTTGGGTGAGCTCGCTGGCACATCCAGCGAGCCCCAGGGCCGCGATCATCAGGACGGCAATCGGGGTGATAGGCTTATTCATGGGCTTGCTCCAGGTGGCGCCGATCAGGGTGGCGGAGGGGACCAGGCGGGCTCGCGCACCTCGCTCGCATCCTGGGAGAGACGCTGGCCCACCTTGCCATCGGTGGAGACCACGGCCAGGACGCCGCGACCGTTGCTCTGGGTGGCGTAAATTACCATGCTGCCATTCGGCGCGAAACTCGGCGACTCGTCTAGCCCTCCCCGGCTCAGCAGGCGCGTGGCGCGCGTCGCCAGGTCCATGAGGGCGATGCGAAACTGGCCATTGACGCGGGTCACCATCACCAGGGAGCGCCCGTCCGGCGACAGAGAGGCGCGGCCGTTATAGTCGCGCTCGAAGGTCACGCGCGTGGCCTCGCCACCCGTGGCGGGCATGCGATAGATCTGGGGATCGCCGCCCCGCCCGGAGGTGAAGTAGATCTCGCTGCCATCCGGTGACCAGGCCGCCTCGGTGTCGATGCCGGGGCTATTCGTGAGGCGCGTAGTCGCGCGGGAGTAGAGGTCAAGGACATAAATCTCCGGATTGCCGTCCCGGGAGAGCGTCAGGGCCAGGCGGTTGCCATCCGGCGACCAGGCCGGGGAGCTGTTGATGCCCGGGAAGGAGGCCACCCGCTCGCGCCGGCCCGTGGCCAACTCCTGGACGAAGACGGCGGTCTGACGACTCTCGAAGGAGACGTAGGCCAGGCGACGGCCATCCGGCGACCAGGCCGGGGACATGAGGGGTTCCTTGGAGGAGACGATGGTCTGGGGATTATGGCCGTCCGCGTCCGCTACCCGCAGGGTCACCCGCTGACCATCCACCCCCCACTCGCTGGTGACATAGGCCAGGCGGCTGGTAAAGGCGCCAGGGGCGCCGGTGAGACGCTCGTAGATGATGTCCGCGATCCGGTGGGCGGTGTAGCGCAGTTCGGCGGGACTGCTTGGCAGGCTCATGATCGCCAGTTGCTCGCCGCTATAAACATCAATGAGCGCGAAGTCCACCTGGTACAGGCCGTCGGGCCGACGGTTGATCTGACCCACCACCAGATTATTCATGGCCAGCACGCGCCAATCCCGCAGATCCACCGCCTCCGCCGTCTGGGGATTAGCCGGCATATCCCCGCGTGGCAGGGGCTTGAAACGGCCGGTACGCCCCAGATCGGCGGCGATCACCTGGGCCAGGTCTTCCATGGTCCCGCCCACGCCCTCCGGGGCACCGAAGGGCACCACGGCGATGGGCTGTGCCCCTTCCTGGCCGCCAACGATCTCGATGGTCAAGTCAGCCAGCGCGGGCCTGGCCAGCCCGACCAGCAGCAGGGAGAGAAGGAAGAGTCTTTTCATGGGTAGCGGGTCTCTTGACGTGATCATCCTTAAGGCTTGAAGACGAACTTGAAATCGCGAAACTCCTCGAACAGGCGGCCCGGGGGGACAGGTAGCGGCGAGGCCTTATAGATAGCGGCGACCACGGAACGATCGTAGGCCAGATCGCCACTGGGGTTCAGGATGCGGACGCTATCGGGCACGACATCGCCACTCGGCAGCAGTTGGACCCCGACGGTGCAGGAAAGATCGCGCCGACTGCCGGGGGGGTGGACCCAGAAGGGCTGGATACGGTTGCGGATGGCGGCGGCGTAGTACTGGATCTCGCTGGCCAGGGGTTCCGCCGGCTCTGGGCTTTCCGCTCTCTGCGCCTCCGCCAGGGCCGCCGCGGCTAATTCCTCCTCCTGGGCCAGTCGCGCGGCCTCCTCGGCCTGGCGACGGGCCTCCCGCTCCGCCTGGCGTTGCTCCTCGGCCTGACGCTTTTGCTCTGCTTGCCGCCTTGCCGCCTCCTCCGCCTCCTCCGCCTGCCGTTTACTTTCGGCAAGACGAGCCGCTTCTTCAAGCTGGCGGTTTTGCTCCGCCTGCCGCGCAGCCTCTTCCGCTTGACGCTTTTCCTCGGCCTGGCGCTTGGCCATCTCTTCGGCCAAACGCTTTTCCTCGGCCTGACGCTTGGCCATCTCCTCGGCCAGACGCCGTTCCTCGGCCAAACGTTTTTGCTCGGCCTGAAGCCTTGCTGTCTCCTCGGCTTGGCGCTTGGCCTGCTCCTCGGCCTGGCGCTTTTCCTCGGCTTGGCGCTTAGCCTCCTGCTCGGCCTGACGTCTCTCCTCGGCCTGGCGCTTGGCCATCTCCTCAGCCAGACGTTTTCCTCGGCCTGGCGCTTTTGCCCGGCCTGAAGCCTTGCCGTCTCCTCGGCCTGACGCTGGGCCTCGATCTGGGCGAGTCGTTCCTGCTCCTCCTGGCGTTGGCGTTCCTCCGCCGCTTGCTGGCGTTCGCTCTCTTCCACCTGGGCGCGCTCCTCGGCCGCCTGACGCTCACGCTCCGCCGCCTGGCGCTCCACTTCCCGGCTGGCTTGCTCCCGCTCGTCCCTGGCCTGATCCAGGCGCTCGGCCTCGGACTTCAGGGTTCCGGCATCGACGATAGTCGCCTGCACCACCTGGGGCCTGGCGACCTGCTCCGCCCCCCAATCCAGCCAGTCCACACCCGTCAGGGCGAGAATAGCCAGGACCAGGTGCAGCAGGATGGCCGCGATGAGGGCGCCTGGATTGCGGCGCGCCGTCTGCCACATATCAAGGCTCTGGGCGCTCCGGCGGCACCGTGATCAGCCCGACGCTTGGCGCCCCGGCGCCTTGGGCCAGCACCATGGCCTGGACCACCTTGCCATAATCCACGGCGGCATCGCCCTTGACCAGGATGGGCAGTTTGGGGTTATGCCGCAGGACGGTCCCGAGCCGGCCCTGCAGGGTCACGGCATCGACCGGCAGATTGCGTTCCTCACCCAGGTCCAGGTAGAAATCGCCAAACTGGTCCACGGTGATGACGACCGGATCCGTGGTCTCCCCGCTAATGACCTCGGCCTCGGCCTTGGGCAATTCGACATTCACGCCCTGGGTAATGAGGGGCGCCGTGACCATGAAGATCACCAGCAGCACCAGCATAACGTCGATGTAGGGCACCACATTGATCTCGGCGATGGGCCGGCGGCGCACACGCTTCGTTCTCATCTCAATTCCCCGTTTATGGTCTGGGCCGGTGGTCAGCCGCGCCCCTGGCGTTGCAGCAGGGTTGAGAATTCTTCCATGAATTCCTCGTAGCGATTGTTGATGCGCTCGACCCGGTCGGCGAAGCGGTTGTAGGCGATGACCGCGGGGATGGCGGCAAAGAGGCCGATGGCCGTCGCCACCAGGGCCTCGGAGATGCCCGGAGCGACCAGGGCCAGGGTGGCCTGCTTGACATTTCCCAGGGCGTGAAAGGAGTGCATGATGCCCCAGACGGTGCCAAAGAGGCCGATGTAGGGGCTGGTGGAGCCGACGGTGGCCAGAAAGGAGAGATTGGTCTCCAACCGGTCCATCTCCCGGCTCAAGGCGACGCGCATGGAGCGATCGGCGCCCTGGATGACCGCCATGGGGTCGCCATCCTCGCCCTTGCGCAGCCGCACATACTCCTTGAAACCCGAGCGGAAGATGGCGGCGAGGCCGGTCAGGGACTTGTCGTCCTGGCCCAGGTCGCGATAGAGGGCGCTGAGGTCCCCGCCGGACCAGAAACGGCGTTCGAATTCCTCCGCCGCCCGGGCCGCCTTGCGCAACACCCGCGCGCGATCGAAGATCATGGTCCAGGACAGGATCGAGGCCAGCACCAGAATCAGCAGTACGAACTGCACCACGAAACTGGCGTGCAGGACCAGATCCAGGAGGGAAAGCTCAGCATACATCGGCGATCTCCGCCAGCAGTTGTGGGGGCAGGGGTTTAGGCCTGAGGCTGTCACTGGCCACGCAGGCGATCTTGATCAGGCCCCGGCAGCAGAGGGCGCCATCAAGGACCCTGCGCACCTCCTGATCAAAATCCAGGCTGGCCCCGCCACGGCGGGCAATGGCCACGCTCACGGTGAGCAGGTCATCGAGCCGGGCGCCGCGGCGATAGTCCAGACTCGCGGCGCGCACGATAAAACCCAGGTTCAGGCTAGCGCGAACGGCCCCCTGTTCAAGGCCAATCTCCCGCAGCCACTCGGTACGGGCACGCTCCATGAAACGGAGATAGCTCGCGTGATAGACCACGCCACCGGCGTCGGTATCCTCGTAATAGACCCGCACCCGCCAGATAAAGGGCGGGTTTCGCTCCTGATGGGACACTGCAATGGGCCTGCCAGGGCATGACTGGGGGCCTATCATTTTAGCAAAAACCCTAATCCCCTTGCCAGCGGCGGCGACAACCAGTCAACGGGGTATTTCGGTCGGATTTGTGATCATGACTGCCGCAACCCACAGCCACGAGACGGCGTTGTCTCGCGAGGATCGGTTACCTTCGCTGTGAGCGTGACCCCCAGTGCTTTGCAGACCCGCTGCACGGTGTCCAGCCGCGGCTGGGCATTCGGGCGCAGGGCCTTGTAGAGGGCTTCGCGCTTGAGGCCGGAGGCTTTGGCGATTTCCGTCATGCCGCGTGCCTTGGCGATGTGCCCGAGCGCGGCGGCAAGCTCTCCTGGCTCGCCGTCCTCAAGTACCTGACGCAGATACTCCGCCACATCCTCATCGGTGCCGAGGTACTGGGCCATGTCGAATTCCGGTAGATCGGCAACTTTGATTTTGTTGGTCATCGAAGCTAATTCCTCTAAGTTGGCTGCCAAGGTTTTTGCCGCCACGATATCGGCAGCCTGACTGTTTTTATCGCCACCGGACGCATGGCGAGCCTAATGACGGCGCAGGCGGGTACCGCGATGGGGAGTTGGACTTTAGTCCGACCCGCAGTGGGGGTGGGCGAGGCTCATGATCTACCACAGGTGGAGCGTCGTCGGCCTGATCCCCTGGGCGGGCTATGCCCCGCTGGGGCTGAAGCCATGGTTGTCGCTGCGCGACATTTATGCCCGCTATCTCTGCGTGGGAATGCCGCCCGCGTGTCAGTGGTGAGCAGGGTCAGGCCTTCTACGCGGGCCTGGGCGATCAGCAAGCGGTCGAAGGGGTTCGAGCAGCAGGATCAGGGTGCGCCGACCAGGAACTGGGCCTCGATCTCGTCCTGACCCATGCGGTCAAACCCCTCCGGGACTCGGATCTCCCCCGCGAGGAAGCCGAGCCGATGTTGGGTGCCGGCCTCTTGCCGTTGCCGCGGCACCACTTTGACCAAGGAGGTACTCGCCTTAGCGAGGCAGCAACCTGTTACGGAAGATGGTCTTAGGGAACGTTTTCCGAGCCAGTCTCCCCGTCGGGAACATCAACCACTTCTGGCACATCAACCACGTTTGGAACATCGCCTAGATCGTCGTTAAGGAGGGTGCCCTTGCCTTGACCATCGAACAGGGTGGCGCCCTTGGCCGCGCTCAGGTTGACGAAGAGGGTCTCGTTGGCCTCCGGGATGGTGTCGCCGCTGACGTTAACGGTCACTTGTTTGCTGGTCTGGCCCGGACTGAAGGTCAAGAGGGTGGCCGGGAGGGCGGTATAGTCACTGCCCGCCTTGGCGGTGCCATTGGCGGTAGCGTACTTGACCTTGACCGTGCCGGTACTGGCCGGGCTGAGGGTGATGGTGAAGGTATAGGCCGTAGTGCCGCTGTTGCCCTCGGCCTGGCTGACGTCGTTGATCTTGAGTACCGGCCCCTCGTCGTTGAGGAGGGTGCCGAGTCCCTGGCCATCGAACAGGGTGGCGCCCTTGGCCGCGCTCAGGTTGACGTAGAAGGTCTCGTTAGCCTCCAGGGTGGTGTCGCCGGTGATGTTGACGGTCACCTGCTTGCTGGTCTGGCCCGGACTGAAGGTCAAGAGGGTCGCCGGGATGGCGGCATAGTCACTTCCCGCCGTGGCGGTGCCATTGGCGGTGGCGTACTTGAGGGTGACGGTACCGGTGCTGGCCGGAGACAAGGTGATGGTGAAGGTATAGGCCGTGGTGCCGCTGTTGCCCTCGGCCTTGCTGACATTGTTGATCTTGAGTACGGGTCCCTCGTCGTTGAGGAGGGTGCCCTTGCCTTGGCCATCGAACAGGGTGGCGCCGCTGGGGGCGCTCAGGTTAACGAAGAAGGTCTCGTTGGCCTCCGGGATGGTGTCACCGGTCACCTTGACGGTCACCTGCTGGCTGGTCTGGCCCGGATTGAAGGTCAAGAGGGTGGCCGGGATGGCGGTATAGTCACTGCCCGCCGTGGCGGTGCCATTGGCGGTGGCGTACTTGAGGGTGACGGTACCGGTGCTGGCCGGAGACAAGGTGACGGTGAAGGTATAGGCCGTGGTGCCGCTGTTGCCCTCGGCCTTGCTGACGTCGTTGATCTTGAGGGTGGGGAGGCTGAAGGTGGCGGTGCAGGTCAGGTCCGTGGCCGGCATGGTGAAACTGGCGGCGCAGGGGCTGGGGCCCCAGCCGGCGAAGGTGCTGCCCACCGCCGGGGTGGCGGTGAGGGTAACGGGGTCACCCGCCGCATAGCTGCCACCGCCGCCGACCGTGCCGCTACCCGTGCCGGCCATGGCCAGCGTCAGGGTCAAGTTCGCTGCCGCCTGAACGACGTGGCTGGTGCGGTTGCCCGCGGCGTCGTAGCTATACTCGATGACGGTGCCATCGCCATCCACGGCGCCGATCAGGCGGTCGAGGGCGTCGTAGCGGTAGGTGGCATCGCCAGCCAGGGCGGGGAAGGCCGCCAGCAGGATCGCGCAGAGTGTGACCAGACGGGTCCAGAAGGGGGCGCGGTTAATATGCATGGTGGTTATGTCCTTCGTTGCTCGCCCGGATCAATGGCCCGGAATCTAAAGAGGCGGCTGCGCCGAGGTCCGCCCGTAGGCGCGGCCGTGGGCGCGGGCTTGCCGGCGCTGCGATCTCGCGGCGGGCACAGCGCGGGCAAGCCCGCTCCTACGGAGCTGAACCACATAAGCCAGCCACACGTAATATCACGGCCCGAACGTGCACTCCTCCCAATCCGGTCTTGCATCGCATTGGCTAATTCGCCAAGTGACACCACCCGAAGTAGTCGGTTGCGCACCTTTTTTCTGCTCTTGAATATCTTTGATAACAGGAGTCCAGTTTTCGACAATCTCCGGGGTTTCCGCAAGTATCGTGGTAACGATTCCAAATATACTCATCATTTGACCAACCACAGCTCCGCCGACAGGACTGATTGCTTCTAGCCCACTGACCGCGTAATCGGTCACAAACTCTAGCGGTAACTCCTTGAGCCATAGTTCCTTTAGTCTGCCATTCAACCAATGGTCTTTTTCATTATTATGATTCCTTGCCCCCAAAGCTATTTCGGTTCTGTTAGCCAAGTATCCAGAGTGCAATTCATCGCTCGGCCCATAGACATTACTCGCGCCACTCCCTTCTTTCGCCGACAACCCACTCACATCCACGAACCGCACCGGATTATTCAGCGCATAGGCATAGTGATTGAGCGTCTGGCCGGATTCGGGCTTACCGCTCACCGGGTCCTTGCTCAGGAACCGCCCAGTGGCCGGGTGGTAATAGCGCGCACGGACAAAGTTGAGACCGTTACCCTCCTGCTGGACACCAAACTGCCCCAGGAAGCGGAAGGGGTTGGGGGTGCTGCCCTGTTGGGCGAGCGGCTCGCCAAAGGGGCTGTAGGCATAGGCGTCGGTGAGCAGCCCACCGGCATCGCTGAGGGCCACTGTGTTGCCGTTGGCGTCGTAGTGGTAGTAACGGGCGTCGCCGCTGGGGCTGATCCGGGCGATCAGGCCGAGGCCATGGATATAGTAAGCCACCGCGCTGCCGGCGCTGTCCCGCTCCATCAGGACCTGGCTGAGCGGGGTGGCGAGGTCGAGGACATAGCGGGTGATGACACCGCTGCGCGTGGCCGCGAGCCGATGCCCTTGCCCGTCATAGGCGTAGTGCTGGGCGTTGGCGACGATCAGGCGATTGTCCCCGTCGTATTGGTAGCTGCCGCCGGGTTGGCTGAGCAGGTTGCCGTTGTCGTCGTGACTGACCGGGCTGCCGCCGAGGTTGGTCAGGCGGTCGGCATCGTCGTAAACGGCGAGGGTGTTCTGCGAGACATAGCCGGGGGCCACGGGGTCCTGGCGAGCGATGGCGGTGCGGTTACCGACGGCGTCCAGGGTGAGGTCGTAGCGGGCGATGACGCTGGTGTCGGTGCGCCCGTCGAGGGTGCTGGCCAGACGGCTGGCGGCGTCGTAGTCGAACAGGGCCTCGGTGCCGGCACCGTCGTTGTAGCGGCCGGTCAGGTTCCCGACGGCGTCGTAGCCGTACTGGGTGGTGTTGCCGAGCCAGTCGGTGACGCTGGCGAGCCGGTTGAGGGCGTCGTAGTCGTAGCCGACCCTCTTGTTGTCGGGGTAGATCAGCAACCTGCGGTTGCCGGCGGCGTCGTAGTCGTGGCCAATGGTGTTGCCGAAGGGGTCGGTATGCCCGGTCAGCCGGTTGCGGGCGTCGTAGCGGTAGAGGGTGGTACCGAGGGGATCGACCATCTGGGTCAGATTGCCGTTGGCATCCTGGCTGAAGGCGACCGTCGTGGCGTCGGCGTAGTGGATGCTGGCCAATCGGTTGACGACATCGTAGCCGTACTGGGTGACCTGCCCCTTGGCATCGGTGCGCCGGGTCGGGTTGCCGACGGCGTCGTACTGCCAGGCCGTGACCTGGTTGAGGGCGTTGGTCTCGCTGAGGCGCCGGTCGGCGGCATCGTAGGCGTAGCCGGTGCTTTGGCCATTGGGGTTCGTGACGCTCAGCCGATTGCCGACGGCGTCATAGGCGGCGTAGCTACTGTTGCCGGCGGGGTCGGTGACCTGCACCAGCCGGCCGAGGGCGTCATAGTCATAAGCCGTGATGCGGCCTTGGGCATCGGTCATGGCCATCCGCCGGCCGAGGGCGTCGTATTGCCAGGCGGTGGCGTTGCCCAAGGGGTCGGTTACGCGGGTGAGGCGGTTGAGGGCGTCCCAATCCGAGGTGACGATTTGCCCGAGCGGGTCGGTCTGGCTCAACCGGTTGCCGTTGGCATCGTAGCTGTAACTGGTGACCTGATTGAGGGCGTCGGTGACCGCAATGAGCCGGTGGCCGGCGTCATAGCCGAACTCGGTCAGGTTGCCGAGCGGGTCGGTCTGGGTGAGCCGCTGGTCGGCGGCGTCATAGCTGGAGGCGGTGACCGCGCCGGTTGGGTCGGTCACGCTCAGCACCTGGTCGTTGGCATCAAAGACGGTGACGCTGGTCTGCCCCTTGGCGTCGGTGATCTGGGTACGGTTGCCGTCGGGGTCGTAAACCAAGGCGACGGTGTGGCCGAGGGCATCGGTGGTGGTCAGCAGCCGGTCATTACCATCGTAGGCGAGGGTCGTGGCGTGGCCGTTGGCGTCGGTGACACCGATCGGGCGGCCGGCGGCGTCGTAGGCGGTGTGGGTGGTCTGGCCGAGGGGGTTGGTGATGGCGGTGCGGTTGCCCTGGGCGTCATAGGCGTACATGGTCGTGTGGCTGTTGCCGTCGGTGCGGCTCAGGCGCTGGCCCTGGGCGTCGTAGCCGTAGCTCGTGGTCTGGCCGAGGGGGTCGGTCTCGGTCAAGAGGTTGCCGGCGGCGTCGTAGCCGTAGCTAGTGACCTGGCCCAGGGCGTCAGTGCGGGTCAAGGGATTATCGCCAACGTCGTAGGTCAGGGTGGTAACGCCGCCGAGGGCGTCGGTCTGGGTCAGGACATTGCCCCGGGCGTCATAGCTGTAGGCAGTGACCTGGCCGTTGCGGTCGGTGACCTGGATGCGGTTGTTGCTGGCGTCGTAGCCGTATTGGATGCTATGGCCGAGGGGATCGATCTCGGCGAGCAGCCGGCGCTGGCTGTCGTGGCGGTGGATCGTCGCCTCGCCGAGCGGATTGGTAATCGTCGTGTCACCGGGATTGGGGCTGTCCCAGGCGAAGGTGGTGACGAGGCCGCGCCCGTTGGTCTGGGCGACCACGCGCCCGGCGCCGTCATAGACGTTGTCGATCAGAATCTGGCCACGCCGGTTGGTG
Organism: Chromatiaceae bacterium; assembly: GCA_016714645.1. Taxonomy (NCBI): domain Bacteria; kingdom Pseudomonadati; phylum Pseudomonadota; class Gammaproteobacteria; order Chromatiales; family Chromatiaceae; species Chromatiaceae bacterium. The sequence goes on along the minus strand of JADKCI010000004.1, from coordinate 326,539 downwards.
ATGCGGATCAGGCGGCGGTCGCCGTTGTAGCTGTAGCGCATGATGCCGCCGGCAGGGTCGGTGTCGGCGACCAGGTCGCCGTTGACATCGTAGGCGTACTGGACGGTGCGCCCCAGGGGGCCGCTCAGTTGCAGCAGGCGGCCGTTGGCGTCGTAGCTCAGGGTTACCACCCGGCCGGCGGTGTCGGTGATGCCGGTCAGATGGCCGGCGCCGTCGTAGGCGAAGGTCAGGGCATTGCCGTTGCGGTCGCTGAGCTGGGTCAGGTAGCCGTTGGTGAAGGCGTGGCGGGTCTGGTCCTTGGCGGTGAGCAGGAAGCTTGTAGCCGATTGTTTGTCCAGGCGGTCATGGACGCCGGGATAGCGGGAGCTGTAGGTACCATCGAGGTTGCGGTCATAGAAGGTCTCGTGGCCGTCACCGTGGCGGATGATGACTGAACCGTCCGCGTTCTCGGTCAGGTGGACCTGATAGCTGTGGGTCCAGCCGCGGCCGAAGGGACCGACGGTGGCGTCTTGGGTATTGTAGGTGCGGGTGAAGGCGAGACCCAGACCGCGCCCCGGTAGGGTCAGGTCGGGGTGTTGGTAGTAATAGTTGCCGGTGGCAGTGTTGACCGGTTCGGCGGCAGAGCCGGTGGGGTTCGAGGGGCCGCCGCTGGGGCCGAGAAGTGCGGTAGGTGGCGGCGAAGCCTGTCCGCCACGCACCAATCGAACCGGATTGCCGTCGCTCTTGTAGAAGCCGTACCCGCAAGTGCCGGAGTCGAAATACACGATCCAGGCATAGATGTCGAGGTACGCGACGGGCGAGGAAGACCAATACCAACTGGACAACGTATTCGGGAACCAGGCGCTGTCAATGGCAGGGCTGTAACCGCTGTAATCGACGATAGAGAGCAATTCCTCTACAGTCGGTAGGCGCCAGTCGCTGGCGCCGCACAGACCCGCCTGGTTCACGTCGGCGGCGAACTTGGCGGTGTCGCAGCGGGTAGTGTCATAGCAATTATTGCCGCGGTCTGGATAACCCGCAGACCCGCCATTGGCCGCCGGGTCCGGGTTGTACCAGGAATAGCTCCAGTCCTTGTCCCGCAGGCCGCCGTCATCGGTCTTGACCTCCCAAATCAGACCGGTAATGTTGTCGCGCACACAGGACCAGTCACTCGCACCGGCCAATAGGGCGCCACCATTGGCGTCGAGCTTGGTGAAGGCGAAGCCAGCGTGGCCGTCGGCGTCGTGGTCCTGAGTGGCGTCGCGGCCCTCCTCAGCATCCTGCCAGGGGTAGCCGGCCACCGGACAGGCCAGGTAATTGGTATTGACGTTGGCGCACCAGTCGATGCCGGTGTCGTTGAGCGGCCAGGTGGGCACCGTCGCCGCAGGTGCCGTGCCCGCCCAAAGGCAGGAAAGCAGGGCGACGCCAGCGCCCCAGAAACGTAAACGGGGGCTGGAAACCGCCGCTCGATCTGAAATTCGCCTCTCTGCGTTCACCACCTGCCCTCGCTCTGACTGCGACATTGCCGCAAACCAAGGGATCGCCAAAAAGCAAATCACTGTCCACCTCGCACCAACCGAACCCGGCCGAAGTAGGAATTAATCTTGTAGTTGTACGATACACCGCCCCCGACGAAATCCACCAACCAGGCAAGCTCAGGGTAGGCCACATAGGGCGAGGAAGACCAAAAGTACGACGACGGTGTGTTCGGGAAGACTGCCAGGTCGACGGCAGGGTCATAACAGGCATGTTCGACGATGGACGCCAGCTCCCTGATGTTGGGCAGTCGCCAGTCGCTCTTGCCCGCGTAGCTCGCCCCCTCGGCAAGCTGCAGGGCCCCCTGCCAGATGTGGATGGTGTAATAGCCGGTGCAGGTCCCGCCGGACCAGGTCTGGCCCTCGCTGCACCGCTTCCACTGGAGCCCTGTGGCCTTGTCCGTCACAGTCCCGTCGCCGTTGTCGGTGAAGCGGCTGCCCGGGGCGGTGGCGGGGATGCTGTCGTACTTGCAGGTCTGGACCGCCGCCGCGCCAGTGGCGCCGAGCGCCAGGCAGAGCCCAAGCCCCGCGACCCAGGGGCGCGGGCGAAGGTTGGCAGTTCTCATGGTGGCCCCCCATTGGCTGTTTCTCTGGTCATGGTTATTACACCCAGCCGACCCTCCCGTCAACGGGGTATTGCGGTCGGGATTGGGTCGCGGAGGGCTACAAGGGTGCATCGCGTCGGGGCGCCGCACCCGCGGCCAACGCGACGCGCCGAAGCGCCCGACCCGAGCGGAGGTTTGGCGTCAGCAACCCACCTGTACCTAGATCGCGCGGCCAAGGGCGGCAGGATCCCCGATCAGGGCCGCTCCCTCGCCAATCCGCTAAGCGACCTGCAACGGCTTGATGCGGCGTAGGCTCTCGCCGAGCGATTGGCTGGCATCCCACAGATCCACGGCCCGCTGAACGTTGAGCCAGAACTCCGCCGAATTGCCAAAGAGTTGGGCCAGTCGGAGCGCCATCTCCGGGCTCAGTGCCCGACGCCCCCTTAGCAATTCGTTAACGGTCTGGCGGGAAACACCCAGCGCGTCGGCAAGCGCCGCCACAGTGAGGCCAAAATCGGGGAGAAAGTCCTCGCGCAACATCTCGCCCGGGTGCGTGGGTCGCCGCTTCATCTCACCCCTATTCGGAACACTCATGGCAAATCTCGTCAGTGGTAGTCCGTGATCTCGACCTCGTGGGCATCGCCATTGGCGAACCTGAAACAGATACGCCATTGGTCGTTCACCGCGATCGCATGTTGGCCGTCGCGCTCGCGCGTCAAGTGCCCCGTTGTTGGCACCCTCGGCGAGAGCTACGATCCGAGGCGAGACGCATCGACTCGCCGTAGTGCGCCACCAGGATCAAGCAGGGGAGCGGTGCAATGCCCCCTTTCCGACGCCTGCCGCCTGGGCACAAGCAGCGTGCCCACCCTACCCGACCGTGCCAGTAACCTGCCAGCGTGCCTCAATGGTGTCCGCGGACAAATCGGCGCCACATGCCCATTCGACAAAATAGCCGCCATTGACAACCTTCAACAATTCGCCGGGGTCTCGAAGGTCCTCAAACGCCTCATAGCCCAGATAGGGGCCGACATCGAAACTGCCCATGCGACCATCGCCTGCGACGATGGACAACACCCCATTCGGTTGGGGACGGACCTCCGCAATCCTCATGGGTCAAGCCCCTTGATTGGAAATGGTTTCTTGCCATTTGCCGCAAAATTCCAGTCAGCAGGCAAATCTTCTTGATGAGAACTAAAGGGGGACAGACCAGGTTTTAGATTTCGCTAGCTCGTCATACATCCAAGCCGGGTCGAGATCGGCGCCATTTGGCCAGGTCACCACCCCAAGCTCAAGACGAGCCTGCGCAAAGAAGGCGGCATCCTTCAAGGCGCAAAAAATTCCGCATGCAGGTGCCTTCAATACCGACGAGAGGTCGGCGACCCCATAAGTTCCATCCTGAAACGTGACCGCCAGGCGGTGACCCGGTAGCACGGTTAGCGCCTTAATCCGCCAGGGAGCACCCGGCGTTATTCCAGCGGTTCGATCCGTTTCGGCAGTTGCTTCGATTGGCATAAATTCCAATCCTCCATCAATTCTTCACGGTGAGCGGAGGCCCATTCGATCGTAAGGCTTAGGGCACGCCTGGGAAGGCTACCCTGGATGACCGCCAACGTCTGAATGTCGATCAGCGCCTCGTGCTCGCCATACAGCGCGTGGAAATGCGCAGGCGCATGCTCCCGCCAGAACATCTGGATGACGATCCCAAAGAATTGGCTGATCGTAGGCATCAAGCATCTCGTCTCATGATCGCAACCGCATCAAGCCGCCCACACTTCCTTCTGGTGGCGCACAGCGAGAATCGTGACCGCATCCGCGTCGATGCGGTAGCGTGTCACATAGCCGCTGTCGCCGAAGTCGAGGATCCACTCCCGGAACTCGTCGGGCATGTCCTCAAGGGGACGGCCGATACCGGCTTGATATCCAAGAACTTTCACCCCTTGCCGCAGAGTTTGGATGGCGCGCCTGGCCGCGTCCATGTTCTTGACGGCCAGGAAGCGATAGAGGCGCTGCACATCGACCAGCGCCGGTTGTGACCAGATCAGGCGTGACATTCTGGCGGCTCGATGTCCTTGCCTTGTTCGAGTTGGGCCAACCAGGCATCGGCTTCGTCGGCGGTCACATGCAGTCCAGTGGTGCGGTACTCTTCCCACGCCTTGAGCGTGTCTTGGCGGAAAGCCTCGCGCTTTTCCTCGCGCTCGACGTACTGGGTGATCGCTTCGCGCATCAGCCAGTGAGGGGTGCGATGGCGAACATCGGCCAAGCGCTTCACGCGGGCCCTGGTGTCATCGTCAATCTTGATCGCAACCGGGCGAATGGCAGTAGCAGTCATGACAGCCTCCGATAAAGTATCTCAAGGTATTACCTTACAATACTTAGTTTGCTGCTGCCACACCGCTGCGGTCGTAAATCTCGGCGAGCCCCAGCTCCAGCCGCACCGGGCCACAGGAGAGGGTCAGGGTGTCCCCCTCGCCCAGGGTCTGCTCCAGCCAGTCAGCCCCCGCCCGGGTGCGCAGGCGCACCTGGCGGGACTCGGAGTCGATGAGCAGATAATGGCGCAGGGTGGGGATATCCCGGTAATGGTGCCACTTCTCCCGCTCATCGATGCCGGCGGTGGAGAGTGAGAGGACCTCGACGATGAGGCAGGGGCGAGTGCGATAGAGGGGCTGGTCGTCGCCGGGCTCGCAGGCCAACAGGACATCCGGATAATAAAAGGCCCGGTGGGCCGCGACCCTGACCTTCATGTCCGCCATGAAGACCTCGCAGGGGGTGCCACGGGTGGCGGCATCGAGTCGGGTTGCCACATTCAGGGAAATGCGGTTATGCCGCGCCGTCGCCCCGGCCATGGCATAGACCTCCCCGGCGACGAATTCCCGTTTGACGGGGGAATGGCTCTCGCTGGCCAGATACTCGCCCTCGTCGTACCGATGCTTCCTCATGGCCTGGCCCATGATGACCTCCGGCCGCGCGCGCGGCAGTAACCTTTATCGCCCTTGATCCTAGCGGTTGGGCCGGGTCCATGACAAGGCATTGCCAAACCCGCCCAGGAAATCCCTCCCGATGGCACGCTGTTCGATGCGGCCCGAAGCCTGTCTCGGTTGATCTCTAGTGTCGTCAGTGACACTATTAGTCGCAATGGGCACACACGAAAAACTTCTCGCGCGGATGCGCAACAACCCGCGCGACTGGCGAATCGACGACCTCAAAGCTGTCGCCGATCGCGTTCCAATCATGAGTGAAATCAGTGTTCCGCACGTCGAGCCGCCGTATCCATTCGAGGCCTATGCGCATGTGGTCGAGCCGTTGTCCGAGGCGGATGGTGGGGGCTATCTGATTACGTTCCCCGACCTTCCCGGCTGCATGTCCGATGGCGAAAGCGAAGCCGAAGCGCTGGTCAATGCGCGTGACGCCTTCTCGGCGTGGATCTCGGCGCGTGCGCACGCGGGCAAGCCCATTCCGAAGCCGACAAGACATGGAGAATCCGCCGAGCCGGTCCGCCTGATGCAGAGATTGCCGCGCAGTCTGCACGCCAGCCTGGTAGCGCGAGCCAAGGCCGAGGGTACGTCCCTAAACACCTTGGTGACCATGTTGCTGGCCGAGGGATTGGGAAGACGGGAGCCAAGCTCAAGGGGGAGGACCGCGACGATGAGGCAGGGGCTAGTGCGATAGAGGGGCTGATGCCGTCGCCCTTCCGGCTTGCCCGCAAGCCCCGGCCGGCCCACAATCCCCTTAATTCGCACACGAGGTCAACGCCACCATGCCATGGGAAACCGTCATCGGGCTGGAGATTCACACCCAGCTCGCCACCCAGTCCAAGATCTTCTCCGGGGCGCCCACGACCTTTGGCGCCGCCCCCAACAGCCAGGCCTGCGCCATCGACCTCGGCCTGCCCGGTGTGCTGCCCGTCCTCAACGCCGAGGCGGTCCGCCTGGCGGTGCGTTTCGGCAAGGCCATCGAGGCCGAGATCGCCGAACGATCGGTCTTCGCGCGTAAGAACTACTTTTACCCGGACCTGCCCAAGGGCTACCAGATCAGCCAGTATGAGCACCCGGTGGTGGGCCGCGGCCAGGTCCAGATTCAGCTCGATGACTGCACCCTGAAGGAGATCGGCGTTACCCGCGCCCATCTGGAGGAGGACGCCGGCAAGTCCCTGCACGAGGACTTTCATGGCCTCACCGGCATCGATCTGAACCGCGCTGGCACGCCCCTGCTGGAGATCGTCTCCGAGCCCGACATGCGCTCGCCGGAGGAGGCGGTGGCCTATGCCCGCAAGATCCATCAAATCGTGCGTTGGATCGGCATCAGCGACGGCAACATGCAGGAGGGCTCCTTCCGCATGGATGCCAACATCTCCCTCCGCCCCTTGGGCACGGACACCCTGGGCACCCGAGCCGAGATTAAGAACATCAACTCCTTCCGCTTTCTGGACCGGGCCCTGCGCTTCGAGATCGAGCGCCAGATGGAGGTCCTGGAAAGCGGCGGCCAGGTGGTCCAGGAGACCCGCCTCTACGACGCCGACAAGGACGAGACCCGTTCCATGCGCAGCAAGGAGGAGGCCAATGATTACCGTTACTTCCCGGACCCGGACCTGCTGCCCCTGGTGATCGACGCCCCGCTCCTGGCGGCGGCCACCCGCGACCTGCCGGAACTGCCCGACCCCATGCGCGCGCGCTTCCGCTCGGAATACGGGCTGGCGGACTACGACGCCAATTTGCTCACCGCCAGCCGCGCCCTGGCGAATTATTTCGAGGAGGTCGCCACCGCCAGCGGCGACGCCAAGCTGGCCGCCAACTGGATCGGTGGGGAAGTCTCCGCCGCCCTCAACAAGGCGGGGTTGGAGATTGGCGACTCGCCTGTCAGCGCGGCGGGACTCGCCGGCCTCATCGCCCGCATCCAGGACCAGACCCTCTCCAGCAAGATCGCCAAACAGGTCTTCGAGGCCATCTGGCACGGCGAGGGGGACGCCGACACCATCATCGCCGCCAGGGGCCTGCGACAGATCACGGATACGGGCGCCATTGAGTCCCTGATCGACGGCATCATCACCGCCAATCCCGCCCAGGTAGAGCAATACCGCGCCGGCAAGGACAAACTTTTCGGCTTCTTCGTCGGCCAGGTCATGAGGGCCAGTAAGGGCCAGGCCAATCCCGACCAGGTGAATGCGTTGTTGAAGGCCAAACTGGGGGGTTAGGCCGGAGGCGCCAGCCCCCTGGGATTCTCAGATGCTGTTGCAAGAAATCCTGAATAAAGAAAAAAATAATTTAGATATTTTCAGGATTATCTCCGCCCTCATGGTCATTTATGGCCATGCCTACGCGATCTTGCCGTCCACCGGGTCAGGGGACGTGCTTAAGGGATTACTGGGGTTTGACTATTCCGGCTCCCTCGCCGTGAAAATATTTTTCTTTTTGAGCGGACTGGTGGTAACCAACAGCCTGCTTACCAAAAGGAGCCTCATCCCGTTTTTAATAGCAAGATTTTTTAGAATATGGCCGGCCCTGGCCTTCACCCTCCTGGTGTCCGCCTTCCTGCTCGGACCCCTCTTGTCGGAGCAATCCCCCGCCGAGTATTTTTCGAACAAAAAGGTTTTGGCGTATTTTTACAAGGGATTGTCAATGAACATCAAATATGAATTGCCTGGGGTTTTCGAGAATAACGCCTTCCGGGCCGTCAACGGCTCGCTGTGGTCCATTCCCCACGAGGTATTTGCTTATTTGACACTTGCCTCGTTCTTTATACTGGGGTTACTGAATTCACGGATCAGATTACTGACAATACCCATTTTTATTTTAATACTCATTGATCCATTACTTGAAAATCCGGTCATTTTCACCTGGCTACCAGCCAATCCGGAGATCAGGCTTCTGGCACCCTGCTTTGCCTTCGGCGCTCTGCTGGCTATCTGGAAAGACAAGGTGGATATCGGCTGGATGCCCTGCCTGGCGGCCTGGATAGCCTTTTTATTGCTCAAGCAATCCTGCTGTAATTTTTATCTTTTCTATCTCGCCCTGTTCATGTCGATCATTCAGTTGTCAAGCCACGATATTCTCGTTCGCCTCAAGCCGACCGCGGACATTTCCTATGGAATTTATCTATGGGGATGGCCCGTTCAGCAGATACTGGTCTTATTCTTTGTTGATTACGGCATCCGCTTCAACCAGATATCGGCTATTTTTATTTCGGTCGTGATGGGATTTCTTTCCTGGTACCTCATCGAGAGACGGAGCATTGAGTATGGCTCCCACCTGGCGAGGAAGATCCCCTCGCGCTGGCCCGCTTCCTCATCGGCCGCCTGAGCACCAGCCCGCGCACCCATACCGCCGCCAACCCGAGGCCGCGAATCTGTTAATCTGCCAGGCCCAACATCCAAGCCATCCCCAGTCCATCGCCACGCCCAGCGCCGAGCCAGGGCAAGGCCACCGCCGAGAAACAGACAACATGACCAGCCTTGCCTCCCTGCGCCTCAACAAAGACCAGGATCGCCGCCTGCTCGCCGGCCACTGCTGGATTTACAGCAACGAGGTCGATACCCAGGCGACGCCGCTCAAGGGCTTCGAGCCCGGCCAGGCGGTCCAGATACTCAGCCACGGCGGCCATCCCCTCGGCCACGGCTACGTCAACCCCCACTCCCTGATCTGCGCCCGCCTGGTCACCCATGACCCCCGCCGGCCCCTGGGCCCGGCCCTGTGGGAGCAGCGGATCAGCCAGGCCCTGGCACTGCGCGAGCAACTCTACGACCAGCCCTTCTACCGGCTCGTCTTTGGCGAAAGTGATGGTCTCCCCGGCCTGGTGGTGGACCGCTACGGCGACCTGCTGGTGGTCCAGATCACCACCGCCGGCATGGAACGGGCGCGCCCCGAGATCCTGGCGGCCCTGGAGGAGGTGGTGGGCCCCACCAGCATCCTGCTGCGCAACGACACCTCCGTGCGCGAACTGGAGGGCTTACCCCTGGCCAACGAGGTGGTACTGGGCGCGCCGCCGGCCGACATCGAGGTCCCGGAGCACGGCAACCGCTTCCTGGTCTCGCCGCTGACGGGCCAAAAGACCGGCTGGTTCTACGACCAGGCGGAGAATCGCGACCGCCTGGCGCGCTTTTGCCAGCCCCGGCGCGCCCTGGATGTCTGCAGTTATATCGGCGCCTGGGGGCTGCGGGCGGCCAGCCTCGGCGCCGAGGAGGTCGTCTGCGTCGATAGCTCGGCGACGGCTCTGGAGCGGGTGGGCGAGAATGCGGAGCGCAATGGTCTGCTGGACCAGATCACGGGCGTCCAGGGCGATGCCTTCGAGGTGCTGCGCCTGCTCAAGGACCAGGGCGAGCGCTTCGACCTGGTCATGCTCGATCCGCCGGCCTTCATCAAGCGCCGCAAGGACGAGCGCGAGGGCCTCCAGGCCTATCAGCGCCTCAATCGCCTCGGCCTGGAGGTGCTGGAACCCGGCGGCCTGCTGGTGACCTCCTCCTGCTCCTTCCACCTGGGCCGCGACGAGTTTCTGCGCACCATCCAGCAGGGCGCCCGCCGCGCCAATATCGGTCTGCAACTGCTGGAGTCCGGCGGCCAGGGACCGGACCACCCCATCCACCCGGCCATCCCCGAAACCGCCTATCTCAAGACCTGCTTCCTGCGGGCGGTGCCGGGGTTCTGAACCCCGGGGTCCAGGTCAGAGGCTATATGCCTGCCGCAGTCGCGCCTGCATCTTTTTGGCCTGCTTGAGGGCCTCCTTGAGCATGAGCCGGTTGAGTTCGTTGAGGCCGGCGGGGTCCACGCGATTGGCGGCGTCATGGTCCGGGGTCGCCAGTTGCTGGCGGATGCGGAAGCGCTGCACCAGGTGAAAGCCCTCGACCTCGGCGGCGATGTCCTCGGCGGAGCGGCCGGGGCCGGTACCGGCGGCGCGCAGGCGGTCGGCGGTGCTGGTGGCCCAGATGCCCTTGGCCAGGCTGGCGACGCGGGCCACATCGACAAAGAGGCGGGCACCCTGGAGCTTGAGGTCCAGGGTATGGGGAAAGGCGCGGTTGCGGTCATAGATAAAGCGGCCGGCCCAGCCCAAGGGCGGCGCCACCCCCAAGGCCAGTTCCGCCAGGAGGCGCAAGAAGAGGGGATGTTCCGGGGCCTTGGCCATCAACCAGGCCCGCAGCCGGTCCACCACTTCGTAGCGACCATAGACAGGGCGGAAGTCGAAAAAGATGGTGCCCTGGAGCAGGGCCTCGGGGTCCGGCACCCTTAGCCAGCTCGAAAACCGCGCCATCCACTCATCGCTGCTGAGGCAGCAGTCCGGGTTACTGGCCATGATGCCGCCCCGGCACCGCTCGAACCCACAGTAATGCAGGGCGTCATTGACGGCCTGGGCAAAAGGCAGGAAGGCGGCGCGCAGGGCCTCGGTGTCCCCGACATTGCTGGGCTCGAAGATGAGGCCATTGTCCTGATCGGTGGTGAAGGTCTGCTCCAGGCGGCCCTCGGAACCGAAGAGGAGCCAGCACCAGGGCACCGCCGGCAGGTCAAATTCGTCCTCGATCAACTCGATGACGCGCATGGCGATGAGGTCATTGAGGCCCGACATCCACTGGCAGATGGCCTCGACCCCCATGCCCGCGTTAAACAGCTCCGCCCCACGGCGGCGCACCTGGTCGGCGACGAGGACCATGCCCTTGAGGTCACGGGTGGCGGCGATGGCGGCGATGAGCACCTCGGCCCCGCCGGCGCGCAGCCCCAGCAGGTCCGCCTGATGAACCAGGCCACAAAAACGGCCATCCGCCTCCACCAGCAGGATATGCCCGACCCCCTTCTTGGCCATCAGGACCTTGGCGCGGTGGGCGGGGGAATCCGCCGCCGCCGTCAGGGGGGCACCGGTCATGTGGGCGGCCACCGGGGCATCCAGATCGCCACCCTCGAAGGTGATGACGTGCAGGAGTTCCCGCAGGGTCACCAGGCCCAGGGGCAACTGGCTGGCCTCGTCGGCCACCACCACGGCGTCCTCGCGGCCCTGACTGATGGCGTAGAGCACCTCGCGCAGGGTCGCGGCCGGGGACATCACCAGGGGCGACCGACTGGCCAGACTCCGCAAGGGGGCCTGATCGCCTTCCAGGCCCAGGGCGCCGCCGTTGGCCCCGGCCTGGGCGGGGTTGAGGGAGGCACTCATGGCTGCCGGTCCCCCTCGGCCAGCAGGGACTTAGCCTTGTCCACTAATTCGCGGGTGGAGAAGGGCTTGGGCATATAGGCATCGGCTCCCAGCTCCAGCCCCTTTTCGCTCTCGGCCGGACGGCCCTTGGCGGTCAGCATGAGGATGCGCACCCCCGCCAGGGAGGGGTCGGCGCGCACCGCCGCCAACACCTCGTAACCGTTGCGCCTGGGCATCATGACGTCGAGTACCACCAGATCGGGACGCCCCGCCCGGATGGCGGCGAGACCCTCCTCGCCATCCCGGGCCACCGCCACCGCGAAGCCCTCGCGTTTCATGAGAAACTCCAGGGAAATAACAATGTTGGGCTCGTCATCGACGATCAGGACTTGCTTGCTCATACCGGGTTCCGCACCTCTAGTGGCTCGTTAGGATCATGAGGGCCCCATCGCGTCATGGGGACCCCGCTGCCCGAAAGGTAACTCAAAAACGAGGCGGGCGCCCCCTTCCGGGGGGCATTCCGCCCAGATTCGGCCATTAAAATGCTCGATGATCTGCTTACAGATGGGCAGACCCAGGCCAGTCCCCAGGGGTTTTTTGCCGCCCGCACTGGCTTGGTGAAATTTTTTGAAGACCTTCTCCAGTTCCGCGGCCGGTATGCCCGGGCCATTGTCCGTAACGCTGGCCCGCCAGCCGGCGGCCACCTCCTCCAGTTGCACGACGATACGTCCGGACCCTCGGGGGGAAAACTTGACGGCATTCGCCAGCAGATTCACCATCACCTGCATCATGCGGTCGCGGTCCGCCCGGACCAGGGGGCTCGCCCCGGTCGCCAGGTCCATCTCCAACTTCAGGCCCGCCTCTTCCAGAAGCCGTCCCACGCTGATCACCGCCTGTTCGATGACCTCCACCAGGTCTACGTCCTCTGCCCGCCAGTCGGCGTGGCCGGATTCGATCTTGGCCAGGTCCAGGACCTGATTGACCAGGCGCGACAGGCGCTCGGTCTCGCTAACCAGGATGCCAAGGAAACGTTGGCGCTCCGCCTCATCCAGGTCTGGGGCGTCGTGCAAAATTTCCGAAAAGGCTCGGATGGAGGCCAGGGGCGTACGCAGCTCATGGGTGACGGAGGACATGAAATCGTCCTTCAGGCGATCCAACTCCTGGAGCCGCAGATTGGCCGCCCGCAGCTCCGCCGTCGCCGCCTCCAACTCTTGGGACTTACGCTCCAGTTCGTGGCTGTAGGCCCGGATCTGGGAGGCCTCGTCGAGGATATCCAGGACCTCGTCCAGGCCTAGGGCCTCCTCCTGGGTAACGGAAGCAACCATGACCCGCGCCGAGGCACCGCCGATGGCGCCCGAGAGCAGGGTCTCGGCAAAATGGACGGTGCGGGCATCCGCCGGCAGGTCCGCCACCCGAGCCACACCTCGGGAGCTAGCAAAGCGGGCAAAGGCCGTCCGCGCCCGCTCAGCGCCCAGGAAGCGCTCCGCCAGGGCCAGCAACTCCGCCACCTCGGCGTTACCTCGCCACAGGGCCAGCTGGGCCCGCCGTGGATTCTTGAGGGCATCCACGAAGGCGCTGGCCTGGGCCATCTCCTCCGCGTTGGGCATCCGTCGCGACGACACGATCAGGAAGGCGCCGATATTGGCCGTCAGGCTCCAGACGAGGGCATGGGTGATTTCATTGAGGCCGGCCAACCCCAACAAGGCCTGAGGCTTCAAGAGTTCAATGCCGAAGGGGCCCTGCTCCAGGAAACCCAGGGGCAGCCAGCCAGATTTGGCGAAGGAGGGGATCAGCAGGGTGTAGAGCCAGACGGCGAAACCCGCCGTCAGCCCCGCCAGGGCCCCACCACGGGTCCCACCGCGCCAATAGAGGCCGGCGATGATGGGCGGGGCGAACTGGGCGACGGCGGCAAAGCTGATGAGGCCGATGCTCACCAAGGCATAGGCATCCCCGGCCAGCCGGTAATAGAGGTAACCCAGCAGCAGAATGGCGACGATGGCCCCACGCCGGATGCGCAACAGCAGCTTGCCCATATCCGCCTCGGGTGGCAGGCCCTGCCAGCGCCGCAGCAGGACCGGTAGCATTAGATCATTGCTGACCATGGTGGAGAGGGCGATGGTCTCCACGATCACCATCCCGGTAGCCGCCGAGAGGCCGCCGATGAAGACGAAGAGAGCCAGCCAGGGGTGGCCATGGGCCATGGGCAGAGTCAGGACAAAGCTGTCCGCATCCACCCCGCCCGCGCCGAAAGTCAGCACCCCCGCCAGGGCAATGGGGATGACAAAGAGATTGATGAGAAACAGATAGAGGGGGAACAGCCAGATGGCGCGCTGGATATGGCGCTCGTCGCTGATCTCCACCACCGCCACCTGAAACTGACGCGGCAGGAACATGACCGCCAGCCCCGCCAGCAGCGAGATGGCGAACCAATCGGCGAAGTTACCGATGCGGGGCTCGAACAGGGCCTGAGCGCTCCCCCCCGCGGTCCCCAACTCCTGGGTGGCGGTACCGAGGCTGACGTCCCCGAAGACGCCCAGGACCACGAAGAGCCCTACCGCCAGGAAGGCCGCCAGTTTGACGATGGATTCGAAGGCGATGGCTGCCACCAGGCCCTCGTGGCGTTCGCTGGCGTCCAGGTGACGGGTGCCGAAGAGGATGGTGAAAAGGGCCAGCAGCAGGGCCACCACGAAAGCCGTATCGTGCCAGATGGGCAAGGTGGCCGCCGGGTCCGGCATGACGATGGCCGGGTACTCCAGCAGGATGGTGAAACTGCGGGAGATGGCCTTGAGTTGCAAGGCAATGTAGGGCACGACCCCCACCACGGCGATCAGGGTCACCAGGCCACCCAGGAGGTGACTCTTGCCATAACGCGAGGCGATGAAATCGGCGATGGAGGTGATGCGCTCCGCCTTGCTCACCCGCACCATCTTCACGAGCAGCGACCCCCACAGCAGGGCTGCCAGGGTGGGCCCGAGGTAGATGGTCAAGAAGCCCAGCCCGCCGTTGGCCGCCCGCCCCACGCTGCCGTAAAAGGTCCAGGCCGTGCAATAGACCGCCAGGGACAGGGCATAGACCGTGGGCCGCGCGATCACCGACCGCCCTTGGTCCGCTCGCCGGTCCGCCCAATGGGCCAGGGCGAAGAGCAGCCCGAGATAGACGAAGGCAACGCCGGCGATGAGGGGCCCGCTGATCGTCATCAAGGCCGCGCCATCCGCCAGGCCATCCCAGGGGACCCAGGGCTCATTCCCCGTCCATTCCCAGGATCCAGGCGCTCAAGCCGATGATCAGCGCCCAGGCCCCGAAGAGATAGAAGTAGAGCAGGGGCATCCCCCCGGGGACCACCACCCGGTCGAACAGCAGCACCAGGGGCGAAAAGAAGACGAAGGCGCCTAAAAAGGCCAGCGCGGTCAGGCGCTGTCGGATCAGATTAGAACGGCGCATCGGGCCTCCTCGAGTTCAACGGTGGAAGCCGCCGAGTACAGCCAGGATCCGGGCGGGTAAGTTCTAGTATAGAGCAAAGAATGCGTGGGCCATCAGCCAACGCGCGCCCGAGGGCGCGCGCGAAATGCTCCGGTCCACCCCACGTGGGGGGTTACCAGCCACTCCGGGGATTGCCCCAGTCGGGGTTGGGGGGATCGGCTCTGGACTCCTCCGTATCACCCCGTGGGGGATTTTCACCAGCATCGCCACCCTCGCTGGGCGCCTCGTTGCCCCAATTATTTCCGCCCTGCCCCCAATCTCCGCCGCCGCTCTGCACCTCGATATTTACGGTATCCAGATCGACCTGGACACCCTTGTGCAGGGCATTAGTGACCAGTCCGGGAAAGGCGACCAGGGTGGCGACCATGGCGATCTGGATGATGACGAAGGGGATCGAGCCCCGGTAGATATCCAGGGTCTTGACGCCCTCGACGCGCCGGTGAGTAATGCGGTCGATATAAGCCTGCGCCGGGGCCACGCTGCGCAGGAAAAAGAGGGAGAAGCCGAAGGGCGGCGTCAGGAAGGAGGTCTGGAGGTTCATCGCCAGCAGGACGCCGAACCACACCAGATCGATGCCCATCTTGTCCGCCACCGGCGCCAGCAGGGGCACCAGGATGAAGGCGATCTCGAAGTAGTCGATGAAGAAGCCCAGGATGAAGATGACGAAGTTGACGAACACCAGGAAGCCGATCTCGCCCCCTGGCAGCTTGTCGAAGAGATGCTCGACCCAGAGTTGGCCATCGACTGCGGTAAAGGTGAAGCTGAAGATGGTCGAGCCGATGAGGATGAAGAGCACGAAGGCCGAGAGCCGGGCGGTGGAGTCGAGGGACTGCCGGAACAGGCTCCAGCTCAGCTTGCCGCGGGCCATGGCCAGGATCAGGCCGCCGACGGCCCCCATGGCGCCGCCCTCGGTGGGGGTTGCCACGCCCAGGAAGATGGTGCCGAGCACCAGGAAGATGAGGATGAGGGGCGGGATCAGGACGAAGGTGACGCGCTCGGTGATGCGCGACAGCAGGCCCAGGTGCAGCCCCTGGTTGATGACAGCGCCGACCCAAGCCAGCAGGGTGCCGCCAGTAAGGCCCACGACGATGGTCTCGTCCAGGGCCGGCTTGACCAGGGTGCCCTCGATAGCCGTCAGGATCTCGCCGTAATGGAGTCCAAAGGCCACGGCGAGGGCGACGATGATCAGCGTAAAGATCGCCAGGGAGCGCAGGCCGGAGCGGCCGTTGGGCTCCTGGTAGGTGCGCGCCTCGGGGGGCAGGGCCGGCACCAGGCTCGGCTTGAAGATGGCCAGGAGGATGATGAAGAGCGCAAAGAGCCCCACCAGACTGAAGGCCGGGATGAAGGCGCCCATGTAGAGGTCGCCAACGCTACGGCCGAGCTGGTCGGCCATGACGATCAGCACCAGGGAGGGCGGGATGATCTGCGCCAGGGTTCCCGAGGCGGTGATGGTGCCGGAGGCGATCGCCGGGCTGTAACCATAGCGCAGCATGATCGGCAGGGAGATGAGACCCATGGAGATGACCGAGGCCGCCACCACGCCGGTGGTCGCGGCCAGCAAGGCCCCGACGAGAATCACCGCCAGGGCCACGCCGCCGCGGATGGGCCCAAAGACCTGGCCGACGGTGTCGAGGAGGTCCTCCGCCATGCCGCTCCGTTCCAGGATCAGGCCCATGAGGGTGAAGAAGGGAATGGCCAGCAGGGTCTCGTTCTGCATGATGCCAAAGACCCTCAGGGGCAAGGCCTGGAAGAGAATCGGCGGCAGCAGGCCCAGCTCCATGCCGATGAAGCCCCAGGTCATGCCCACGGCGGCCAGGGAGAAGGCCACCGGAAAACCGGTGAGCAAAAAGAGCAGCAGAGAGGCGAACATGAGTTCGGGGATGTGGGCGGTGAGGAGTGCGATCATTTCGTGATGCCTCCAGCGGTGCGGCTAGCGGCGGTGGCATCGACCCGATGCCCCTGCTCGATGATCTCCTCGTCGGTGCTACCCACCGCCAGGGGATTGGGCCCCTGCCCGCTCAGGAAGGCCAGGCGCTTGATGAGTTCCGACAGGGCCTGCAGACCCAGGAAGCCAAATCCGATGGGCACCAGGGCGTAGGCGGGCCAGCGGATGAGGCCACCGTAATTTTGCGAGATCTCCCCCGAGGTGAAGGCCTGCCAGACATAGGGCCAGGAGAGGTGGATCATGAAGCCACACAAGGGCAGGAGAAAGACCAGGATGCCGACGATATCGATCATGTTGCGCGTTGGCGGCGTCAGCTTGCCCGCCAGGACGTCGATGCGGACATGGGCATTCACCAGGAAGGCGTAGCCGGCGCCGAGCAGGAAGACGGCGGCAAAGAGGTACCACTGAATCTCGAGGAAGGCGTTGGAGCTGAGATTGAAGGCCTTGCGGGCCACGGCGTTAGAGGCGCTGATGAGGACGGCGGCCAGCACCAGCCAGGGGATCAGCTTGCCCAGGAGGCCACTGATGCCGTCGATGACCCGAGACAGGCGGAGAAGGATCTTCATGGAGATGGCCCGAGACCATAGGGATGGCAAAACGCCGAGGCCAGTGGGGTGGCGCTCGTCGTTGGGCCTCCGCGATCAACAAGGGGTGAGGGAACCGGTAACCCGCGGGTCGCGCGCCGG
Source organism: Chromatiaceae bacterium (assembly GCA_016714645.1). Lineage (NCBI taxonomy): Bacteria > Pseudomonadati > Pseudomonadota > Gammaproteobacteria > Chromatiales > Chromatiaceae > Chromatiaceae bacterium. The sequence goes on along the minus strand of JADKCI010000004.1, from coordinate 309,264 downwards.
ATCACCGGGCCGGGGCCTAGAGCTTCTGCGCGGCGAGGTACTGGGTGTAGTTGGCCTCGGCCACCGACTGCCACTGCATTTGCTGGGCCAGAAAGCTGCTGTAGTCGGGATAGATCTTCTTCCAGTTCGCGTTCTTCTCGTCCAGTTCCTTATAGACCTCCTGGGCGGCCTTGAAGGCGGCGTCCATGACCTCCTTGGGGAAGCGGCTCAGCTTGGCGCCCTCGGCGACCAGTTGCTTCAGGGCACCCGGGTTGCGGGCGTCGTAGCGCGCCTGGCACTGGACATGGGCGGCGGAGGCGGCCGCGGCGACGATGGCCTGATAGTCCTTGGATAGGCTCTGCCACTTTTCGGTGTTGATATAAACCGAGAACTGGGTGCTGCCTTCCCACCAGGCCGGGTAGTAGTAGTAGGGCGCCACCCGATGCAGGCCCAACTTCAGATCATCGTAGGGACCTATCCACTCGGATGCGTCGATGGTGCCCTTCTCCAGGGCCTGATAGATCTCGCCGGCCGGCAGGGTCTGGGCCACCACGCCCACCTTGGCCAGGACGCGCCCGGCGAAGGCGGAGATGCGCATCTTCATGCCATCCAGGTCCTTGACCGACTTGATTTCCTTGCGGTACCAGCCACCCATCTGGGCGCCGGTATTGCCACAGGGGAAGTTGACGATGTTGTAACGGGCATAGAAGTCGCGCAGCAGCTTCATACCATTACCGTCATACATCCAGGCGGTCATGGGGCGGGAGGTCATGCCGAAGGGCACCGAGCAATCCAGGGCGAAGGTCTCGTCCTTGCCAAAGAAGTAGTAAGGCGCGGTGTGGGCGCACTCGACCGTGCCCTGCTGGATGGCGTCCACCACGCCGAAGGCGGGGACGATTTCACCCGCGGGGTGCACCGAGATCTGGAAATTCCCGCCGGTTGCATCGGCGACATACTGGGCGAAGGACTCGCTGGCGCCATAGACGGTGTCCAGCGATTTCGGGAAGCTGGACGCCAGGCGCCAGCGGATGGGCTCCTGGGCCCGGACGAAGGCCGGGGCGATGCCGGAAGCCAGAATGCCTGCCATGCCGGCGCCCTGCAAAAATGAACGACGCTCCATCATGCCTCCTGATACCGCGGTTGTTTGATTGGAAAAGCCACGCGGGATTGTAGGGGAGCCAGGATGGGGAACACAACCGCTTGGCCTCCCTGTTAGCCCCTACCCCCCTAAGCCACGCCTCACCCCGTCAAGGCCAAAAAGAGCTGAGGCAGCCTTTCGGGCAGGCGTTCGACCCGGTCGATGACGCTATATTGCTTGCCGAAGATGTCGCGGACATAGTCGTCGGCGCCGGCGTCCAGGTTGATGCAATAGGGGTAGATGCCCTGCTGTTTGATCTCCTGCACGGCCTTGCGCGCGTCCTCGATCAGATGGCGTTCGTCCTCGACGTCGATATCGGAAGGCTTGCCATCGGTGAGGATGAGCAGCAGCTTCTTCTCGGCGGGGCGGGCCGCGAGGTAGTGAGCGGCATGGCGCAGGGCGGCCCCCATGCGGGTGGACCAGCGCGCCTCCAGGGCGGCGAGGCGGCCCTTGACGCGATCGTCCCAGGACTCGCCATAGCCCTTGATGTGCTGATAGCGCACCTCATGGCGGGTGTTGGAGGAGAAGCCGGCGATGGCGAACTCGTCCCCCAGGTGGTCAACGGACCAGCCGAGCAGAGCGACGGCCTCCTGGCTGAGTTCGAGGATGGTCTGGCTCGCGCCGGCGGGGGTCTCGCTGAGGGATTCCGACAGGTCCAGCAGCAGCATGACGGCGATGTCGCGGTCATCATGGCGATGGCTCATGTTGATGCGCGGGTCCGGGGTGAAGCCGCACCGGAAGTCGATGAGGGAGCGGATGGCGATGTCCAGGTCCAGTTCGCTGCCCTCTTCCTGGTAGCGCACCCGCACCTGATGCTGGGGCTTGAGGAGATCGAGGATCTGCTTCAGTCGCTTGGCCAGGGCGGCGTGCTTGGCGAGCAGCCGGTCGATGGCGCCGGCATCACCCCTGGGGTGCAGGCTCTCGTAGAGGCTGACCCAGTCCGGGCGGTAGGTCTGGGACTGATAGTCCCACTCGGGATAGTGGCGCGGCGGCAGGCCCTGAAGTTCCTCGGCCTGCTGCTGGGGCCGGCGGTCCGGGGCGGTCTCTTCCTCATCACCCTCCTCGATGAAACGCCAGAGGTGGCGGTTGTCGTCCCGGTAGTCCACCTCCGTGTCGCGAAAATAGACCCGCGCCATCTGGTCCTGCTGGCGACGGGTGCGGGCGATGAAGGCGAGCCCGAGATCGACCATGTCCTGGTTGCTGGATTCGCCCTGGGCCAGGAGACCTCGAAAGCGCTCGACGAACGCCAGGATATCGGGATTACGATAGCCATGGCCAGGATCTAGGATGGCGCGGGAGAGCAGGACCAGGCGATGGCGAATGCAGGATTCCTTGGCGGGGTCGCAGTCGTCCTCCCCGGGGTTGGGATGCAGGGCCAGCCAGAGGTGGCGCAACCCGGGGTAGAGGCGCATGGCCAATTGCTCGACCCGGCAGTCTTCGAACAGCTCGATGGCGATGCGCTGGAAGGGGCTGAAGTTGTCGGCCACGGCCTGGCCGCTCCACCGCTTGTGGGCCGCCAGGTGGGCCAGGGTGGCCCGATAGCGGTCGATCCCCCGCACCCCATTCCGATCGTCGTAAACATCCGGGATGCGGATGCCCAAGTCATCACAATAGGGTAAGGGCTTGCTCTGGTCTTCCCAGCCCTCCGAGTAGGGCACCAGATGTTCCTTGAGATCCCAGAGGGCCATAAGATAGAGGTCGAGCTGACGCTCCTTGTCGGCGAAGAGGGTGCCGTGGCGCTCGCGCTGGAGGATGGCGCGGCTGTCGGCGGACTGGAGGCTGAAATACTCCTTTTGGCGCTCCGGGTGCTTGCCGTAATTGCGAATGCCGTAATCCATCCAGTTGCCCAGGCCTCGAACGCTGAGATGGCGCAGCAGTTGGGGCATCTGTTCCAGCATATCCGGGAGGCCGGGGCTGGGGATGGTGGTGTGGAAGCCGTGGATGGAGCCCGTGGTCCTGGCCATCAGATCCAGGATGAGGCCAATGTAGCGCTCCAGCAGCTCCAGGCTACCAAAGCGCCGCGCCGCCTCGGCGATGGTCTGCAGGAAGGGCAGGATGGCCTTGCCGTTGGGGGTGCGGGACAGCTTCCAGACGGTCTGGGAGACCAGTTCCAGGCTGCCCTCCCCCAGTTGGGCGGCGACCCGGGGCATCTCCTCCAGATAGACCAGCACGGGCTCGAAGCCGCGCCCGATCATGCAGACCAGGGAGGCCCCGGCGAGGTAGGCCTCGATGCCCGCGGGGGTCAGGCGTTGGGCCGCATCCACCATGCAATCGGGGAAGACCTGCTCCAGTTGGGGGAAGTTACAGGTCAGGCGCTCGCGGTAACGCTTGAGCGGGTCGTCGTTATTGGCCATGAGGATGTCCCGGAGTGCCGCCTAGGGTCGTGCTTGCCGAAGTCCTTGCCCAGATCGCGCGGGATCAGGCCCCGAAGATGGCGTCGATGGCGTGGTCGAGCGTGGCCCGGATGTCCGCGTCATCGGTGATGGGACGCACCATGGCCATGCGACAGGCAGGCCCGGGGGCGATGCCGCGACGGATGAGCTGGCCGGCATAGACCAACAGGCGGGTGGAAATGCCTTCGTCCAGGCCATGACCCTTGAGATGGCGCGCTGCGATGCCGATCTTGACCAGCTTGGCGGCGATGTCCTGGTCCATGCCCGTCTCCTTGCGGACGATCTCGACCTCCAGCGCCTCCGGGGCATAATCGAAATCCATGGCGGCGAAGCGCTGCTTGGTGGATTGTTTGAGATCCTTCATCAGGCTCTGGTAGCCGGGGTTGTAGGAGATGACGAGCTGGAAGTCCTGGTGCGCCTGGACCAGCTCCCCCTTCTTGTCGAGGGGCAGATTGCGGCGATGGTCGGTGAGGGGATGGATGACGACCGTGGTGTCCTGACGGGCCTCGACGATCTCGTCCAGGTAGCAGATGGCGCCGATGCGGGCCGCCGTGGTCAGGGGGCCATCCACCCAGCGGGTACCCTGGGCGTCGAGCAGATAGCGGCCCACCAGGTCGGAGGCCGTCATGTCCTCGTTGCAGGCGACCGAGATGAGGGGCTTGCCCAGACGCCAGGCCATGTGTTCGACAAAGCGGGACTTGCCACAGCCGGTCGGTCCCTTGATCATGACCGGCAGGCGCTCGGCGTAGGCCGCCTCAAAGAGGATGATCTCGTCACCCTGGGGGTTGTAATAGGGCTCTCGGGTGACTTTGTATTGAGTGATGGTATTCGGCACTGTGACTTCTCCTGGTAATTTTATACCGCGGGCCCGGCGGCCTGGCGAGCGGGATTGGCGGCATTCTAGTCCCCTGGGCCAGGGGCGTCCCCCCTCTGCTCGCCAGGAGGCGGCGTGATGGACGCGGAACGCCGCTTCGGCGGCATCGCGGCCCTGTATGGCCGCGCCGGGCTGGAGCGGCTGCGGCTGGCCCACGTCGCCGTCATTGGGGTCGGCGGTGTCGGCTCCTGGGTGGTGGAGGCCCTCGCGCGGAGTGCCCTGGGTCGCCTGACCCTGGTCGATATGGACCATATCGCCGAGTCCAACATCAACCGCCAACTCCCGGCCCTGAGTTCGACCCTGGGCCGCGCCAAGATTCAGGTCCTGGCCGAGCGGGTGACGGACATCAATCCCGCCACCCAGATCCATTTGGTCGATGATTTCGTCCATACCGCCAACCTGGACAGCCTGCTGGACAGTGGATTCGACGCTGTCATCGATTGTATCGACCACTACCGCGAGAAGGCCCTGATCATTTCCGGCTGTCGCCGTCGCAAGCAGTTCGTGGTGACCGTGGGGGGGATGGGGGGTAAGGTCGATCCCACCCGCCTTGGCATCGCCGATTTGAGTCGCACCGAAAAGGATAGCCTGCTCTCGCGGACCCGCAAGGAGTTACGGCAGCGCTTCGGCTTTCCGCTCAACCCGAAGCGGCGCTTTGCCGTGCCCGCCATCTATTCCATGGAGGACAGTATCCTGTCGCCGGACGGGGTCCCTTCCTGCGGGATTGCAGGCCAGCCATCCCATCTCAACTGCGGCGGGCTTGGTTCCGCCACCCACCTCACGGCCACCGCCGGACTTTTTGCCGTGGCGGTGACACTGAAACGCCTAGCCTGGCCAGATGGCCAACCCAGCCAAAGTCGCACGAAATCATGGGGTGCATCGGAAGAGGCGCCACCGGTACCCGCCTCCACCGACTGAACAGAAGGAGTCCGGCGGCTTGTCGTTACCCGACTTATCGTTTTCACTCCGACACAGGGCCAGACCGCGGGGCCTTGCGCGAGAGTCCTCCCCGTCTTCCCTGATTCATAGACCACGGACGCGGGAGCGCCCCCAGACAGGCGGGGTATCCCTACCCCACCACCAGCGCCCTAATCTCGGGCCAGCCGCCTATTTGTGTACGCCCAGCTTCTCGCGCCAACCCGGGTAGAGCTTGTCGGCATCGTGAGGGAAGGACTCGAAGGCACGCGCGAATTCCTTGTGGCTCTTGGCGAACTCGATCGGATCGGCACCAGCCTTCCAGCACTCGTAGGACTGGCGCAACGAGATGGCGCCGGCCGCCGGGGAGTCGATGTGGCCGTAGGCGCCGCCACCGGAGGTGTTGATGACGTTGCCGTGACCCAGATTCTCGAAGAAGCCGGGCAGACGCAGGGCGTTCATGCCACCGGAGATGATGGGTGTGGTGGGCTTCATGCCATACCACTTCTGGAAGTACACCGGGCCCTGGGCCTCGTCGCGCTCGATCATGTAGGCGATGTTCTTGTCGCTGTTCTCGCCTTCCATCTTGCCGTAGCCCATGGTGCCCACGTGGATACCGGAAGCACCCTGGAGACGGGAGATCTTGGCCAGCACGAAAGCGGTGTAGCCACGCTTGGCGGACGGCGAGGTGATCATGCCGTGACCGGCGCGATGGTAGTGCAGGTACTGGCCGGGATACTGACGGCGGGCGGTGGTGATCATGCCAGGGCCGCCGACGAAACCATCCACCAGGAAGGCGACCTTGTCCGCGTCGGGCCCGAAGGTCTCCAGGATGAAGTCCGCGCGGGCGCACATCTCATAGTGGTCATCGGCGGTGATGTTGGCGGAGAAGAGCTTGGCCTCGCCGGTCTCATCCTGGGCGCGTTTCATGGCGTCATAGACCAGGGGGTAAACCTTCTTGGCGGGACAGAAAACCTGATTGCCCTGGGGCTCGTCGTTCTTGATGAAGTCCCCGCCCAGCCAGAACTGGTAGGCGGCGGCAGCGAAGGGTTCGGGGCGCAGACCCAGCTTGGGCTTGATAATGGTGCCGGCGATGTAGCCACCGTCCTTTATGGGGCGGCCGAGGATGCGCCACATGTCGGAGATGTCCTTGGCCGGGCCATCGAACAACTGGATGGCACGCTCGGGCATGTAGAAGTCATGGATCTTGCCGTACTCGATGTCCCCCATGCCCTGGTTGTTGCCGATGACCAGGGTCAGGAAGGACACGATCATCATGCGACCATCGGTCATATTGCGATCGAACAGGTCCAGGGGATAGGCAATGCGCATATCCTCGGTCGCTTCGTCGATGTAGTAGACCAAGGCATCGACGCCCTTGGTGAAGTCATCGGTGGTGGAGACTTCAACATTGGTGCCGGTGGAGGACTCGGCGGCGAAGTGGGCGGCGGCCTCCAGGTAGCCGTGACCGGCCTTGGGCTTCATCTTGTAAGCAACGAGGATGTGCTTGCCACCCGCGATCAGGTCGGCTTCTTTCAGGCTGAGGTCGGAGTAGCGCGCGGACTGGTCGAGTGCCATGTTTTTTACCCATTCTATTTTAGATATTCTACGGGCCACCCCAGGGGCGGTCCCCCCCTCCCGGTCCCCGGTCAAAAACCAGCGCTCGGGTACTCGGGCAGTACCTTAGCGGAGGATACTTCATAAGTAAAATAACAAATGATAATTTGCGGTATGGGACAAGTCGTATAGCGAGAATACCCGAACTCATCGGCAAATCGAGGTGGCCCCCGGGATCTTGTCCCGGCCAGCCCCGCCCGACCCGCCGCTTGTTCTGGGCATCCGTGGCGACCTCGCCTATCATCATGGCACTCACGGACTCGGGAATGCCGAATGAACTTACCCCCAACCGACTATGTCCTGATAACCCTGTGCCTGGTGGTACTGGGTTTGGCCGCCTGGAATATCCAGTTGCGCCGAGGCATCCAAGCCCAGACCCGAGGCTTGAGGCAAGCATTCGCGGCCGAGGGTGACCGGCGTTTCCGTGACCTCTTCGATGCCGCCCCGGTGGCACTCACCTTTTTGCGCGGGGACCGGATCGAGATCGTCAACGAGCGTTTCCTGGATCTCTTTGGTCTTACCCGCGGAAACCTGCTCAATACGGAGGACTGGTGGCACCAGGCCTTTCCAGACCCCGCGTATCGGCGCGGATTCCAGGAGACCTGGAGCGCGGCCATCGCCAAGGCGGAAAGGCCCCAGGGCGTGGTCACGGCACACGAATACCGCGTTACCTGCAATGGCCAGGAGCGCGTCCTGCTCATCTGCGGCCGCCTGCGCGAGGATGGCTTACTGGTCACCCTCGTCGATTTGACCGAGGACCGCCGCCTCCAGGAACAACTGCGGCACAACGAGGAGCGCCTGACGCTGGCCATGGATGCCTCCACGGACGGCCTCTGGGACTGGACTATCCCCACCAACGAAGGCTACTGCAGCCCCCCCTACTTCACCATGCTCGGCTTCCAGCCGGACGATTTCCCGCCCACCGCAATCGCCCTTTGGTTCGGCTTGCTCCACCCGGACGACCGCGATACTACCCTGGAGCAGGCTCAACGCCTCCTCGCGGATCCCGGTCACTTTGAACTGGAATTCCGGCTGCGCACCCGGGACGGCGGCTACAAGTGGATCCTGAGCCGTGGCAAGGTCGTCACCCGCGATGCGGACGGCAATCCCGTCCGGGCGGTGGGTACCCACACCGACCTCACGGCGCGCAAGCAGCTCGAACTGGCCCTGCGCGCCGCCAATGTCGAGCAAGAGGCCATCCTGGAGACCGCCACCTCGGGCATCGCCCTGATCAAGGACGGCATCCTCCAACGCTGCAACCACAGGCTGCATGAAATGTTCGGCTGGCTGCCCGGGCAGATGGGAGGCAAGCCGATCACCATCTGGTACCCCGACGAGGAGGCCAATATCGCCACGAGCGACCCGGACTACGCGGCTATCTGGCGTGGCGAGGTCTACAGCCGGGAACAGCTGTTGCTGCGCCGCGACGGCAGCCGCTTCTGGGCGCGCCTCACGGGCAAGGCCGTCGATAGCCAGGATCCGGTGAAGGGCACGGTCTGGATCATCGACGACATCAGCGCCGAACGCGCCGCTGTCGAGGAGATGCGGCGGGGGCGAGACCTGGCCGAGGAGGCTACCCGCATGAAGTCGGACTTCCTGGCCAACATGAGCCACGAGATCAGGACGCCGATGAACGCCATCCTCGGCATCCTGTATCTGGCCCTCAAGGCCGATTTGCCGCCGGCCGTGCGCACCCAGCTCGGCAAGGCTCAAGGCGCGGCCCACTCGCTCCTGGGCATCCTCAACGACATCCTGGATTTCTCCAAGATGGAGGCCGGCAAGATGGAAATCGAGGCGGTCGAGTTCAGCCTCGACACCCTCAGCGAGCACCTTACCGACACCATAGGCCCCCAGGCGGAACTCAAGGGCATCAGGTTCCTGGTGCGCCATGACACCGCCCTCCCCCCCGTGCTGGTGGGGGACCCCTTGCGCATCGGCCAGATCCTACTGAACCTCTGTGGTAACGCCCTCAAATTCACCGAGGTAGGCGAGATCGAGCTGGCCTTTCGCTGTCTCACCCGGGACGAAACCCAACTGCTGATGCAAATCTGCGTGCGCGATACCGGCATCGGCATGTCCCCAAGCGTCCAATACCGCCTCTTCCAGAAATTCAGTCAGGCAGACCAGTCCACCACCCGCCGCTTTGGCGGCACCGGCCTGGGTCTGGCCATCACGCGCAGCCTGGTGGACCTAATGGATGGCCAGATCTGGATCGAGAAGTCCCAGCCCGGCCAGGGCAGCACCTTCTGCCTGACTCTTCCCCTGCGGATCGCCCCCCAGGCCCAATCCCAGCGCCGGGACCTGGTGGCGGAGGCGGGCCGGCTGCTCGCGAGCGCGCGGGTACTGGT
>JADKCI010000003.1 GCA_016714645.1 Chromatiaceae bacterium | reverse complement strand
GGCGCCAAACCCGATGTGCTGGCAGTGACCATCGCCAACCCCCAGGGAGAGGTGCGCTTCGCCAACGATCCGGCCCGGCTCGGCCAGCGCCTGCCCCCGGAGTCCGATGACCAGCCCGCGACCCGCCTGATCGTGGCCCAGACCGGGCCGACCGTGCTGCGCAGCGTCAACCCGGTCCCCAATCAACCCCCCTGCCAGGAATGCCACGGCCCTATGGCCGAACACCCGGTCAATGGGGTTCTTTATGTGGACTACGACGCCGACTCCATTGGCCAGCAGGCGCGCCACACCACCCTGCTGCTCATGGGGGCCGGGTCGCTCATCGTCCTGCTCAACCTGGGGGGTGGCTGGTGGTTCATGCGCCGCTATGTCCTGCTCCCCGTCGCCCAGCTGGCCGAGGCCAGCGTACGCATCTCGGAAGGGGATCTGAGCACCCGCACCCATCTGACCGGAGGCGACGAACTGACCGTCCTGGGCGAGACTATGAACCGCATGGCCTCGGCCTTGGGGCGCCAGATGGCCGAGTTGCAGGAAAAGGAACATTTCCTCCAGGCCCTGGTGGACGCCTTCCCGGATGGCATCCGGGTGATCGACCAAGACTACCGGGTGGTGCTGTGCAACGCCGCCTATCGCCGTCAGATCGGTTCGACCAACCCTGCGATCCCAATGGACCCGGCCCAAGCCTCCCGCCCCTGCTACGCCCAGACCCACGGTCAGGGACCAACCCTGTCCCGAGACGCTGATGACCTGCCCGCTGCACGAGGCAACCCGCACCGGGGCCCCGCTGCGGCTGGTTCACTATCTGATTCGGGCCGATGGGACCGGGTTGGATGTGGAGACCTACGCCGCCCCCCTGACCCTGACCCGCGACGGCGAGACCCACCACCTGGTGGTGGAGTCGATCCGCGACCTGGGCCAGGCGGTGAGCTTCTCCCACGAGCAACGCCTCTCGGAGCTGGGGCGTCTGGCGGCCGGGGTGGCCCATGAGATCCACAACCCCCTGGGCTCGGTGCGCCTGGCCCTTCACGCGGCGGTGGGCGCCGCCCGCGCGCAGCCTCCGGACCTGGCCGAGGTGCAGACCTGCCTGGGGCTGGTGGACCAGGAGGTGGACACTTGCATCCAGGTCACCCAGCGCCTGCTGCGCCTGAGCGTACCTCGCCAGACCACCAGGAACTGGTGGATGTTATTGAAGTGGTGGACGACACCCTGAGCCTGCTGGCCTGGGAGGCCCAAGAGCGGCGTGTGTGGACATCCGATTGGGCGCGGACTCAGGTCCGGTGCGGGTCATGGCCACGGATACCGAGCTGCGCATGGCCGTCCTCAACCTGGCCCAGAATGCCCTGCACGCCATGCCCCAGGGCGGGACCCTGGACGTGACCTGCGCCCGGCGCGATGTCCAGGTCGAGATTACCTTTACCGATACCGGGGTCGGCATCCCCCGCCAGGACCTGGGGCGCATCTTCCAGCCCTTCTTCAGCCGGCGGGCCGACGGGGTCCATGGCACCGGGCTCGGGCTGTCCATCACCAAGGCCTTCGTCGAGCACCATGGCGGCCGTATCACGGTGGTTAGCGAACCCGGGCGTGGCAGCCGCTTCACCCTAATCCTGCCGGACGCGGACCTGGAACTCGATGGGGCGGCGCCCCGCCTCCCACAACCCTGCCCGGAGGCCTGAGCCCATGGACAAGCGTATCCTCTTGATCGAAGACGACCGGGTCATGAGCCGCCTGGTCGCCCAGCACTTGCGTAGCCTTGGTCACGAGGTGACCCACGCGGCGGGCTGGCGCGAGGCCGACGACCACCTGGCGCAGCACGAACCGCACCTCGTCATCGCCGATGTCAAGCTCCCCGACGGCAACAGCCTGGAGCGCCTGCCGGCCCTGGTGGCACGCCAACCGGTCATCGTGCTCACCGCCTTCGGCTCGGTGCGCAACGCCGTGGCAGCCATGAAGGCCGGGGCCTACGAGTACCTGCTGAAACCTGTCAGCCCCGAGGAGCTGACCCTGGTGGTGGGCCGCGCCCTGGACGAGGCCACCCTGCGCAGCGACCACCAGTTCTGCACCAAGCGCCTCAAGGCCCGGGAGGGGTGCGCCAGCTTCATGATCGGGGTCAGCGCCCCTCTGATGCGGGTCAAGGAGACCATCTCCGCGGTGGCCAACAGCGACATCACGGTCCTGATCCAGGGCGAGAGCGGGGCGGGCAAGGAGCTGGTAGCCCGCGCCATCCACGATCACAGCCCGCGGGCCGCCCGCAACTTCATCGCCATGGATTGCTGCACCCTGCAAGAGAAGCTCTTCGAGTCCGAACTCTTCGGCCACGAGCGCGGGTCCTTCACCGGGGCGGACAAGCAGAAGCGCGGTCTGGTCGAGGGGGCCGAGGGTGGCACCCTGTTCCTGGACGAAATCGGCGAGATCGAGCCGTCCATCCAGGCCAAGCTGCTGCGCATCCTGGAGACCGGGACCTTCCGCCGCGTCGGCGGGACCCGCGACCTTCAGGCCAATGTGCGCATCGTCGCCGCCACCAACCGCGACCTGGCGGCCATGGGTCGTGCCGGGACCTTCCGCGTGGACCTCTACTCGCCTGAGCGCCTTCGTCATCGACACCCCACCACTACGGGACCGCCGCGACGACATCCCCTATCTCGTCGCCCATTTCGTTCAGAACCACAACTTCTCGCGGCGCATCAATAAGCGTGTGTCCAACGAGGCGATCCGCCGCCTGGTGTCCCCACGACTGGCCGGGCAATGTGCGGGAACTGCGCAACGTCATCGAGCGGGCCATCATCCTCTCTCGCGACAACAAAACCATCCGCCCCGAACACCTCGCCTTCGGGTCCAGTGCCACCAACGCCAAGGTCAGTGTCAGCTTCGACACCGATCCGACCCTGGATCAGCTCCAGGCCGAATACCTCAAGATGCAGTTGCGCAAGTTCTCCGGCCACCGCGCCAAGGTCGCGGAGGTGCTCGCCATCAGCGAGCGCAACGTCTACCGCCTGATCCAGCGCTATGGGCTGACCGAGACCCAGGCGAGCGGGTCGGGCTGACGATTGCGCCCGACCCCCGCCTGAATCCCCGCCCAGGCGCTTTACCCAGGGGTTCGGCGCCCGCTCCTGACGCCCTGGCGGGTGATGACGGGAGTTTCAGTTAACGGAGTAGCGTTCGAGCCAATGGGCGTAGGACGGGGGCAGTACCCAGGAGGGGCGGTCGATTCCCAGCTTCAGGGCGGCCTGATAAGGCCAGTGCGGATTGGCCAGATGGGCGCGGCCGACCATGACCAGGTCCAGTTGACACTCTTGCACCGTCCGCTCGGCCAGTGCCGGCGTATCGATTCCCCAGGCCGAGGCGACGGGCACCTGGGCCCCGGCGCACCCGCTCGGCGATCGGCGCCAGGAAGGCGGGTGCCCAGGGAATGGTGGCGCTCGGGGTCGAGAAGCCGATACTGACGCTGAGCAGGTCCAGGCCTTCGCGTTTGAAGGTTTTGGCGAGTTCGATGGACTCGGCCAGGGTTTCCTCGTCGTGGCCGTCGAATTCGATGACCCCGAAGCGCGCCGTCAGGGGCAGATGCTCGGGCCACACCCGGCGCACCGCGGCCAGGGTCTCCACCAGAAAGCGGCTGCGATTTTCCAGGCTGCCGCCATAGGCATCTTGCCGCTGGTTGGAATGGGGCGAGAAAAAGCTTTGCCCCAGGTAGCCGTGGGCGAAGTGCAGTTCCAGCCACTCGAAGCCGACGTCCCGGGCCCGTTGGGCGGCACTGACGAAGTCCTGGCGGACCCGGGCAATGTCATCCAGGGTCATGGCCTGTGGGACCTTGGGCAGATTGGCGCCGAAAGGGATGGCCGAGGGGCCAGGGTCGGCCAGCCGCGCGGATCATCCGCGGCCATGTGGTCGTCACCCTCCCAGGGGCGGTTGGCGCTGGCCTTGCGGCCGGCGTGGGCGATCTGCAGGCCCGGCACGGCCCCGGCGGCCTTGATGGCGGCCACGGCCGGGGCGAAGGCCTGGGCGAGCCCATCGTTCCAGATGCCGGCACAGCCGGGGGTGATGCGGCCTTCCGGCGCCACCGCCGTGGCCTCGACGATGACCAATCCGGCCCCGCCCCGGGCGAGACCCACCAAATGCACCTGGTGCCACTCGTTGATCAGACCATCGACGGCCACGTATTGACACATGGGCGGAATGGCGATGCGGTTGCGCAGCGTCACGTCCTTGAGTTTGAAGGGTTGGAATAATGCGGACATCCGGCTCTCTCCGAGAATAAATGCTAAGCGAATTCGATATTTGTCAGTATAACAGAAGGCTCTTTCGGCAATTCAGACGGCTATCCGTTAATCAGGTCACAGAGGCGGTGGTGACACCCGCTGACGCGCCCTATCCGGCTGATGGGAGGGGGCCCTCAGCTCATGACCGCCTCCTTCCGGGCTGGGTCCGCCGACACCTCAAGGCAATCGCCGTTGCCCAGAAACAAATCGGTTTGCGAACCCAGGCGCGCGCTGCCCCTGACCACCGGAAAGCCAGCGGCCAGCATCTTTCCACGGCCAGGGCCCCGGTGCAATGGTTGCAGCCGAAGTGCTGGATGCCATAGGTCGCCAGGGCTTGGATGAGGCGGTCTTTTCCTCGTTCCAATCATCAAGGGCGCTATGTGCAGCCCACCGTACACCGCAGCAGGCGGTCCCCCCGACGAAGGTCTGGCGGGCGTAATCCAGCAGATTGAGGACGCCGCTATGCCCACAACCGGTCACCATCACCAGTCCCTGGTCTTGAACCTCGAAATAGAGGACGTTTTCGCCTTGGACCTGCAGCAGGGTCTCCATCGGAAACTGCACCAGGGCGCAGCCCGGAAACAGGCTCAGCGGTTGCTGGGGCGGCACCTGGATGACTGGCCCGGTGTGACCATACTGCCTGATCAGGGCCAGCCCCTCGGGCTGAAACCCCACCGGGATATAGATGGGCAGGGACGGACAATGCCTCAGGGTGACGCCGATCCCCCAGAAATGATCGAAATGTTCGTGACTGATGACGAGGCAATCCACGGCGCCCTCCGCCAAGAGCCGGTCAACCCCCTCTTCGGCGAAGCGCCGCTCCATCCAGGCCGGATTCCAGCCGGTATCGAACAGGACCCGATAGCGTTTGCCGTCCAGCGTTTCCGCCTCGATCAGGGCCGAGGACCCGGCGGCGTTGGCAGGGTGCTGGTCGCCAAAGGGGGGCCAGGGCAGCCGATATTGATTGGTGCTCATCCCGCCGGCGGCGACGATATCCGCAAGCATGGTGGGCGTGTCGAGCCAGCCAATCTCGGAAATGCATCTGATCCTCAGATGCTTGAGTAAGCCCAGGGCAAGTGGTTGGACCGGTGGCGCGGCGGCGGGGGTTGGCTGGGGGTCTGGCATCGGTTTTCCTGTCAATCGAGATCGGGCGTGTCACAGGGGCAAGGCGCTTGCGGAGTCACAGGGCTCCGGCTTGCTTCAGGTGATCGTAAATGCCGGAAGCCATCCGTCGATAGCCCTCGGCATTTGGGTGAATCTGGTCCGCCCGGAGTTCTGGCTGGCTCAGGATCTCCGAAAACACCTGGTCGATAACCGGTACCGCCTCTTCCTCCGACAACTCCTGGTAGAGGGGCGCATCCCCTTTGCCGATGACGAGGTTGAGCAGGGACAATTCCGGCACGGCCACCAGCACGGCTTGCGCCCCACTCTGCCTGACCGTGCGCAGCAGGTGCCGCAGATCCTCCTTCACGGCTTGTCGCGGTCGGCGCCGCAGGAAGTCATTGCCCCCTATTTCGATGATGACCAGGGCGGGTTGGTGTTGATCAAGCAGGGCTTGGATGCGGCTCTTGCCAGCTTCCGCCGTATCCCCCGGAACCCCGGCATTGATCACCTCCCAGCCGGTCTTGAGGGCCAGGGCCCTTGGCCAATCCTCCCCCGGGGCGGCTCCCGTCCCGAAGGTCACGCTGTCGCCAAAGGCGAGGACGGTCGCGCCGGGGGGAAGGGGTGTCAGTTGGGGTTCCTGGCCGCAGGCCGTGAGCCAGGCGGTGGCCAGCAAGGCGAGGATGAAAAGTCCATGCCGCATGGGTAGGGGCGCTCCGAAGGTCCGCGGGGGTGGGATGCTGGGATTTTAGGCTATCGCTGACAGGCAGGTTGTGCCTCTCGGTGCCAGCGCCCTACCGCTGCCGTCCGTACCCGTTCCGGGAGACGCTATGGCCAGCTTTAATGGTGTACCATCCGGCCGGGGAAGGGGATGCCATCAAGGGCCTTGGTGGCGTCAATCAACCAGACAGGCTTCAAGCAGCATATATCCTCCCGGAGGTCAAATTGGGGTGGACGCTCAGATCCAGCAGATGATAGTTGTCAAATGATTCAGTCTTTCGCCAGCGACGCAACGGAACGTTTTTTCCGGACGGGAAAATCGCGGCGGTTGCCACCCGATCTTCTCAAGCGCGCGGCGATGCGGCTGATTCAATTGGATGCCGCCACTCACATCGAAGATCTGCGCCTGCCGCCCTCCAATAACCTGGAGTCACTGTCAAACGACCGGGCTGGCCAGTGGAGTATCCGTATCAACGATCAATGGCGCCTCTGCTTCCGCTTTGCGGATGGTGATGCCCATGAGTTGAGATCATTGATTACCATTGAGGAAATTTCATGTCTGAGAATGGGTTGCCGGCAATCCACCGGTGAATTCCTGGGTGAAACGCTCGACGGGCTGCATATCTCCGGCGGCTGAACTCGCCCGAATCCTCGACCTGCCTGCCGAGCAGGTCTCCTCGGTTGTCCAGGTACCAGCCCTATAACAGCACCTTTTGCCTTGCTGCTGGCCCGTGCCCTCGATCAATCCGCCCAGTATTGGCTGAATTTGCAGGCCACTTACGATTTGAAGATAGCCGCCGCGGCTATCGCCAGGCAGATTAGCGCGGGTAAGGCCTATCGTATCGGTGGCATCACCGCCTGGACCCTGATCCACCTCCTCTCCTGCCCCACCTGCCGTCTTTTCTGGTCAGTGGTTGATTCGGCGGGCATGGGGCCAATCCACAAGCCGGCGCATCGAGAACCCTACGTGGTCCCGCTGCCGGGCCAGGTAGCGGGGCGCTGGTGATGTCCTTGCAGCGGAAGTCGCTGGCCGCGTCGCCGTGAGACCTCGTTCTTCCTGATATACCCCGAGAGAAGGATGACGATCCGCCTTCAGCCGGCGGGATGTTCGGCCAGCCAATGTTGGGCAATCGCTTCCCGCCGGCAGATCCACACCGGGTCGTGGCTTTGGACATAATCGAGAAAGCGCGCCAGTGCCATGGCGCGGTCTGGATGACCGCTGATGCGGCCGTGGAGCCCAACGCTCATCAGCTTGGGGTGTCGCGCGCCCTCCTGCCAGAGGAGGTCGAAGGCGTCCTGAACAGATGGAAAAGTCGTCCCCACAGGCAAAACCGTGCGGCAGCAGGTAGCGGGCGTCATTGTTGACCAGGGTGTAGGGGATCACCAGGTGGGCGGGCGATCCGGGGAGCCAATAGGGAGGTCGTCGTTATAGGCGTCGGAGCTGTAGAGGAGCCGCCCTCCTCGCGCAGCAGCCGACGGCTATGGTGACTCACTCGCCCCGTGTACCAGCCCACGGGGCGCTTGCCGCATAGCCGCTCGATGATTTCAAGCGTAAGCCGGATATGACGACGCTCTTCGTCTTCGGGGATGTCGCGATAGTCCAGCCAGCGGTAGCCATGCCCGGCGATCTCGTGCCCGGCCGCGCGCAGGGCCTGGGCGATGCCGGGGTTGAGCTCCAGGGCTTGACCAACGGCAAAGGCGGTCAGGGGCAGGCCGCGAGCGCTGAACAGGTCCAGGATGCGCCAGACGCCCGCGCCCGCCATAACCGACGAGGTCGCGCTCGGCCATCAGCCCAGCTCGAAGGTCGTGACGCCGAAGATGCGCGCATGGGCGAGATCGGGGATGGGGCCCAGATACATGCGGGCGCAGCCAAAGACCTCGACCATCGCCTCTTGGCGCGCCAGTTCCAGGGCGGCGGGATTGTTCTCCGGGGTGTCGAGGAAGAGGGGCCCGCCGGCGGCGAATCCGGTCAGGTGGGCATAGAGGGCCCTGGCGGCGGGGGCGTCGTCGGCGAACAAGGGGCAGATCTTGCAGCCTTCGCCACAACGGCGGATCACGCCGAAGCCGCTCCAGTTGCCCCGCGCGGAGGCAGCCGAGGGCGAGGGCGTCGGGTTGGCTGATCCAGCCGGCCAGGAAGGTCGGGCGGGGGCGGGGAAGCAGGTGCGGTCGTAAGCGAGGATCTGATCGAAAGACACTTGGGCTAAGGGGACTATCTCTTCGTCGCCCACCGGCGGGGTTGCAGGATGGGCCGGGATCTCGGCGCGGAACCGGATGTCGCGATGGGAGAAGACGAAGCCGCCCTTGGCGTAGTAGTCCTGCATGGCGAAAACGCCGTCCATGCCGATGGTGGCGCCTGGGCGCAGCCGGGCAATCAGGCGCTCGCGGCGGGCGTGCCAGAGGCGGTTGCCGAGACCCTGGCCGCGAAACTCGGGCCGCACGATGAAGAACCCCATGAAGCCAAAGTCACCCTGGTAAGCGGTGATGGCGCCGCCCCCAATCATGTCGCCATCGAGGTCCGCGGCGATGAAGGCGTCGGGGTCGGTGGCCCAGAAGATCTCGGCATCATGCCGGCCGGGGTTCCAGCCCTCCCGGGTGGCCCAGTTGACGAGCTCGTCCACCTCGGGACGGGTCATGTTGCGGATCATCAGCTTAGGGGTCATGGCGAGCCTCTTGTGGGTGGTTCAGGGCGAAGGCTAAGCGCGTGTCGGATGGCCGTCAAGGTTGACCGCGCCCTGACAGCGCCCCTGTTCCGGGCTGGCGTGAGGGTTGGGATGCCCCGTCATCGGGAGGCGGAGCGGGGTGAATCGCGAACCCTCGGCAAGGGTCGGCGGGGGAGCCCAATGGCGCCGTCGCGGTTTGTGTGTCGGCCAGGCCCGACGGGGCCTGATCCGGCATTCCCAGAATAAAAGTTGGCATCCGCGCCGGGCGGGTCATAATGATTAGCCACTTCATCCTCGGAGGAACCCATGGAACTCTCGACCGCCGTCATTCTCGCGATCGCCTTGCTGGGCCTGTTCTACATCGTTGCCATCTTTTGGCGGGTTACCGAAAAAATAATGGCAAACACCTGAGGGCGCGTCGGTCGATGAAGTCGCTTTCGTCAATCACCCTTAGTCTGTTACTGCCGCTGTGCCTCTTGGGCGGCTGTGGCACTAGCCGGGAAGTTCAGTACACGGATCATCGGGAAGAAGGCTGGGAGCACATCCCCTGGCTTTCAAAACTGTTGTTATTAGCGTTAAGTCGGAAGTTCCGGGGGCCGAGGAGGCGGAAAAACAGCTTAATTTCGCCATGGAGGTTGAGTTTCTTTATAAAAATAAACTAATTGTCAAGTCCGGTGGTGATATAGAGGTCACCGTGGTTATTAAATCGCTGAAAGATGTACCGCGAGAAAGCCGGGTTTGGTTTGGCAGTCTGGCGGGAAGCGCGACATTGCTCGCGGATGTAAGGGTTGTAGGGAAAAAATCAAAACCCTTTTCGTTTGCCGTTGAAACGGTTTCACGCGGCGCTGGTACCACGGAGGATTTTTTGACCGGCAAAGGGCGGTAGTACTCAGGATATGCTGGAGCGGACCGCGGAAGTCATTGTTGCGGAACTTGTCCCCTAGCCAGGCAAAATTTCCGAGTGGCCATTGTCCTCCGGTGTCTAAAACCCCTTGGGGTAGGGCCATGGCCCGGTCGCGGGAGACTCGGGTCCAGGCAGTGAAAATTTATCGTTCTGGCCTTAACTTGATCTGTTGGCCAAGATAAGGGTTATTTAAGAATATTCTAATTATTACCGAAGCCTGTTGACATTTCGGGTAAAAAATGGAATGTTACAATAAAGAGGTGGTAGATATATCGCTCTTGGGCTTGCCTGGAAGGGTCGGGTCAACGAACGTCCCCAGCATCGATAATTACTATGAGATTGAGGAGGAAGACTCATGTATGACATAGCGCATTTCCGCAAAAGCCAAGAAGACTTGCTGAAAATGATCGAGGATTTACAGTCCTTGATGGCCACCGACATGTTTAGGAAATATTCAACATGATCAGATAGCGTATTGATCGTGAAAACAAAGAGTTGCTTCCTTGGCTTGCCGAGATCGGCATCAATCATCATTCCCGCGTCCAGGATCCCCCGGCCGGGCTCTAGCGCGACCCTCTCCAGGGGCTGGACAGCAGCAATAATGACATCACCGGTTTTCCCGGTCACCCCACCGAGGCTTCGTGACCGTCACCTATATGCCCCACGGTCACCCTGACCATAGTAACAGCGCCAAAAATGCCTATAACGCCGGGTCGTGGGGCGGGAGAAATCAATCCGCAACTGTTGATCCTACGGGTCCAGCCCGAAACCGCATTGTTTGATTTCAAGCCCGGACAGTTCGCCGTGCTAGGTCTGCTCGGTAACGAGTCCCGGGTGGCCGAGGCCGTCCCGGAAGGGTCGTCCCCAAGGGATAAAATCATCCGCCGCGCCTACAGCGTGGCGTCATCGAATCGGGAGCGCCGCTACGCGGTTCATTATCACCCTCGTTACCAGCGGTGATCTGACGCCCCGGCTGTTTGCCTTGCGGGATGGCGACCGCCTCTTCCTGGGACCCAAAGGCCAGCGGGGATTTTGCAGCTTGACCGCGTCCCGCCTGGCAAGGCGGTCATTCTCATCGCCACGGGGACCGGGCTGGCGCCCTACATCTCCATGCCCAGGACCCTGCTGTTGCAGGACACCGAGCGGCGCTTTGTCGTCCTGCACGGCGCGCGCTTTGGCTGGGACCTGGGCTACCGTGGCGAACTCGAAAGCCTGACGCGGTTGCGTCGCAACTTCACCTACATCCCAAGCATCACCCGGCCGGATCAGGACCCGCATTTTCGGGGTCTTACTGGCAGGATACAGGCCTTGCTGGAGCAGGGCGTGGTAGAACAGGAAGCCGGCATCACTCGATCCGATGGAAGCCGATGTCTTTCTGTGCGGTAACCCCGACATGGTGACTTCCGTGAACTCGATCCTCGCCGCCAAGGGTTTCCAGGCCGGGCGGGGTCGGGAACCGGGAACGATTCATGTGGAGAAATACTGGTGAAGGGGACCGGGGTTAAGCTGCCCAAGGGCCACTCTTGGGCGCCATGGGGTGGGCCGCCTCCGAGCGCCCCTGATCTTTAACCTTTGGGATTGGCGACTAAGGTTGCGTGGTTGCCATCGCAAAGAGGGAAGTGGCGGTCCGCTTGCATTGGCACAGGTAGTAGGTTCCGTCTTCCTGGGGCGTAAAGGGCATGGGGTTGAAGCCCTCCGTATGGGAGCCGTCGCAATAAGGCTGGTTGGCGGAGAGGCCGCAGGCACACCAATAGATGGTCTGGCCGCCTTTGAGTTCGACGGCGGCGGGTTGGGTGGCAACGATCTTGGGCTCGTTCATGGCATTTTTCCTCATGGTTGGTCAGTCGTAGATAAGGAAGGGGGCGCGTTCCTCGCGCCAGGCGGTCTCGTCGGCGAGGAGTCGGCGTTCCAGGTCGGCGGGGGCGGCTTGGGGGTCGTCAACCCAGTCGCGCAGCAGGGTGCCGCCGGCCAGGAGGTCGATGGCCAAACGGTCGGTCTCGTATTCGTAAGGAAGTCGCGCCAGAGGCGTAATCCGGGTAGGTCAGGCGCAAGGCCCTGAGGAAGAACGCCGCTAGCCGGTAGGGCCGGAAGCCGGCGTGATCATAGCTCGCCAGGTCGGTGTGGATCTGGAGGCCCGAGCAGAGCCGGCCGGCGTGCTTGTGGCAGGTCGGCTCGAAGTAGGCGGGGGCGCGGCAGGGCGCCTTCCAGCCAGTCTGGGCGCAGGGCCGCCATGCGCGCCAGCAACCGGCGGCAGTCGATGTCCGGCGCCCCACCAGTTCCAGGGCGACCGTGGTGCCCGGCCCTCGGACAGGCTGGTGCCCTCGAAGAGCACGGTGCCGGGGAAGCAGCGCGCCATATTGAGGCTGGAGGCATTGGGGCTGGGATTGATCCAGGGCCTTTGGTGCAGGGGCCAGCCGTAACCCGGCCCTTGGTCCATGTGGTAGCCGGCCATGGCCACGATTTCCAGTTCGACATCCGGGCCAACCGCGCCACCAGCCAGCGCCAGTTCGCCGAAGGTAAGGCCATGGCGCATGATGAGTGGGGCGGCGCCGACGAAGCTCTCCCAGCCCGGCTCCGAATCGTCCCCTCGATGGGCCGACCGGCGGGGATTCGGCCACTCCAGTACCCAGACCGCCTTGCAGGCCCGGGCGCAGGCCTCCAGCAGCTAGGCCATGGGTGGATGACGAAGGTGTAAGATGCGGGTGCCGGTATTCTGAAGGTCCACCAGCAAGACGTCGAACGCCTCCAGCGCGCCGGCGGTCGGCCCGGCGTACCTCGCCATAGAGGCTGAAGACCGGGACTGCCGTGGGACCGGGTCCAATGGTCGTGGGTCTCGACCATGTTGTCCCGCTTGTCGCCGTCATGCCATGCTGGGGTCGAAGGCGGCGGTCATGGCCAGTCCGGGCGTCGCCATCAGGGCGTCAGACTCGACGGACCGTGGTCGTCGCGAGTGCCGGATGCTCAAAAGCGGGCCAAACGCCGGTCACGCAGGGCGTTCAGGCGGGCTGGCGAGGGAACGAGATGCCGGATTGCACGGGGGCAGGTTCCTCTGTCGTTGGGGACATCAACCGAAACAAATTCGCGGGAAATTTCCCAAAGTGGCTGACGGCTTGATGCGCGGCAAAATGGGTCCACTTAGAGTGGTACGAGAGATTCCAGTATGCCGCCGCCCACGTCAAGCCCGCCCCGGCTCAAGTCGCGGCCACTGACAATAATCAACATCCAGCCAGAGCGTCATCTTGTATCATGTTAGCCAAGCCACGCATCCGTCTCGGCGTTCAGGGGCCCGCTGTTTACCACCCGACCTCCCGTCCGCGCGCCGGGTCCTGGCCTGCCTCCCGTCAATCCCAGTCTCTTTGCGTTGAAACATCCTAGAACGCCATGACTGAATACGCCCTGATTCTGGTTGGTACCGTGTTGGTCAACAATTTTGTGTTGGTCAAATTTCTCGGCCTCTGCCCCTTCATGGGGGTATCCAAGAAGCTGGAGACGGCCATCGGCATGGGTATGGCGACGACCTTTGTCTTGACCCTGTCCGCGATCTGCACCTGGTTGGTGAACGAGTACCTGCTGGCGCCCCTGGGCATCGACTACCTACAGTGCGATCGCCTTTATCCTGGTGATCGCCTCGGTGGTCCAGTTCACCGAGACGGTGATGCGCAAGACCAGCCCGGTTCTTTACCAGGTCCTGGGCATCTTCCTGCCCCTCATCACCGTCAACTGCGCCGTGCTCGCCGTGACCCTGCTCAACCTCCAGGCCGGGCTTGGGCTGATGGCATCGGCTATTCATGGCTTTGGCGCGGCATTGGGTTTTTCACTGGTCCTGGTCCTCTTCGCCGCCCTGCGCGAGCGCATCGCCGTGGCCGACGTGCCCGAGCCCTTCCAGGGCAGCGCCATCGCCCTGGTGACGGCGGGCATCATGTCCCTCGCCTTCATGGGCTTCGCCGGACTCGTGTCCGCCTAAGGCCCCATGAGTCAGACTTAACCGGAGCCGTCTCGGCATCGCCATGCTGACCGCCATCCTTGCCATTGCCTTCCTCGCGGTCCTCTTCGGGCTACTGCTGGGCTATTCGGCGATCCGTTTCAAGGTCGAGGGCGACCCCCTCGTCGAGCGGATCGATGCCTTGCTGCCCCAGACTCAGTGCGGCCAATGCGGCTATCCCGGCTGTAAGCCCTATGCCGAGGCCATCGCCCAAGGCGAGGCGCCGATCAACAAGTGCGTGCCTGGAGGCACGACAACGGTCATTGCCCTGGCGGATCTCCTCGGCCGTGATCCGGAGCCCGTGTCGACGCCGGCCCCGAAAGCCCAAGGCCATCGCCGTGATCGATGAGCAGGGTGTATCGGCTGCCCTCTGCATTCAGGCCTGCCCGGTCGATGCCATCATGGGTGCCGCCAAGCAGTTGCACGTCATCATCGCCAGCAAGTGCCCGGCTGTGAACTCTGCCTCAAGCCCTGTCCCGTGGGGTGCATCCGCATGATCCCCATCCCGGCCGAAACCAGCAACTGGGGTGGCCCTATCAGGAGCGCCCGCCCGAGCGAGCCGCCACCTGAACCGAGAAGAGGCCCTAGTTTGGATTCCGCCCTGTACCCTACCGGATCGGCGCCGGCCAGCGCCAACTCTGGACCTTCCCCGGCGGCTCACACCTGCCCGACGCGAAGGCGCTGTCGAATAGTGCCCCTTGGCGCCCCCCCTGTCCCGGCGACTCATTATCCCCTTGCGTCAGCATATTGGCGCCCAGCCCGCCCCTGGTCGCGGTCGGTGACCGGGTCCTCAAGGGGCAGTTGATTGGCGAGGGCGCAGGGCACCGCTGAACGCGCGATCCATGCCTCCGGTTCCGGGACCGTTATCGCCCTCGAGGAACGCCCGGTCCCCCGCCGCGCCTGAGCGCCCCCTGCATCCTGATCGAGATCGATGGCGAGGACGCCTGGGCCGAGGTGCCGCCGTCGCTATCCGCTAGACCCGACCCCGGGCACTGCGCGAGCGCATCCGCTGGGCAGGCATCGTCGGCCTGGGCAGCGCCGCCTTCCCAGCAGCGTCAAAGCTGACCCGGCACCAGGCATCCGCATCCGGACCCTGATCGTCACCGGCAAGCGAGTGCGAGGCCTCATCAGTTGCGATGACCGCCTGATGCAGGACAGGCCCGAACGCATCCTCCAGGGCGCCCGCCTGCTGCAGGACCTGCTGGGCGTTGAGGAGTGCCTGATCGCGGTAGAGGACAACAAACCCGAGGCCATCACGGCCCTGCGCCAGTCCCTAAAATCGGGTGGCGACGCGGCGCCATCGAAATTATCGCCGTCCCCACCCTCTATCCTCGGGGGAGAAAGCAGCTCATCCGCATCCTCACAGGCCAGGAGGTGCCCAGCCGTGAGATCCCGGCCCAGATCGGCATCGTCTGCCAGAACATCGCCACCGTCGCCGCCATCGCCGACGCCGCCTTCGACGGCAAGCCCCTGATCTCGCGCATCGTCACCCTAACCGGGCGCGGTCTGGGCCAGCCCCGCAAGCGGACGGTGCCCATCGGCGTGCCCATCCGGGACGTCATCGAGCAAGCCGGCGGCCTGGGCCTCGAGTTGCGGCGGCTGCTCATCGGCGGACCCATGATGGGCTTCGTCTGCGACGACCTGGATATCCCCGTGACCAAGGCCGTCAACTGCCTCCTCGCCCTGAGTCCCGGCGGGCCCCGACCCAGGGCCGGCCCTCGCCTGTATCCGCTGTGGCGCCTGCGCCCAGGCCTGCCCCGTCAGCCTGCTCCTCAGCAGTTGTGTTTGCATGCCCGGGCCCGGGACCTGGACAAGGTACGCGACTACAACCTCTTCGATTGCATTGAGTGCGGCTGCTGCGCAGTGGTCTGTCCCTCCCATATCCCTCTGGTTCAATATTACCGCTTCGCCAAGAACGAATGCCTGGCGCGGGACCGGAGAAACGTCAGGCCGAGCTCGCTCGCCAGCGCCGTGAGGCCAAGGAGGCGCGGCTGGAGCGGTTGGAACAGGAGCGCAAGGCCAATCTGCGCAGGAAGAAGGAGGGTCTGGCGGACAAGGCGGCGCCCTCCCCGCCCCCCGGCACCCCCGAGGCGGGGGCCTTGGCCCCGGATGCCGCCGCCGAGGACCCGAAAAAGGCCGCCATCGCCGCTGCCCTCAAGCGCGCCGCGGAAAAGAAGGCGGTCCTGGCCAGTCAGGGCCTGGCGCCCAAAAACACCGAGAACCTGGCGCCGGCCCAGCAGCGTCGGGTGGAGCCGCCGAGGTCCGCCGTAGCGAGCTGCAAGCGGCGGAAGATGCGGCGCGGCCGCGGGGAATAAAACATGATGCCGTCCCTACCGTCTCCTCGCCCTTCGCCGGGCGCCTCAGCCGTACCGACCAGATCATGCTCCAGGTCATTCTGACCCTGATCCCAGGTACCCCTGGCCATCGTCTGTAGCACTTCGGCTGGGGCGTCCTCATCAACTCTATGGCCCCGGCCAGCCTCTTTGCCCTGGCAGCGAGCCCTGGCCATGTGGCTGCGGGGCCGGCCCGCGTTGCCGGCCATCGGTGACCTTAGCGCCCTGGTCACGGCCCTGCTCTTTGCCGTCGCCGTACCCCCAACCCTGCCTTGGTGGATGACCCTGATCGGCATCGCCTTCGCCATCATTATCGTCAAGCAGTTGTATGTGGGCTGAACTACAACCCTTTAATCCCGCTATGGCGGGCTATGTCTTCCTGCTCGTGTCCTATCCCCTGGCGATGACGACCTGGCTGGCGCCCAACATTCCGGAAATTCTGGAGGCCCATCATCTGGTCACCCTCTCCTTCCTGGATTCCGCCCGGCTCATCCTTGACCGGGGCCTTGCCGCCCGATGTGGCCGGGATGCCATGAGTGCGGCCACGCCCCTGGACGAGATGTTCTCCAAGCTCGACCAAAACGCCACCATCCCCGAGATCCTAGCCAGCCCCCTGAGGTGGGAATACGGCAGGCGCGGCTGGGATTTGATTGGCAACTGGGTTCCTGCTGGGGGGCTCCACATGATCTGGCGCGGCGTCATCACCTGGCGCATCCCGGTGGCCGTGTTGGCGGGCCTGCTCATC
Organism: Chromatiaceae bacterium; assembly: GCA_016714645.1. Lineage (NCBI taxonomy): Bacteria > Pseudomonadati > Pseudomonadota > Gammaproteobacteria > Chromatiales > Chromatiaceae > Chromatiaceae bacterium. The sequence goes on along the minus strand of JADKCI010000003.1, from coordinate 7,916 downwards.
CCCGCGGGGATGTTCTGGCTCGTGGACCCTCAGGCCTTCCCTTCCCGGCCTTCCACATCTTCGCCAGCGGCACCATTCTGGGGCCTTTTCATCGCCACCGACCCGGTAACCGCCTGCACCACCCCAGGGCCAACTCGTCTATGGCGCCGCCATTCCGCTCATCACCTGGCCGTTCGCCACTGGGGCGGCTACCCGGATGCGGTGGCCTTCGCGGTCTTGCTCATGAACATCGCCGCCCCCACCATCGACTACTACACTCAGCCCCGCGTCTTCGGCCATGGCCGGAGGGAAAAGACATGAATACAAAGCCCATCATCGGCGCTGGGGCCATCCTCGGCGCCTTTGCGATTGCTGGCGTCGGCCTGGTGGTCGTAACCAATTTCCTGACCGAAGAGCGCATTGCCGTCAATCTGCGCGAAGCCATGCTGGCCAAATTCAGCGCCATTCTGCCGACGGCCCCGGGCACCGAGGCGCCCCTCATGGACAATGACCCCTGGCCGATCGTATCCCGGTCAGCGCCCCGGACCTGCTCAGGGCTCCCGCCACGGATGTTTATCGGGTACGCCAGGGTGGGGAGCCCGGTGGCGGTCATCCTCAATCCCACGGTCCCCGATGGCTATGCCGGGCCCATCCGGCTGCTGGTGGCGGTCAAGACCGATGGCACCCTGGGCGGGGTCCGGGTCCTCGACCACCACGAGACCCCAGGGCTGGGCGACAAGATCGAAGAACGTAAAAGCGACTGGATCAAGGTGCAATTCGACGGCAAGGGTCTGGGCCAACCGGCGGAGGATCGCTGGCTGGTGAAACGCGACGGCGGCGACTTCGACCAGTTCACGGGCGCCACCATCACTCCAGGTCCATTGTCAAGACGGTCAAGAATACCCTCAAGTATGTGGCCCGCGAGGGGTGACGCCCTCTTCGCCAAACCGGCCGCGATAGCCCCGGCCCCGGCTCCAGGGAGGAGGCATCCTGATGGCTGGCCCCTCTTATCCCGCCATCATCGGCGATGGCTTTGGCGTCAGGACCAGGCCCTGGTGGCCCTCCTCGGCCTCTGCCCCATGCTCGCCACGACTACCTCGGCTACCAATGGCCTGGGCATGGGCTTGGCCACCACCACCGTGCTGGTGCTCTCCAACCTGGTCATCTCCCTGATCCGTGACCTGATGCGGGCGGAGATCCGGTTGCCGGTCTTCGTGCTGGTGATTGCCTCCTTCGTCACGGCCGTCGAATTGGTCATGCAGGCCTATTTCTACGAGCTTTACCACATGCTGGGAATTTTTATCCCCCTCATCGTCACCAACTGCATCATTGTTGGCCGCGCCGAGGCCTTCGCCTCCCGTAACCCCGTGGTGCCCGCCCTGGTGGATGGTTTTGCTATGGGCCTGGGCTATACCCTGGTCCTGACAGTGCTGGGCGGCATCCGTGAATTTCTGGCCCAAGGCGCCCTCTTCTATCAGGCGGACATCCTCTTTGGCGAGGGTGCCCGCGTCCTTTCGTTCTCCCTGGGCGAAGGCTTTCAAGGCGCCCTCCTCGCTATCCTCCCCCCAGGGGCCTTCATCACCCTTGGTTTCCTGATAGCGCTCAAGAATATCCTCGACAAGGCCATGGCCCGGCGCCAGGCGTCCGCCAGGGTGTCTGGCGCCACGACTCCCGATGATCGGCATCCCGCCGGTAAGGTCACGGATCATCCTGCCCCCGCGACCTAGCGGATATGAACTACGCCCTTATCCTCGAAGAGTTGGGCCGAGCCAGTCTGTTCGAGCTTTATCGCCTGAACTCCGCCATCGGCAACCAACTTGATGATCCGACGCGCATCGCGGCGGTGAAGCTGGCCCTGACGGTCGGTCAGACCCTGCGTTGGTTCGACAGAGACGAGAATCGGCTGGTGGAGGCGAAGCTCCTGCGGATCAACCGGACACGAGCAGAGGTCCAGAACATCGCCGACGGCAAGCCCTGGACTATCCCCTTTTACCTGATCGACCTGGAAGGTCAGGACGTGGCGATCGCCGCGCGCAAACGCCAGGCGCTGGACCACCAGCCTGAGGGTTGGCGATCGCGTGGCCTTCAAGGACCGCCACGGCCAAAAACGGTTTGGCCGGGTCGTCAAGCTCAACATCAAGTCGCGTCCGTGCGGGTCGGACCGGGGCGCTGGCGGGTGGGTTGCAGCCTGCTGGCGCCGGTGATCGACGGCGTCGTGGGGTTCGCCATGGATGCCCTGCCGGGGCAGTGGAGCGGATTGCCGGAGTTGGACCTCTCGATGAGCCGGATAACCACGCCAGCGGATTGGCTAATACCACTCTGGCGCTATCTCTAGTCACCCCCTGAGATGGGGCCTTTAGCCCAACCCACTGTCAGGTCAGCATGGTTCCGCTTTAGCTACTTGTCGCGACGAGGGATGAGCCGGACCCTTCGGCGCGTAGTTCGAGGCGGGAGATCCCGCAAATCACGAAGGTGGTGACCCATCAGCCGAAAGGGTAGGGCACCCCTGGACGGTTGGAGCGATGTCACTGACAGGGGCTTCCCGGTGTACCGGATCAGCGCCTCGACGGGCCAGGCGGTCGGTCGTCGTGGGAGATGGCCGGGGGTGGCTGCCGGACGACGCGCCGGGCAGCTGCCGGGCGCTCGCAGGCGGACCATCCGCCTGAGTCTGGAGGCCCGCGGTTGGTGGCGCGGCGGGTCCCCTCGCGCTTTCCATAGGTCTCGGCCATGCGTCGGTGGATCTCCGCGGCGGTGCAGTCGCCTTGGATGGCCGTTAGACGGCCGATCAGTTCGGCGACCTTGCCGAAGAAGGATAGGTGGCGATGGCCGTCCCCAGCACAGGCGGATGGGTACCTCACAAATTTCCTTCCGCGGCTCGATACCCCGATCACGCAAAGGCGGCCGGATTCCAGGGCGGGGCTATCCACAAGCCCTTCGGTACGCACCGGCTCTTCTTCCTGGACGGCGCCCCAAGGCTCGCTCGCAGTAACGAGGCTTCAAACGCGTCGGATTCCTCGGTCCCCGCGCGGACCCTGAGCGCGCAGGCCGCCCAGTCCAGCGGGATGAAGCGATCAAAGCCGATCTGTGGCCTGGCTGCTGGGGGGTTGCTCAGGGTGAGCCACTCACTTTGACGAAGGGGACGATCAGCTCCTCGACCGGGAATCCCACCATGGGCCACCAGCGCCTCGCCCTGGACAGCGGAGGCCGTCCGCCGGCGGAGAACAAGGGGAGGAAGTCAGGCGGCAGTGCTGGAAAGTCAGGCAGGTGGTCCCGGGAACTGCTGTGCCAGGTCTGCCCGTAACAGTTCGCTGCGGTACCCCGGACCCGTTCTCCGCGGGTTTCCGCGATCACCTCTGGTTCGGCCGTCGGTGCCGACGGCCTCGCAATTACCGTGGTCGGCGGTCAGATGGACCTAAAGCCTTGGTCGAGGAACGCGCAAGCAGCTTGGCGCCGCAAGCCGGATTCACGCAACTGTCGGTCTGACTCGCGATCCCGCGTTTTACCTGTACGGCTCCATGGACGATCTCGTCGATGGTATCGACGACGATCCTGCAACGCGGCGGGGTTCGACAAGGTCGATGCCCAGCACTGCGAAGCTGACCGGTATCGCGAATGCCCTTGCGGTAGAAAACCTCGTTGGGACGCAAGCCTTGGTCTGCGGAACCGCGACCACAGCGCCGGCTCGCGGCTGGTGGACTCAATCGGCTCCTGCAAGCTCTCGCGGCTTCAGGCCGGCAAACAGGACCTGACGCGAGACGGTGGTCAGGGTGAGAATCAGGCGAAGCGAGGTCCCCTCCTCGAAGATGGAGCAGGTTCCTGCCGGATGACACGCTCCCAGGACCTGCACCCCACATTGGTCGATGGCTAGCCCATCAAATACCAGGAGCGCGACCTTCGCCGCGCTCAGGCTGCGCCGCATGGCCAGGAAGCGCGGGATCTGGTGGACCATGACCGGTGCGGTCGCGGCCGGCGGGGACGCAAAGGTCCAGTAGCGCTTGCCGACCCAGGCGACCAGACCGTCATCGGACAGGCGCTGCACCTCTGGGAGGGGCGTCGCGCAGACCTTGGGCGCGAACGGGATCCGGAGCCGTGGAAGCGGGACAGGATCTCGCCAGAAGCGCTTCGCGGAAAACGCGCTAGTCCCGATAGCTGGAATCGGCGGTCGGCATCGTGTCGATCAGCGACCGGAGGCCATCCTGCACCAAGTTGCGCAGCGCCGCGGGGTCCTTGAGCGATCCGACCGTTGTCCAGTCCGGCAGATCGGTCGGCATGGACCCCGGCCGGGGGTGGAGGTCCCGTCCAGGAACATGACGGCGACCAGGCCGCGGATCTCGGGGTGAGTCGAGGGGATCTCTCGATCTGCGCCGGGTCCCCGCCTGGGGCGGGGTTGGGCGATGGCTCCGCGATGCCCCGTGATGCCCTTGGCCTTCGAAACCTTTCCCAGGCGTCTGTACGACCTGGCAGGGTGCCTTTCAGGCGAGACAGCTCCCCTGATGAGAAGCCCCTTGAACCGGGGCTGCGCTTGCAGGATTCCGTCCACATGGTCCGCCAGAACGGCCGGCAGCGCGGCGTCCTGGCCATGCAGCCGCAGTAACTCCCGCCACAGGTCTTCAGTGCGCGAGATCAGATAGGGGCCGATACGGAAAATATGGGTCAGGATGAAATCTTTCGTCGCGGTCTCGCCGAGCGTCTGGGACGCATGCCTGGCCTGCGCCTTGAACAGGCTGCCCCGGTGCTCGGCGGAAAGCTGGCGGACCACGCCGTAGCTCAACCGCGGAAACGGGTTCGCCAGGCTCAAATGGACGGTCGCGCCTGGCGGTGATCCCCAGGGCAGGGCGGCGTCAGATCGGCGGATCGCAGATCTAGGACCAGGGCCTTGGCGGGCCCTGCTCGCCCGCGGTCCCATGCCTGCACCGGTAGCGTTCCACCGAAGTCGGCGCGAAGGCGATGGGGTCCTCGAAGGAGCGTACCTCGAACCCGCGACTGCGAAGCGCTGACAGAACTTGCTCGTCCGCAGGACATCATCGGGGTCTGCGACGATCCGCAGCCGCGCAGGTCGAGGGGAAACTCGCCGAGGATGCGCTCGATCCACGCGCTCTGGTCTGCCTCCCGGCCCTGACGTGGCAGCGTCTGGCCCCCACCGAAAGCGCGGCAGCATCCCCGCATTGAGGTCGGCAGGCGGTCCTGCGCGGCGTCGATAGGCCATTCGCTGCATATGGTCCTGTTCGGCGTCGGCGGCGGGTAGGCCCGCACGGCCGGCAGGCCAGTTCGGCCAATCGCCTGGCAGTAGCGGGCATCGAAGGCGTAGCGAGCGCGTTCCCGGGCAGCTCGTCCGCCGTCGTTTGCTCGTCCATCAACGCTGCAATGATCGGCTCGCCTTGGGTTGCCAGCGGCGGCCTGGACAGGTCAACCAGCCGTCGGCATCGTCGCTGGCTAGGGAATCCAGCATCGACCTGTTCCGTGAGTGGAGATCCCAGGCATGCTGGCCGTGGGCACTTGAAAGGTCCGGCCATCGTCGGCGACGAACACCGGCAGGAAGCGCCTGCGATTGAACCGCTACGCCGATGGCGCGACCTCCCACAGGGACCAGGTCCCGGTCACCGTGCCCGGCAGACCCGTGACCCGCACCAGGGGTACGGGCTGACCCGGGGACGCAGCAGCGGCTGCTTCGGACCGACCACCGATCGGGGCGCGCGGGCGCGGGGGTCTTCCAGGGTCATACTTCGAGACTCCGGGTGTTCCTCTGCCGTGCGGGCATCGAACATGCGGGGCGATGTGCTGCCGTCCTCCTGCCGGGAGGCCGCCAGGCCGCCCATCCCGGGAGGCTACGCGCCCGTGAGGGCAACCCGGTAGTGACCGCCCGCTCAGCCAGAGCTGCGCCGGATGGTCGCGCCACCGGCAGGCGTCGTCCGCCGAGAAGCGCGCTTCCCTGGACGCAAGGCGTTGTCCTTCTGCGCCTCCGCCATCGTCTGCCGGAGTTGGCCCAGCACGGCGTCGCACTCGCGGTCGATGGATACCGGGTCCGTGATCCCGTGGACGAACAGCGCGTCGAATAGGACTCCGCCTCCACCGGAGTCCATCACGTCCGCGATCTTGTCGGCGCCGGAATTCGTTGGCGATGACCCTGACCCTTCTCCTCAGCACCTGACGCACGCGGTACTCCACCGTGTCCTCAGGGCGAAGTTGGTCGCGCGCACCACGTGGCGCTGGCCGATGCGGTCCACACAGCCGATCCGCTGCTCCAACCGCATCGGGTTCCAGGGCATGTCGAAGTTGACCACGACGTGGCGGAACTGGGGGTTCAGGCCCTCGCCGCCGGCGTCGGTCGAGACCAAGATCCGCGTCTCCCGGGAGAATGCCTGCTGGGCCTGCGCCCGGGTGTCCAGGTCCATGGACCCGTTCAGCGGGGCGACTGTGAAACCGCGCTCTTCCAGGTAGTCCGCCAGCATCCCTCTGTCGGTATGAACTCGGTGAAGACCAGCACCTTGAGCAACGGGTCGGCCTCCTCCACTGCTGTAGCCGGTAGATCAGCTCCAGCAGGGCCTCGGCTTTGGCGTCGGTACCGGTGGCATCCGTCTCGCGGGCCAGGTCGGAACGCGGTCGCCTCCGCTTGCTCCCCGCCCGAGCCCATCCTGGGTCCCGGCGAGCGTTTGCCTGCGATGTCGGCCTGGGACTGCCCGTCAGCTCGCTGCAGTCGTCGAAGTCCGGCCGTCGAACAGCGATGCCTGGGGCGCAGGGTGTCTCCAGCAGGGCAGCCCGCTTCTCCAGCGTGGTGCGGATCGCGGCCGTGCTCGATGTCACCAGCGGTTGCATCAGGATCATCAGGAACCCGATATGGCGCTGCTTCGTCGGCCATGGCCTGGTTCCACCCCATGGCGCACATGGTCGGTGACCGCCTCGTACAGACGCCGCTGAGCCGCGTGCCGCCGGTTGCCAGGCGACCGCCTGGAGCCAGGTCAATCCGGCTCGAACAGAGGTTGACGTCTGCGTCGATGGCGTCCGCTTCTCGGTGCGGATCACGAACGGCCGCACGCGATCTCAGTGTGACACTGCCCTCATCAGGAACGCACTCCCCGGTCGAGGGGCTGCATCAGTCGCAGGAAGTGGTCGGTCTTGCCTTGATGGGAGTTGTCGCCGACAGCAACAAGAGATACGGCGCCGCCTCGTCCAGCGCCGCCCCGGCATGGCAGGCGGCACCTGGTCAGTGCAGCCCCAGGCGGTGGGACTCGTCCACGATCACCAGATCCCAGGAGGCCGGGGACCAGATCCTCGAAGCGCTCCCGGTTGTGGGTGGCCAACTGGTCGCTGGACCAGCCCCGCCGGCCTGCGGCGATGTGGAATCGCAGACAGATCACCTGGTCATTGGATCTGCCAGAGAGTTCTCCTGATCTCCTCTCGCTGGCGCATCTCCCGCCGCCAGCGGCAGGCGAAGGAGCAGAAACGCCGCCAGCTCCTTTGGAGATCGATCAAACGGGACCGCTCGCCGAAATGCAACCGCATCTGCCCGGCCTGCCGCTGGCGCACGGAGGCCCTTGGGGGCGACCGCAGGATGCGCCGGGCCATTCGCCGCCGGCTCGCGCACCGCCAGAACCGGCACTCGATGGTCTTTCCAGGCCCACCTCGTCCGCCATGATGTAGCGATGCGATCCCCACTCATGGCGTAGTTAAGGGCGAAGACGCTGGTGCGGTAGGGGACGACACTCGACCGGATCGGGGCCAGCAGCAGGTTGTCTTCCAGGGCGTCCGGAGCTTGGCCGCTGCTGCCGGTTGCAGGATCTCCGGCGTGGTCGGGCGCAGCCCGACAGGGAGCCGGGTCAGACCCCGGGCGCGGACTATGGCATCTATGCCAGTCGGGGCCAGACCCGGAAGACCGTCTCGCCCCAGATAGCTTGATGTTCGACGATCCGGCGGGGTGTGCTGTGCTGCGTGTGGCAAAC
>JADKCI010000002.1:900000-1016050 GCA_016714645.1 Chromatiaceae bacterium | reverse complement strand
GGCCTCCCGACCGTAAAACCTGGCGAACAGGCTCATGGTCTCGACGCAGCGGGGACAGGCCCCGGAGGCCGCGCCCGCCGCGATGGCCGCCCCCAGGTCCTCGCCCGCGTCCTCCACTACGCCGCCGCCCTGACCATCCCGGCTCAGGAGAAATTCGTAGATGTTGCGCAGCCCAAGCCCCGAGACCAACCGCTCCCAGCTCACATGGCCATGACGCTGGCGCAGCCAACCCAGGAGCGCCTCTTCCTGGGCCGTCGCCGGGGCAAAATCCCCATGGCCGCCCTCGGTCGCAAAGGGGTGATGACGCTGACCGTCCCAAAAGAGCCCCGCCTGCCCCAGCCCGGTGCCAGCGGCGATGACGCAGGCGTTGCCCTGAGCGCCCTCCTCCCCCGGATGCAGGACCGCCAGATCCTTCGGGCCCAGGGCCGGGATGCCCCAGGCGACGGCCTCCAGGTCGTTGAGGAGAGCCACCTCGCCCCAACCAAATTCCGCCGCCAGATGGCGGCTGTCGATGAGCCAGGGGAGATTGGTGATCTCGCTGTGGCCATCCTGCACAGGACCGGCAACCGCGAAAGCCGACCGGTCGGGTGCCAGACCCGTCTCCGCCAGATAGTGGCGGATCAGCGCCTCCAGGGACCCGAATTCGCCGCTCGGGAAGCTCAGCCCCCGGTCCAGGTGGAGACGGCCTTGCACCCGCTCCGCCAGGGCCAGGATCGTCTTGGTGCCCCCCATATCCCCAACCAACACACCCATGGACTAACTCCCTAAAAGAAGATCAGGGCCGCAGCAGACGGCCGGTAAGCCCATCCCGGATGCTGGAGCACTGGGACCGGCCGCCGCAGGGCCCGGCCAGGAGGTAATCCCCCGCCTCGCCCAGGCGCAGCCGAACCTCCAGGGCGGTGCGGGCCGGATGGCGAGTAGCGCGATTGGCGCTGGTGGAGACCAGGGCCTGGCCCGCGGTCCGGCAGAGGGCGGCGGCGAGGGGATGGGCGGTGACCCGCACCGCCAGGGTCGCGTGCTCGCCCCTCAGCCAGGGCGGGACCTCGGGTCGCGCCGGCAGCAGCCAGGTGTGAGGGCCAGGCCAGCTCGCCAGGATCGCCGCCATACGCTCCGCCTCCAGAAGCTCCACGAAGGGGGTCAACTGCTGAAGAGCAGCCGCGATCAAAATCAGTCCCTTGGACTCGGGTCGCTGCTTCAGGGTCAGGATGCGCCGGGTTGCCTCGCCGTTCCAGGGGTCGCAGCCCAGGCCATAGACGGCCTCGGTGGGATAGGCGACGACGCCGCCGGCCTTGATCCAGTGAGCCGCGAGCCGCAGCCGCTGCCCCAGGCCGGCATCCAGGGCACGGGCCCCGTCAAGCGTTGGCGTCATCGTCACCCGCCGCGCGCGGGGCCTGGGCCGCGTCATCCAGGGGTTCGCTGTGCTTACATTCAGGCTGGGGGCAGACGATCTCGGCGCCCTTGGCTTTGGTAACCTTGATGGTGAGGATGGGCCAGCCACAGCGGGGACAGGGTCCCGCCACCGGCTCGTTCCAGGTGGCGTAATCGCACTTGGGATAGGTGGAGCAGGAAAAGAAGATCTTGCCCCGCCGGGACTTTTTCTTCTGCAGCGTACCCTTGCCGCATTGGGGACAGGTCAGACCCGTGTCCTCGGGACGCTCCAGGGGTTCGATGTGCCGGCATTTGGGGTAGCCCGTGCAGCCGATAAACTTACCGTACTTGCCGCGCTTGATCTGGAGGGCCGAGCCGCAGTCCGGGCAGGCCCGGCCCTCGACCAGTTCCGGGGCCGTCGCTTCCTGATCCTTGCCATCGCCCAGATCGCGGGTGTAATCGCACTCGGGGTACTTGGTACAGCCGATAAAGCGGCCATGACGACCCAGGCGGATGGAAAGCGGCTCGCCGCACTGGGGACAGGCCTCGTCCATGGCCTCCTGGGTCACGTCGCTGCGCTTGACATGCTCCTGGATGTGGTCGATGCGCTCCTTAAAGGGCCGCCAAAATTGTTCCAGCAGGGGCACCCACTCGCCCTCGCCCCGGGAGACCGCATCCAGCTCGTCCTCCAGCCGGGCGGTGAAGTCATAATCCACATAGGCGGTGAAGTGTTCGGTCAGGAAGCGATTGACCACCCGGCCCACGTCGGTGGGCAGAAAGCGCTTGCTGTCGAGTAGGACGTATTCCCGCTCCTGCAGGGTCGTAATGATGCTGGCATAGGTGGAGGGCCGGCCAATGCCGTACTCCTCCAGGGCCTTGACCAGGCTGGCCTCCGAGTAGCGGGGTGGCGGCTCGGTGAAGTGCTGCTCGGGACGGATGCCCAGCAGGTCCAGGTGCTCGCCCTCCACCAGGTTGGGCAACTGGCGCTCCTCGTCGTCATCCGCCTCCCGGGCATCGTCCCGGCCCTCCAGATAGACGCTCATGAAGCCGGGAAAGGCGACATGGGAACCCGTGGCGCGCAGCACGTTGCCCGGCCCCGCCCCCAGGTCCACGGCGACCTGGTCGATCAGCGCCTGTTCCATCTGACAGGCCAGGGTGCGCTTCCAGATCAGTTCGTAGAGCCGCCCCTGCTCCCGAGTCAGATGAGCCAGGATCTCCGTCGGCTGGCGACGAATCGAGGTGGGCCGAATGGCCTCGTGGGCCTCCTGGGCATTCTTGGCCTTGGTCTTGTAGAGACGGGCCTGGGGGGGCAGATGATCCGCCCCGAACCGTTCGACCACGAAGCCCCGGATCTCGTCCAGTGCCTCGTTGGCCAGATTGACCGAATCGGTACGCATGTAAGTAATAAGACCGACGGCGCCACCGCCGATATCCACCCCCTCGTAGAGTTGCTGGGCCACGCGCATGGTGCGCAGGGTGGTAAAGCCGAGCTTGCGCGCCGCCTCCTGTTGCAGGGTGGAGGTGATGAAGGGCGGGGCCGGACTGCGTTTGCGCTGCTTGCGCTCGACACGATCCACGCTGAGTTGGCCGCCCGCGGTCGCGATCAGACCCCGCTCGACCTCCCGGGCCCGGGCCTCGTCGCCGATGGTGAATTGCTCGACCTTGCCGCCCTCGAACTGGGTCAGACGAGCCTCGAAGCCCTTGCCCTCCTTGGTCGTATCCGCGGCGATGGTCCAGTATTCGCGGGTCTTGAAGGCCTCGATCTCCAGCTCACGCTCGACGATCAGGCGCAGGGCCGGGCTTTGCACCCGCCCCGCCGAGAGCCCGCGCCGCACCTTCTTCCACAGGAGGGGCGAGAGGTTGAAGCCCACCAGATAATCCAGGGCCCGCCGGGCCTGCTGGGCATTGACCAGGTCCGTGGAAATTTCCCGGGGATTAGCCACCGCCTCCTGGACGGCGCGCTTGGTGATCTCGTTGAAGACCACCCGGTACACCGGCCGATCGCCCAACTGGCGCCGCTTCTTGAGCAACTCCATCAGATGCCAGGAGATGGCCTCGCCCTCGCGGTCCGGGTCCGTCGCCAGGTAGAGGGCCTCGGCCCCCTTGAGCTTGCTGGCGATGGTCTGGACATGCTTTTCGTTGCGCTCGATGACCTGGTACTTCATGGCGAAGCCATCCGCCGTATCGACCGCCCCCTCCTTGGGCACCAGGTCGCGGACATGGCCATAGGAGGCGACGACCTCGAAGTCCGGGCCCAGGTATTTCTTGATGGTTTTGGCCTTGGCAGGCGATTCGACAACGACCAGATTCATAGGATGAGGCGCATCCGAGCAGGGTTAGGGGGTTCTGGAAGCGGCTCCGGCCAGGGTTGGCCCTGACGGAAGTCGCCTGGAAGGCTCTTAGGTAATACGATTCCCCGGCACCCCGTCAAGGGGAAGATGGGCCAGGGGTGGATTTTTTCTGGCAAGATTTTTCCGGCAAGGAGTTGAGGAATGCCAGGGTTCCGGTGATGATGCCGCGTCTTTATCGCCGGCCGGGGCGGGCTGAAGCCCCTCCTCACCGGCGGATTTAGCCAGGGGAGAAAGAGGATGAAGGGCAAAAACCCGCTGATAACCGCCTGCTTGGTCCTGGTGCCGCTAGCCAGCCAGGGCCTGGATTTTACCCACCAGAACGCCTGCACGATCCAGGTCGAGGGTCGCAAGCCCGTCACCACCACCTGTATCTCAACGGGCTGCCTGAAATGCGGAAAACTGGATGTCGAGGTGAAAACGCCGGATGGCAAGGTGTTTGCCATCACCCGGCGCCCGCATCCGGTCAATATCGAGGAGGATGCCTACAGCCTGCAAGGGGGACCTGCCCGGCTGCGCAAAGGCAACCTGGGCGAAGACTTCGTCTGCTACCAGCGCCTGGATCATTCCCTGGAGATCTGTATCGGGCCCTATAACTGACCGCGTTTCTTCAGGCCCCGCGTCCACCCACCCGGCTATAGCGCCCGCCGGGAGAGGCGGCGATCCAGCCGTCCAGTTCGAGCATGAGCAGCATGGAGGAGATGTCGTTCGCCGCCAGGCCGGTGCGCCGGACGAGGAGATCGACATGCGCCGGGTCCTGGCCCATGGCCTCCAGGAGGCGGCGATAGTCGGCGTCCAGCCCAGCTCCACCACCGCCGGTGCCTGGGGTCCCGTCATCGCCCTCGGCATCCAGGGCAACCGATGAGTCTGGGCGCAGGTAGCCCACCAGCAGGGGCGCCAGTTCCTCCAGAATATCCTGGGCGGTCTCCACCAGTTTGGCGCCTTGCTTGATGAGGGCATGGCAACCCCGGGCCAGGGGGTTATGGATGGAGCCGGGGATGGCGAAGACCTCGCGGCCCTGCTCCGCGGCCAGGCGGGCGGTGATGAGGGAGCCGCTGCGGGGGGCGGCCTCCACCACCAGGGTGCCCAGGCTGAGGGCGGCGATGAGGCGGTTGCGGCGCGGGAAGTTCTCGGGCCGGGGCCCCATGCCGGGAGGGAACTCGGTGACCAGAACCCCTTGGGCGGCGATCCGCCGCGCCAGTTGGCGATGGGCGGCGGGATAAACGCGGTCGGGACCCGTGCCCATGACGGCCAGGGTACGGCCGGTCTCCAGGGCGCCCTCGTGGGCGGCGCCATCGATGCCCAGCGCCAGGCCGCTGGTGATGGTCAGACCACAGGCGGCCAGGTGGCGGGCGAAGGCGACTGTCGTCTCGCGCGCCCCGGGGGTGGGGTTGCGACTGCCGACCATGGCCAGTTGGGGATCGCGCAGAACATCGGGATCGCCCCGGACGTACAGCACCAGGGGGGCGTCCACCAGTTCCGCCAACCGGCTGGGATAGCGGGGATCCGAGCGGGTCAAAATATGGGTGCCCTCCCCCTGGGCCCAGGCCAGGGCTGCCTCCACCAAGTCGGGCCGGGGGGTGCGCAGGGCCTTGGTGAGGCTGGGCCGGGCCCCGGCGGAGGCCAGGGCGGCGTCGGGAGCCCCCAGTAGGGCCTCTGGACCACCAAAATGGGCCAACAGCCGGTTGACTCCCCGGGGGCCAGCGCCTGGGGCGGTGGCCAGGGTCAGCCAAGGACGCAGGCCCTCCGGGTCCAGGGTGGCGGCCCCCACTAATTGGCCCATGGCCATCAATTCCCCGGCGCCAGGACCCGGTCCTGGATGTGCATAGGCCGGGTGGCCTCCATGACCAGGGCAAAGCTCAGGCGCGGAAAGGCGCGAAACACCATGAGGGTGCCGGCCTTTTCCAGGGGCAGGAGAAAATCCTCGCCCAGGGGGCTGGCGCCCCGATGCAGGGGGAGCGGCATATTGGGATCGGGTTCATCGCTAATCCAGCGGTCGGTGCGGAAATCCCCGTACCAGAAGTCCTCCGACCAGAACTTCTGGTCCTTCCAATCCCAGTCGTCCGCCTGGGCCCGCACCTGATCCTTGATCTGCTCGCCACCATTATAAATATCGAAAAGGTGGCCCGGCGCCACGCCCTGGTTGGTGCCCAGGTCGATGACCACCACGTTCAGACTGCCGATCTGGGAGACACCATTGAGGACGGCCAGGATCTGGGCCTGGTGACCCCGGGGTCCGGGCCTGGGCTGGAAGGTCGGCAGGGGCTCGTTACCCCGCGTCGGCACCAGGCGGTCACCGGTGGCAATCTCCTGGCTCATGTTGTCGATGCGCAGGACCGCGGGGTCGCCGGGCCGTTCCAGGGTGGCCTCGGCCACCTGCTGGGCCTGATAGCCCAGGACCTCGCCGGAGGCGGGGTCGCGATAGGGCCCCCCGGGCCTCACCAGCCGGTAACGCCCCTGGGCCCCGGCGTCCAGGCCGCGGACATAAACCTTGTCACCGGTCTCGCCCAGGACGCGCCGATCCGGAAAGGCGACCACATAGGGGGCCTGTTCGATTTCCCGGGCGTCCAGGACGTAGGCGTGTTCGATGAAGGGCCGAATGGCGCCGATGGGGATGACGGCATCAGGCGCCGCCAGGGGCGTGACCCGGGTCCTGGGCGACAGCTTGAGGGTCCTGGGCGGATTTTTGTCGGCGGACCCACCCCGGGGCGGCGCCTGCCCGATTTGTGGCTCCATCTGGGCCCGGCCGGGCGGGACGGCCAGCAGCAAGGGGAGGACGAGGGCCAGCCTGATCAGGCGCATGCCACCCAGCGATGGCTGGAACAGGGCGGGCTGGAAAATGGACATGAGCAACCCCAGGAATGGTTGGCGGGTGATACCTGCCGGGGCCTGCCTCGCCAAGACGCAGCCTTGTTTTTGCGGGACCCTGACCGGCAGTGTAGTATGCCGGGGCATACTAGCGAGCATTCACCGACCTTGCCAGGGGTGCCCGACCTTTAAGATGACAAGGGGCTAGAGGTGAAGAGTGGCTGTCAAGCCCCGGCTCGCCCCCTCAGCGACAATCCAGTAGGGACTCCCCAATGAGTCAACTTGAAATTCTCACCTTCCCTAACCCACGTCTGCGTAACGTGGCAAAGCCAGTGGCCAGAATCGATGACCGCATTCGCCGCCAGATTGACGATATGTTCGAGACCATGTACGCCGCGCGCGGCATTGGCCTGGCGGCGATTCAGGTCGATATCCCCCTGCGGATGATCGTCATCGATATCTCCGAGCATCACGATGAGCCCCTGTGCCTCATCAATCCCGAGATCCTGTGGCGCGAGGGCGAGGAGGAGATGGATGAAGGCTGTCTCTCGGTGCCCGGATTTTGGGAGCCGGTGACGCGGGCGGAGCGGGTGCGGGTGCGTGCCCAGAACCGCCAGGGCCAACCCTTTGAACTGGAAACGGATGGTTTGCTGGCGGTCTGCATCCAGCACGAAATCGACCATCTGGATGGCAAGCTCTTCGTCGATTATCTTTCCTCCCTGAAGCGCCAGCGCATCCGCCGGAAACTGGAGAAGGAAGACCGGCAGCGTAAGCCGGAAACCGCCGAGCCCCGGCGGGCGGTCATTTGATGTCACCGCTGCGGATCATCTTCGCCGGGACACCGGACTTCTCCGTACCCTGCCTCCGGGCCCTGCGGGACGCCGGCCATGAGGTCGTGGCTGTTTACACCCAGCCGGATCGACCCGCGGGCCGGGGCCGCAAGCTGAGCCCGGGTCCCGTCAAGGAGGCCGCGGCGGCCCTCGGACTCCCCATTCACCAACCCCCGACCCTGCGCGACCCGGAGGCCATCGCCACCCTGCGAGACCTGGGCGCCGATCTGGTGGTGGTGGTCGCCTACGGCCTGCTCCTGCCCCAGGCCGTCCTGAATATCCCCCGACTCGGCTGCGTCAATGTCCACGCCTCGGTGCTGCCCCGCTGGCGCGGCGCGGCGCCCATTCAGCGCGCCATCCTGGCCGGGGATGGCGAGAGCGGCGTCACCATCATGCGCATGGAGGCAGGGCTCGACACGGGCCCTATGTACCTGATCAGGCGCCTGACCCTCGACCCGCGCGAGACGGGTGGCAGCCTGCATGACAAGCTCTCCCTGCTGGGGGCCGCTGCCCTGGTGGAGGCCCTGCCGGTTATCGCCGCTGGTAGCCTGGCCCCGGAAATTCAGGACGACCGCCAGGCCAACTACGCCCACAAGCTGGCCAAGGCCGAGGCCGAGGTCGATTGGTCGCAACCGGCGGTGGCCATCGACCGCCTGATTCGCGCCTTCGACCCCTGGCCGGTGGCCCAGACTCAACTGGACGGCGCCAGCCTGCGCCTCTGGGGCTGCGACCTACCAGACCTGATCCCGCGGCCGGGTGCCGAGCCTGGTCAGGTGATCGGGACCTCCAAGGCGGGCATCGAGGTCGCCACCGGGGCCGGGGTGCTGCGCTTGACCCGCCTGCAGCCCTCGGGTAAGCGGCCTATGTCGGCTGCTGAATTTCTCAACGCCCGCCGTCTGGATGGGGTGAAGTTTGGATAATCCGCAACCCCGCCCCTGGCCGGGCCGTCAGTCCCCGCAGGAATCCAAGACCAGCGTGGCCCCCTCGGAGGGCGCCCGCGCCCGAGCGGCCGCGGCGCGGGTCGTCCAGGCCGTCCTGGGTCCCGGCCGCTCCCTGACCGAGGCCCTGGAACAGCTTGACCCCTTGGATCAGGAACGCGACCGGCCCCTGGTCCAGGAACTGAGTTATGGCGCCTTGCGTCTGCTGCCGCGCCTGCGCGCCATCGTCGCCCAACTGCTGAGCAAGCCCCTCAAGCCCGAGGATGGCGACCTGGAGGCCCTCATCCTCATTGGCATTTACCAACTCCTCGCCACCCGCATCCCCCCCCACGCCGCCGTCGCCTCCAGCGTGGCGGCGACCCGCGTCCTGGGCAAGGGCTGGGCGGCGAAACTCGTCAATGCCCTGCTGCGGCGCTTCCAGCGCGAACGCGAGGCCCTGCTGGCCCAGGCGGACAAGCGCGAAGAAGCCCGCTGGCTGTTTCCCACCTGGCTGCTGGACCGGCTTCAGACGGAGTGGCCCCAGGATTGGCAGGAGATCGTCGCGGCCAGCAATACCCAGGCCCCCCTCTGGCTACGGGTCAATCGCCTCGCCGGCGACCGGGACGCCTACCTGAGGCAACTTGCCGCCGCGGGGATCGCGGCCCAACCGGCGCCCCATGCCCCCCAGGGCCTGGTCCTGGACCAGCCGCTGCCCATGGCGCGCCTGCCTGGCTTCGCCGCGGGTCTGGTCTCGATCCAGGACGCCAACGCCCAACTGGCCGCGCCCCTGCTGGGGGTCCGCCCGGGCGAGCGGGTCCTGGATGTCTGCGCCGCGCCGGGCAGCAAAACCGCCCACCTGCTGGAACTGGCGGACAGCCAGCTTGACCTCACCGCCCTCGACATCGACCCCCAGCGCATCGACCGGGTGCGCGACAACCTCCAGCGCCTGTCCCTCGCCGCGACACTGCTGGTTGGCGACGCCACCGAGCCCGGCGGAGACTGGGCCCAGTGCACTTACGACCGCATCCTTCTCGATGTCCCCTGCTCCGCCACCGGGGTCATCCGTCGCCATCCGGACATCAAGTGGCTGCGGCGGCCCGGGGATATCGGGGCCTTGTGCGCCCGCCAGGCCAAGATGCTCGACGCCATCTGGCCCCTGCTCGCCCCCGGCGGGACCCTGGTCTATGTGACCTGTTCCCTGCTGCCGGACGAGAATGAACGGCAGATTCGCGCCTTTCTCTCCCGTCACGACGACGCCAGCGAGGTCCCTATCCTGGAGGATTGGGGCCTGGCGCGGACGAGCGGACGCCAGACCCTGCCCATGGTCGGGGGCGGCGATGGCTTCTATTTCGCCCGGCTGTGCAAGGCAGCGCCATGAGGACCCGCATCCCCGGCCAGCCCTCGCCATGGGGATTCGTCTTCTGGCTGACCTTCCTCCTGCTGCCCAGCCTGGGCAACGCCAAGCCAGCCTTCCAAATCGAGGACGTCAAGATTCGCACGGTCGGCGAGGAACTGGTCATGGATGCCCGCTTTGTCCCGGACCTGAGCCCGGTGGCCCTGGAGGCCCTGGACAACGGGGTGCCCCTCACACTGGAGGCCCACATCCAGGTCCGTGAAACCGATGCCTGGGTCTGGGATTCCAGCCTGGTGGATCGCCGTCTGCGTTACGAGATCCGTTACCAACCCCTGGCGGAACGCTACCAGGTGAGCCCCATGCCCGGCGGGGCCGGTCATAATTACGTGACCCGTGATGCCGCCATTGCCGCCCTCGGCGACCTGCACGACCTGCCCCTGCTCAACCGGGGGGAGCTCGTGGCAGACAAGGACTATCGGGTCGATCTTAAGATCGCCCTCGACATCGAGCAACTGCCCCTGCCCCTGCGGCCCATGGCCTATCTCCTCCCCTCCTGGAAGCTCTCCTCCGGCTGGACCACCTGGCCCCTGCGACCTTGATCCGCTGGCGCCGGCCGGGCCTGATCCCGGTAATCCTCCTCCTGGCCGTGCTCCTGGTCGCCCTGGACCTGATGAGCGGCGCCGTTCAGAACTCCGAGTCCCTGAGCAGGGCCTTCGTGCCCCTCATGTTCATCGTCATCGTCGGCCTCCTGGTACTCGCCGCCATGGTGCTCACCAATCTGGTCAGACTGGTACAGAGTTACCGCCACAAGGTCGCCGGTTCGCGCCTCACCGGCCGCCTGGTCCTGCTCTTCGCCCTCATCTCCCTGCTGCCGGTTGTCGTCGTCTATTACTACTCCCTGGGCTTCCTGTTACGGGGTATCGACTCCTGGTTCGACGTCGAGATCGACCAGGCCATGGTCGATGCCCTCACCCTCAATCAGGCCTCCCTGGATCTCAATCAGCGGGTCCTCATGCGCTACACGCAACAGCTCCTGGCGGGCATCGAGGACAGCTCCAGCACGGCCCTGGCCTTGAGCCTGGGCCAGTTGCGGCAACAGGCTGGGGCCCTGGAGATCGCCGTCTTCGGGGCCAATGGCCAGGTGCGGGGCAATTCCAGCGAGGACCCCACCGTCCTAGTACCCAATCTGCCCGATCGCGAGTTGCTTCGGCGGGCTAGTGGCGGCGCCAATCAGGTCGATCTGGAGACCGCCGCCAACCAGGAGATGGTGGTGCGGGTGCTGGTGGCGGACCCGGTGGGGCGCAATCTGGTCATGCAGGCCATCTTCCCGACCTCCGAGCGCATCAGCGAACTGGCCGCCAATCTGGAGAAGGCCTACAACCGTTACAAGGAGTTGGCCTATCTGCGCCAGTCCCTGAAGCTGAGCTTCTCACTCACCCTTTCCCTGGTTCTGCTGTTCGGCCTCATGGCTGCCCTGCTCGCCGCCTTCCACACCGCCTGGCGCCTGGTGGAGCCGGTGGCGGCCATTGCCCGCGGCACCCGCGCCGTGGCGGCGGGGGACTACGAGCAGCGCCTGCCCTTGCCCGGTCACGAAGACGAACTCAGCTTCCTGGTCGCCTCCTTCAATTCCATGACCCGGCGCCTGGCCCGGGCTCGGGACGCCGCGGCCCGCTCCCAGCAGGCCGTCGAGGCCGAGCGCGTCTATCTGGAGACGGTGCTGGGGCGCCTCTCCTCGGGGGTGGTCGTCCTCGACGGCGAACATCGCCTGCGTACCGCCAACCCGGCGGCCCATCAGATCCTGGGCCTGACGGAACCAGACATGAGCGATGGGGGCCTGGACGCCCTCAATGCGACCCATCCTGGCCTGGTGGCCTGGGTGGACGCGGTGCGGACGCATCTGGAGGGCCACGCCGAATGGCGCCAGGAGGTCGTCCTCTTTGGCGCCGAGGGCCGCCAGGTGCTGATGTGTCGCGGCAGCCCCCTGATCCATCCCGACGGTCAGGAGAGCGGCCATGTGGTGGTTTTCGACGACATTACCCGCCTCATCACGGCCCAGCGCGACGCCGCCTGGGGCGAGGTGGCCCGGCGCCTGGCCCACGAGATTAAAAATCCCCTGACCCCCATCCAGCTCTCGGCGGAGCGCCTGCGCCACAAGCTCCTGACCAAGCTGCCGGAGGATGACGCCCGAGTGGTGGACCGCGCGACCCATACCATCGTCCAGCAGGTCGAGGCCATGAAGGCCATGGTCAACGACTTCTCCAACTATGCGCGCTCCCCGAAGCTGGAGCCGGAACCCCTGCGCCTGGACCGGCTGGTGGCCGAGGTAATGGAACTCTATCGCGCCGTCCCCGCGATCAAAATCGACCTTCAGGTCGGCGAGGCCCTCATCAAGGGGGACCCGCTGCGTTTGCGCCAGGTCATCCACAATCTGGTCAAAAATGCCCTGGAGGCAGTGGAGGACAAGCCCGAGGCCCGGATCCGCATCGCCACCCGGCGCCTGGATGATCAGGATCGGCCCCAGTTGGAGCTCTCGGTGGCGGACAATGGCGGCGGTATCGACGCGGCCCTCCTCGACCGCCTCTTCGAGCCCTATGTGACCACCAAGGCCAAGGGCACTGGGCTGGGCCTGGCGATCGTCAAGAAGATTATCGAGGAACACGGGGGTATCATTTGGGCGGAAAACGCCAAGGGCGGCGCCCGCGTGGCGACGCGCCTGCCCTTATGGCGCGATGAACATCACGGGGAAATTCCCGAAGAACCGCCGGTTGCCCTGGCCCCCCCGGCCAAGGGCCCCAGCGCCCACCCAGACCGAGAACGAGCATGAGTGCAGCCTACATTCTGGTGGTCGATGACGAGCCCGACATCCGCGGCCTGGTCCAGGAGATTCTGGAGGACGAGGGCTATGCGGTGGCCACCGCCGAGAACGGCGGCGCCGCCCGCCGCTCTCTGCGCGAGCGCCGACCCGACCTAATTCTCCTGGACATCTGGATGCCCGATCTGGATGGCATCAGTCTCCTCAAGGAGTGGTCCGAGGACGAGGGCCTGCCCTGCCCGGTGATCATGATGTCCGGTCATGGCACCGTGGAGACGGCGGTGGAGGCGACCCGGCTGGGGGCCTACGACTTCCTCGAAAAACCGCTGTCCATGGCCAAACTGCTGCTGACCACGGAGCGCGCCCTGGAGGCCGACAAGCTGGTCCGCGAGAATATTGGCCTCAAACGCCGCACCATCATCGCCCATGAGCCCATCGGCCGCGGCACGGCCATGCAGCGCCTGCGGGAACAGGTCAAGCGCATCGCCCAACACGACACCTGGGTCCTGATCACCGGCGAGGCCGGCAGCGGTCGCGAGACCTTCGCCCGTTACCTCCACTCCCAGAGCGCCCGCCGGGATCGGCCCTTCGTTGACCTCGGCGTCTCGGGGATCGCCCGGGTCAACGCCGCCCGGGAGCTGTTCGGCAGCGAACAGGATGGGCATGTCCACTATGGCGGCCTGGAGAAGGCCGCCGGGGGCACCCTGCTCCTCGACGAGGTCGGCGACATGGACCAGGGTGTCCAGGGCCAGTTGCTGGGTGCCCTGGATACGGGTTCCTTCCTGCGGGTCGGCGGCACCGAACCGGTCAACATCGACGTGCGCCTCATCGCCGCCACCCAGCACAACCTGGAGGACGAGGTGCGGGCCGGACGTTTCCGCGAGGACCTCTTCTACCACCTCAACGTGGTGCCCCTGAGCGTCCCCGCCCTGCGGGACCACAACGAGGATATTCCGGAACTCCTCAACTATTACGTTGATTACTTCGCCACCCACGAAAAGTTGCCCTACCGGCGGTTCAGCGTCGGCGCCCAGAATTACATGCGCAACTACCCCTGGCCGGGGAATGTCCGTGAACTCAAGAACCTGGTCCAGCGCGTCCTCATCCTTGGGGCCGGCGACGAGATCTCCCAGGACGAGGTCGAAAATACCCTGGGGGCCGCCACCAGCATACCGGCGCCAAACCTGGAGGGCCTCATGTCCTTCGACCAGCCACTCCGCGAGGCCCGGGAGCAGTTCGAGAAGACCTATCTCGAGTACCAGCTCGAAAAGCACGGCGGCAATGTCAGCAAGATGGCCAAGGAGGCGGGTATGGAGCGCACCCACCTCTACCGCAAGCTGCGCTCCCTGGGGATCGAGATCAAGGAGAGGCGTTAACCATGAAGATCATCATCCTGGGCGGTGGTCAGGTGGGCCGGTCCGTGGCGGCGAACCTGGCGGGCGAGGCCAACGACATCACGGTCGTGGATCAGGATCCCGACATCCTCCGGGAGCTCCAGGATCGCTTCGACCTGCGGACCATTCTGGGGCATGGCGCCCACCCCGACGTCTTGCAGCGGGCCGGGGCGGAGGACGCCCACATTATCCTGGCGGTGACCAATAGCGACGAGACCAACATGGTCGCCTGCCAGGTCGCCTATACCCTCTTTCATACCCCCACCCGCATCGCCCGGGTGCGCTCCCCCGGTTTTCTCGAACATCCGGAACTCTTTGCCCCCGGTGCCCTGCCCATCAATGTGTGCATCAGTCCGGAGCAGCTCGTCACCCAATATATTCTGCGGTTGCTGGAGCACCCCGGCAGTCTCCAGGTGCTGGACTTCGCGGGCGGGCGGGTGCGGCTGGTGGCGGTAAGGGCCCGTGAGGGCGGCCCCCTGATTGGCCATGCCCTGCGCGCCCTCTACGAACACATGCCCGAGGTAGAGGCCCGGGTCGCGGCCATCTACCGCCAAGACCGGGCCCTGGAGCCGACGGGCGATACCGTCATCGAGGCCAACGACGAAGTCTTCTTCGTTGCGGCCCCGGCCCATATCCGCGCCGTCATGGGCGAACTTCAGCGGCTGGAGAAGCCCTACAGGCGCCTCATCTTCGCGGGCGGTGGCAACATTGGCACCCGGCTGGCCCGCGCCACCGAGAACGATTTTCGGGTCAAGGTCATCGAGCGCGACCTGACCCGGAGCAAACAGATCGCCGAAACCCTGGAGCGAACCATCGTCCTGCATGGCGATGCCGCCGACGAAAGCCTGCTGCGGGAAGAGAATATCGAGGATACCGACGTCTTCTGCGCCGTCACCAACGACGACGAGGACAATATTCTCTCCGCCCTCCTGGCCAAGCGGCTGGGGGCGCGCAAGGTCATGGCCCTCATCAACCGTCCGGCCTACGTGGATCTGATGCAAAGCGGTGGCATCGACGTGGTCATCTCGCCCCAGCAGGCGACCATCGGCAGCCTGCTCAAGCACGTGCGCCGCGGAGACGTGGTAGCGGTGCATTCCCTGCGGCGCGGCGCGGCCGAGGCCATCGAAGCCATCGCCCATGGCGACGCCAAACTAAGCAAGGTCATCGGTCGGTCCATCGATCAGATCAAACTCCCGGCCGGGACGACCATTGGCGCCATCGTCCGTGGCGAGGCGGTCCTCATGGCCCATCATGACACGGTCATCCAGGCCGAGGACCACGTCATCCTCTTCCTCCAGGACAAGCGCCGGGTGGCCGAGGTTGAAAAGCTGTTCCAGGTGCCGGTGACCTTCCTGTGAGAGCCGTGGCGCGGGAACCGAAGCCCCCGGTTCCGGCCAGGAGCGGGGCGGTATGACACCCTTTGCGGTTCAGAAGGTCCTGGGGTTATTGCTGATGCTCTTCAGCCTGACCATGCTGCCGCCAGTATTGGTATCCCATCTCTACCAGGACGGCACGGCCCAGCCCTTTCTCGGAGCCCTCGTCCTGCTCCTCGGCCTGGGGGCTCTCATCTGGCTACCCGTCTGGAAACGCCAAGAGGAACTCAAGCTGCGGGACGGCTTCCTGGTGGTGGTGCTGTTCTGGACCGTGCTGGGGTTATCTGGCGCCCTGCCCTTCATCCTGTCGAGTGAACCTCACCTCTCCGTCACGGACGCCGTCTTTGAGTCCGTCTCCGGCCTGACCACGACCGGGGCGACGGTCATAGTCGGTCTCGACGACCTGCCACCGTCCATCCTCTATTACCGCCAGCAACTCCAGTGGCTGGGCGGCATGGGCATCATAGTGCTCGCGGTCGCCGTCCTGCCCATGCTCGGGATCGGCGGCATGCAGTTGTACCGGGCGGAGACGCCTGGGCCCATGAAAGACAGCAAACTGACACCCCGTATCACCGAGACCGCCAAGGCCCTCTGGTATATCTACCTGGGGCTGACCATTGCCTGCGGTCTGGCCTACTGGCTGGCGGGCATGACCCCCTTCGATGCCATCGGCCATGCCTTTGCTACCGTAGCCATCGGAGGGTTTTCCACCCATGACGCCAGCATCGGCTATTTCGACAGCGACCTGATCGAGATGATCGCCGTCATCTTCATGCTGATCTCCGGCATGAATTTCGCGCTGCATTTTCTGGCCTGGAATCGAAAAAATCTCCGAAGCTACTGGCAGGACAGTGAATTCCGCTTTTATCTGGCCCTCATGGGGGCCACGACCGCGATCGTTGGCCTCGGCCTCTATCTGTCAGGCACCTACACCGGCGGGTACGACGCCTTGACTCAGGGCCTGTTCCACACCGTCTCCATTGCCACCACCACCGGCTTTACCACGACCGCCTTTTATGACTGGCCGGCCTTCCTGGGCATCTTGCTGATCTTCAGCAGCTTCGTCGGGGGATGCGCCGGCAGCACGGGCGGCGGCATCAAGGTCATTCGCTTTCTGCTCCTCATCAAGCAGGGCCTGCGCGAGATCGAACGCCTCGTTCACCCCAACGCCCAGATCCCGGTCAAGATGGGCGGGCGGAGCGTCAACCACCGGGTGGTCGATGCCGTCTGGGGCTTCTTTTCCCTCTATGTCGCCAGCTTCACCCTCATGTACCTGGCCCTGGCCGCCACGGGCCTGGACCTCACCACCGCCTTCTCCGCCGTCGCCGCCAGCATCAATAACCTGGGCCCCGGCCTGGGCGAGGTCGGCGCCCATTTCGCCGACCTCGGCACCAGCGCCAAGTGGATCCTCTGCTTTGCCATGCTCCTCGGCCGGTTGGAGGTCTTCACCCTCCTGGTGCTGCTGACGCCGGCCTTCTGGCGGCCTTGAGCCCTCAAGGCGCCCGGGTAGCGAACCGCTCCACCCATTGGCTGGTGGAGACGCTCAAGGTGTCCAGTACGCCAGCGGGATAAAGGCCGGCGGCCAGGATGGGGAGGCTGAAGGCGATGGCCACCAGGAGTTCCCGGGGGCGCAGATCGACGGCGGCCGCAATGGCGTTGTTACCCAAGGGACCGAAGAAGGTCCGCCGATAGCCGTCGAGGACATAGGCCGCTCCCAGCACCATCGCCAGGAGGGCGGCAAGCCCCGCGCCGGTATGACTGTGCAGCGCGCTCATCAGGAGCAGAAACTCCGCCGAGAAGCCGGAGGTGCCGGGTACCCCCAGCGACGCCAGGGATAGAAAAAAGAAGAAGGCCGCCAGCAGGGGCATGGAACGGGCTACGCCGCCGAGGCTGATCAGATCGGTGGAACCCAGGCGCAGATTCAGGAAGCGGGTCAGCAGAAAGAGCCCGCCCGCGACCAGCGGGAAGTTGAGGAGCTGGAAAAGTGCCCCCTGGACCCCGGGCTCGCTCAGGGAGGCAATCCCCAGCAGTACCAAACCGACATGGCTCAAGGAGGCATAGGCCAGCAGACGGCGCAGGTTGGTCTGGCCCATGGCCGCCAGGGCCCCATAGAGGAGGCCGACCGTCCCCAGCCCGGCCAGTAGCCAATGAAATTCCTGGGCCGCGCCGGGCGCCAGGGGCAAGGCGAAGCGAATCAGGCCGTAGGCCCCCACCTTGAGGCCGGTGATGAGAGCCGCCAAGGTGGCGGGGCCTTCCATCGCCACCACGGGCAGCCAGGTATGCAGGGGGAAGACGGGGGTCTTGACCGCGAAGCCGGCCAGCAGGAGCAGGAAGACGCTGGTCTCCAGGCCCTGGGCCAGGGGTGTCGCCAGCAATTCTCGATAATCCCAACTCAGCCCCGCCGGGACCCCGGCCCCGGAGACCTCCGCGTGATTGAAGGCCAATAGGATAAAGCCGAACAGCAGGGGCACCCCGCCCGCCAACATGAAAAAGCTGTAGTTGGCCGCCGCGTAACGCCGGTGGGGCCCCGGTCCCCAGAGGCTGATGAGAAAATAGATGGGGATCAGGGTCATCTCCCAACAGAGGAAGAAGAACATCAGGTCCAGGGCGCAGAAGATGCCGAGCAGGGCGCTGGCCAGCAGGAGCATGAGGCTATCGTGGAGGCGACGCAGGGTACGGACGCCGGTCCAGGAGGCGAGGATGGTTCCCAGAAACAGCAGGAGGGTCAGGGGGGGAAAGAGGACTGAAATACCATCCACACCAATCAGGTAATGGACGTTCAGGCTCGGAATCCAGGTCGTCTCCTCCACCAACTGGAAGCCCGCCTCGGCGGGATTGAAACGCCAGACCACCGCCAGGGAAAAACCCATCGCGATCAGCAGGCTGCCGGGCATGACCCAGCGCGATAGGCGTGCCCCTGGTACCAGCCAGACCACTAGGGCACCGCCGAGGGGGGTCAGTAACATCCAGCTCAAGAGGGGCCAGTGGGACAGGAGGCTCGGGGTATCAGGCATGGTGGGCCTCAAGCGCCGGGGGGGTGTCCCCCGGCGAGACTACAAAGACGCCGCCGGGTTCCAGGACGCCTGACGACCGGCGCCGCGATGGCGAGCAGGGTGTCGAGGTTAGCCGCGGCCGGCCATCGGCATCAGGGCTGTGCATAGTGGGCGCTCAAGGTCGCCAGCGGCACATCGATCAACTCCAGCCAGGGATGGGAATAGAAGCCCACCCCCAGGAGAACGGCGATGACGGCCCCGGAGACCAGCCACTCCGCCAGACTCAGACGTTCCACCGGGGCCTGGCCTTCCGGGCAGGGCCCCAGGAAGGCACGCTGGAAGGCCCAGAGCAGAAAGCCCGCCGCCAGCAAATTCCCCAGGGCGGCGGCGATGGTCAGCAGGCCGCCAAAGCGCGCGATGGAGGCCTCCAGGACCAGATGGGCGGCGTCGAAGCCCGGCGTTCCCGGCATGCCGATGATGGACAGCCCTCCCACCAGAAAGGCAATGCCGACGAAGGGGATCTGGTCGAACAGCCCGCCCAGCTCGCTGAGTTGGGTGGTTTTGGTGCGGCGATAGACCAGACCCGTCATGAAGAGCAGGGCCGCCACCGCCAAGCCAAAGGTCACCGCCAGCATGAGGCTCCCCTGAAAGGCCAGATGATCCAGGGTGAAAAGGCCTAGGACAATGAGGCTGGTATGCGAGACGACGGCGAAGGCCAATAGCCGGCGCAGGTTCTCCTGCACCATGGCCAGCAGAGCCGCGTAGAAGATCCCGACCACGGCGAAGGCGACCACGAAGGGCTGCCAATACTGAACCGCCTCGGGCACCAGGGGCAGGACGAAGCGGAGCAGGCCATAGATGCCGATCTTGAGTCCCAGGAGCAGGGTCGGGGCCACGGCGATGTTGCCGTACTCGGCCACTTGGGGCAGCCAGCCGTGCATGGGAAAGAGCGGGGTGCGGATGGCCAGCCCGTAGAAAAGCAGGAAAAAGACCAGGGTCTGAAATTCCAGCCCCACACCGGCCCGGTGGAGTTCCAGGAGATCGAAGGCCCAGCTACCGCCGCTGACATGGGTATGGCCCCAGCCCAGTATCAGGGTGCCGGCCAGCAGCAGGACCAGACCGGTGCCCATGAACTTGATATAGGTTTTGATGGCCTGTTCCATGCGCGGCGAGGTCGCCCATAACTTCAGCAGGAGGCCGATGAGGCCCGTCTGGATGGCGGAGGCGAGCACAAACCACAGCAGGTTCAGGGTCGTGAACATCAGCATCAGGCTGGATTCGATGGCCAGGATCAAGGCCATGAGCCGCCAGGGTGGTCCCAGGCCCCGCACGGGCCCATAGAGGGACACCAGCAGGATGATGAGGGCGGTCAGCAGGATAAAGAGGATGCTGACGCCATCCACGGCGGCGTGGTAGTCCAGCAGTCCTGGCAGGTTCCAGTGCTCGGCGAACTGCATGGCGGCATTCGCGGGGTCGTAGCCTCGATAGAGGACGATAGCCAGCAGCAGTTCGAAGCTGGCCAGGATGACCCCGACCAGAGTCGCCAGGGACCCGCGGCGCAGGGCCAGCACCACCAGGGCCCCCATCAGGGGCAAGAGTTGCAGGACCGCCAGCAGCGGCCAGGCGACCGGATTGTCCCAAGGGATGGCGATTGGGTTCATCTCAGAGAATGACCGCGAAGGTGGCGAGAATCATGAGGACGAGGTAGCGAGGCCGGGCGAGCAGCTCCTCGACCTGATTGGCCTGGATGCCCAGGCGGTGGATCGCCTCCAGCAACCCCTGCCCGCCGCCCCGCAGCACCAAGCGTTGCTCGAACCAGAAGAGGGCATTCGCCACCCGCTCCAGGGTGCGTCCCAGCAGACCTCGCCCGCGGACGATCGTCTCCTCCGCCGTGAGCCAACCCTCCTCCCCGTCCAGCGAGGTGCCCAGGGAGGAGAGTTCGAGGGCCTGGCCAGGCAGGCCGATGATGCGACTGACCACCTTGCCGTCCAGGTCCATGACATCGCGGGCCATGGCCTGGGCCGGTCGCGCCAGGAAGGCATCCGCCAGGGCATCGAGCCAAAAACCCTGCAGGGCCGCCTCTTGCAGCCCGCACCGCCGCGCCAGCCAGGCAGGGACCGGCCGCACGGGCCGGCTGATGCGCTGCATCAGGGCCGGGGCATGCAGGAATTGATAGGCCCGCCAAAGGGCGTGCAGGGCCAGATGCCAGGCCGCCAGGCTATACCAGCCCAGGCCGATCCAGAGAAACATGAGGCCCACCTGAGCGGTGGTGGAGAACATGAGGGAACTCTTGACGTCCGTCCGCGCTAGGCCCACCAGCCAGCCATAGAGGGCCGTGAGGGCGCCCAGCAGGGCGATCAGGCTGGAGATGGCCGGGGTCGTCTCCAGCAAGGGCTCCAGACGGATGAGCAGGTAAACCCCGGCATGGACCATGAGGGCGCCATAGAAGATGGCGCTGGAGGGGGTAGGTCCCTCCAGGGCGCGGGCGATCCAGGGGGCAAAGGGCAGTTGCGCCGACTTGGCCAGGGCCGGCAGCAGAAAGGCCAGGGCGATGAGATCCCCCTTGATGGGGTCCAGGGCCTGATCCGGCCGGAGGGGCCAATCGATGCGGCCCATCCAGAGATAGGCTAAAAAGATCCCCAGCAAAAATCCGGCATCGCCGATGCGGTTCGCAATGAAGGCGCGCTGGGCATTAGCAACCGCCACGGGGCGCTCGAAGTTATAGGCAATGAGCAGATAGGAGGCCACCCCCGCCAACTCCCAGCCGATGAAGGCCAGCACGGC
Source organism: Chromatiaceae bacterium (assembly GCA_016714645.1). NCBI lineage: Bacteria > Pseudomonadati > Pseudomonadota > Gammaproteobacteria > Chromatiales > Chromatiaceae > Chromatiaceae bacterium. The sequence goes on along the minus strand of JADKCI010000002.1, from coordinate 995,069 downwards.
ATTGCCCCCCATTACGATCAGCTCCATGGCCCCCATGAAGAGCGACAGCAGCAGGAAAAAACGCGGGAAGCCCGCCTCCCGGTGCAGATAGTTTACCGAGAACTTCATGGTGATCAGGGCCACGAAAGCGACCAGCAGGAGCAGCGAGAGCCCCAGGCCATCCAGGGTGAAGACGATATCCGCCCGCAAGTCACCGCTGACCAGCCAGGACCCGACCCGAACCTGACCTGGGGGACCCATCACCAGGGCCTGAATCCCGATCAGAACCGCCAGGCCGAGGGATAGGGCCGCTGCCCCGACCGCGACCCGCGCGGTCCAGCGTTCCCCCGCCTCGCCCCGGTTACCCAGGAGGACATAGGCACCGGCGATCCATGTGGCGGCCAGCAGGGGCAAGAGGGGTATCAGCCAGGCAAATGCGAACATGGGATCAGACTCAATCGCCAATCAGAATAGGGTCCAGGGGTTCCATGAAGCCCATAAAGTGGGCGGAGGAACGCGAAACCCTCGCCAAGGGTCGCCCTGGCCCTGGCCACTCGACCCAACCCCTGGCCGGTTCGAATATCCGGATCTCGGGGGAATCCGGATCCTTGGCGGCGAGCAGGAGCCAGCCATTGCCGATCAATTCCTGGAGCGGCGGCTGACGCTCATAAATGGCCGTCAAGACCCGGGTGTTGGCCTCCACGATCACCAGCAGCCGCATGGCTTCGTGAATCTCGATCATCTGGCGGGGGAGACCGGTGCGCAGGTCGGAACCGGCCCCATCCATAACCCCAAAGAAGCCAGCGACGTTATGAGTGATTTTGGAGCCAGCCCCGTAACGATCATTGTCCACGGTCGAGAAGTAATACTCCAGGCTAATGCCGGCCCCCACGGGCCCGTTGGCCAGGAGCAGCGGCTCCAGCAGGGTACCGTCCGGGTCCTTGGTCGCGTCGTAGGAGATGAGGAAGGCCCGACGGTCAAAAAAGGCCCCCTGGCTCATGGCCCGCCGGCCGATGAAGGCGCAGGCGTTGGTGGCGTGGCCGAGTTCCGGCCGCGCCTGACTGAAGTCCAGGCCACGTTCCATGACGTGGGCCAGGGCCTGGTCCGGGGTCGGCTGGGCCGGCGCGGAAAAGAACTTGCGGCAGCGTTCCTGGGCATGGAGACGCACCGCCCGCCCCAGACTGATCTCCAGCCGCTGGAAGTCGCCCGCCCTCGCGACGGGGAGCCGATCCAGATCGTACCAGAGGATGGCCTCGCTGCAGGTGTTGTGCTCAGCCCCCAGGAACCAGCAATCCTCGGGGATATCCAGGCCCTGCTCCCGCAGCCGAGCGCGGGTCTCGGGCCGATTGGCCATGGCGGCGAACAGCCGTGCGTTGGGGCCGCTGTGGTTGCCACTGCAGGCCCCGCAGTCATAGGCGGCGAGGTGGGGGTTGTTATCGCTGTCCGAGCCATGGCCCATGATGACGACCAGGGGGGCAAAGCCGGTATCCAGGCCCATGACTCTCAGGAGGCCCGCCACCCGTCGCGCCTGTTCCGCCGTCACGAAACCGGCCTGGACATTCTCTGGACTGGGCTCCCCCTGGTAGCAATCCACCGTGGCGGCCAGTTCCGTGGCGACACTCACATCGAAATCATGCCGCAGTCGACCGACCCACTCGCCAAAACCCCGGGGGGCGGCCACCTTACCCACCAAGGCCAGGGTCGCCACCGGCGCGGCCAGCAGAATGCCCAGGGTCGAGGTCACCAGGTTGCGGCGGAGTTCCTGATGCAGGAGGTCGCGTAGCCACAACCGCCAGCCGCGCCGGCGGCGATGACGGTCCAGCAGGTCCGCCGCTCCGGTTTGGGCCACTTCCCGCACCTGGTGCGAGGGCGTCAGGACCACGGGGCAGAGGGCGGTGGCTGACCCGTCGTCCAGGCCCTGCCACCAGTGGGAGACGCCGAAATGGGCGGCGGCTCCCAGGGTCTCCACACCCGGATCGACTTCCTCCAAATGCCGACGCATACCCTCCTCCCGGTCATCCATGCAGAAGACCAGTTGCGCGGAGGGACGGCTATTCCGGCTATTCCAGCGCCCTCGGCCCTGATTATTGACGAGGGCGTTAAAGATTTGGTCCCGGTAATGATTCTCGAAGGCCCGCAGCCAGATGGAGCCGGCGGTTCCCTTATCCAGGCGATCAAGGCACTGGAAGATGAGCAAGAGCTGGGCCGGGTCCAGATCCCGCAGGGCCGCGCCCGACATCCCCAGATGCTGGGCCAGCCGGAAGAGGGGCCAGGCACGTTGAAAAAGATCCCGACCCAGACGCACCGCCGCGGGGCTCCAGCGCCAGGCCCAGATGAGTTGGGCCAAGGGGTGCCAATGCTCGGGCCGGGCCTGTTCCAGGGTATCCTGCCGGGACCTTACCAGGCGCTGGGCGCGGCTGGCCAGATATTCCGGCAGGGGCCCGGTAAAGAGGGACCAACGCACCAGGAATTCCATTGGGTGGTTGCCGAAGTGCTGGTTCAGGGCGCCGAGGTTGGGCGCGATTTCCCACTCCTCGGCGCAGAGACGCCGGGCATAGAGGCGCTCCAGGATGAGACGCACCGCCAGATAATCCAGCATGCCGACCGGCTGACTCCATCCCTTATAGTCCGGATGCCGGTGGCGCCACAGCCAGATGCCGGACCAGCCCGGCATCTCCAGGGCCAGGCGTTCCAGATAGCCGGGCCAACGGTCTGGGGGCAGTCCCAGGCGCTCCAGTTCCGCTATCAGGGCCTCCAGGGGGTCCTCGGGCAGGTCGTCGAGGTCCCGGGTCCAGTCCTCCAGCCCCAGCAGCCGCCAGCCCGGGTTGATCCGGGCCAGTTCCCGCCAGCAGGCATAAAAACCCGCGCCCCGGTGGGCCGCATGCCAGGCAGCCAGTCCCTGGTCGAGGAAGTTGGCCAATTGCCGAATGAGGTAGGGACGGATCTCGTCCAGCAGATCGCGGCCCGTCAGCAACCTCAGGAGTCCGGTCAAGGTGAGGTCCTGACCAACCCGCTCCATCAGGGCCTTGAGTTCGTCACGCACCAGGCGGCTGATGCGCCGCTGGAGCAGGTGATGGGCGCCCTCGCTGGCACCCTCCCCCTGCAATTCCATTTGCATGGCCTCCAGACGTTCCGGGGTCAGGTCCACCAGTTCCTCAGGGTGGAGCCGGTACCAGCTCAAGTCCAGCCGTTCAAGGCAGGCGCTCCAGAGATCGGCGATGCTCTCGCCCTGCCCTAAGCCACTAGCGGCCAGCAGCCGGGCGCGCACCTCCGGGGGGACATCATCCTGGAAACGATCCAGGGCACCCATCTCCTCAAGTTCCCAGGCCAACTGATTATTGGCGATGGGCTCCAGGGGGTGGAGCAGGGCCAGCAGGTAGATGTCGCGGCTCAATACCGGACCCGTCGGGGTCGCGAACAGCATTTCGCCGGGGGCCAATGCCGATTCCGCGTCCAGGACTTGCACCAAATCCCGCCGCTCGATGCGGCCCTGACGATAGTAAGCGCGAAACTTCTCCTGACTGAGATAGCCCGCGGCGCCGTTCAGGTGATGGGCCTGGGCCAGGGCCTCGGGAAAGGGCAGATGCTGGAAGCCGTGGAGGGTGTTGTGATGCACAAAGTCCCGGAGCGGGGCCTGACCGGGGAGGACGTGATCCAAATGCTCGATGGCGGCCAGAATCCGCGCGCGGTTGCCGGTCTCGGGCTCCGCCGGGGGCGATAGACTCGGATGGGACAAGGTTCGATCCCCTTCAGGAGGCCGCGAGTACCGCGCCAAAACGGGCCACGCTGGCCCCTACGAGCTGCAGAATGGCGGCGGGAAAGAGGCCCAGTAGCAGGAAACCGGCGGTGAGCACCCCCGCGGCCAGTAATTCCGTGGGTCCCAGGTCTGGCACCCCCGCCATCTCCGGGCGCACGGGCCCCGTGAAGAGGCGGCCGACGGTGCGGATGGCGTAGGCGGCGCTGATGAGGACGCCCAGGCTCAGAATCGCCACCCAGCCCCCCCAGACCTGGAAGCCGCCGATCAGGGCATGGAGCTCGGCGATGAAACCCGCCGTCCCCGGCAGGCCGACGGCGGCAACGAAAGCCAGGATGGTGAAGAAAGCAAAGCGCGGCATGACCCGCACCAGGGAGCTGTAATGGCCGATCTCCCGGGTGTGGGTCCGCTCATAGAGGAGGCCGATGAGCAGGAAGAGGGCTCCCGCCACCAGTCCGTGGGCCACCATCTGCAACAAGGCCCCGGTGAGACCGGCGACGTTGAGGGCGGCGATACCCAGCAGCACCACCCCCATGTGGCTCACCGAGGAATAGGCCACCATGGCCTTGAGGTCCGTCTGGCGCCAGGCCAGCAGGCCGCCGTAAAGGAGGCTGATCATGGCCAGGACTACCAGCAGGGTCTGGAGCGCCAGCACGGCCTCCGGCAACATCTGGGCGGCCCGGATTAGGCCATAGGAGCCCATCTTGAGCAGGATGCCCGAAAGCAGGATGGAGACCGGGCTCGGGGCCTCGACGTGGGCCAGGGGCAGCCAGCCGTGGATGGGGAAGATGGGCATCTTGACCCCGAAGCCCACGAGCAGACCCAGAAAGATCATGACCTGGGTCTCCCGGTTCAGGCCCGGTCCACCCGCGGCCAGGTCCGCCATGGCGAAGGAATGGACACCCACGGCATCGAAGACCACCAGCAGGGCGATCAGCATAAAGACGGAACCGCCCATGGTGTAGAGGACAAAGTTCAGCGCCGCGCCATGGCGGTTTTTGCCGCCCCAACCGTCGATGAGAAAGAAGAGGGGGATCAGGACCAGTTCCCAGAAGACATAGAAGATGGACCAGTCCTGGGCCATGAAGACGCCGAGGGTGGCCGATTCTAGGATCAGCATCAGGGCATAGTAACCCTTGACTCGCTCCCGGATGCCCCGCGAGGCCAGGAGGGCGACCAGGCACAGGAGGGTCGCCAGCAGCACCATGGGCAGGGAAAAACCGTCGAGGCCCAGGGCAATGGCCGTGCCCATGCGGGGATTCCAGCTATAGTGCTCGAACCACTGAACGCCCCCCGCCCGGGCGTCGAACCACCCCAGCAGGCCCCAGGCCAGGACCAGCGTCAGGAGCGCGACGAGGATGGCGGTCCAGCGGATGAGGGCGATGCGACCACCCGGTAGCATGCCCACCAGCAGGGCGCCAAATACCGGGAACAGCAGCAGGATGCTTAGGACGGGGACTGAGTTCATTCTGGCAACCTGGCGGCGCGGGGACGCGGCAATGCCAGCGGCACGGCGGACCGGGTGGGCATCAGACCACCGCGGCTCCTTGGCGGATGTAGGCCAGCGCCCGGTCGATGCGGCGCAGGGTCGCCTCCTTGCCGACCAGGTGCAGGGTGATGTCGATGCCCGGCGAGGCGGCCCGGCCGACGGCGGCGACGCGCAGAGGCTGGGCGACCTTGCCCAGATTCAGTCCCAGTTCCTCGGCGACCCGGTGCACGGTATGTTCCAGGGTCACCGGTTCCCAGTCCTCCAGGGCAAGCATGTCCAGGCGGTCGCGCAGGCGCTCCAGGGGTTCCGCCGCCACCGGGCCCAGGTGCTTCTTGGCCGCGCCCTCCTCGTAATCGTCAAAATCCCGATAAACAAAGGCGCTGATACGCGCCAGTTCCACCAGGGTCTTGGCGCGGGCGGCCTGGGCCGCGACGACGCTTGTCAGGTCGGCGCCCTCGGCGGGATCGATCCCCAGATCCCCCAGATGGGGCCGCAGCAGGTGGGCGATACGCCGGGGATCCGCGTGCTGAATGTAGTGCTGGTTGAGCCAGTCCAGTTTGTCGGTGTTAAAGGCCGCGGCCGCCTTGTTGACCTGGCCGATGTCAAAAAGCTCGACCATCTCCTCCAGGGAGAAGATCTCCCGATCGCCGTGGGACCAGCCCAGGCGCACTAGGTAATTGAGCAGGGCCTCGGGCAGATAGCCCTGGTCCCGGTAGGCCACCACGCTGACGGCGCCATGGCGCTTGGACAGGCGCGAGCCATCGTCGCCCAGGATCATGGGGACATGGGCGTAATGCGGCGGCTCCTTGCCCAGGGCGCGCAGGATATTGATCTGGCGCGGGGTGTTATTGATGTGGTCGTCACCGCGGATGACGTGGGTAATGGCCATATCGGCGTCATCGACCACCACCGTCAGGTTGTAGGTGGGGGCGCCATCGCTGCGGCGGATGATGAGGTCGTCCAGTTCCCGGTTATCGAAGGCCATGGACCCCCGGATCAGGTCATCCACCACCACCTGGCCCGTATCCGGGTTACGGAAGCGGATGACGTGGGGCTGGCTCGGGTCCAGGTCGCGATGACGACAGAGGCCGTCGTAGCGCGGTTTGAGCTTGGCCGCCATCTGTTCCTCGCGCAGGGCGTCCAGCCGTTCTTTCGGGCAGTCGCAACGATAGGCCAGGCCCTTGGCCAGGAGTTCGTCGATGACCTGGTTGTAGCGGTCGAAGCGATGGGTCTGGTAGAAGGGCCCCTCGTCATACTCCAGCCCCAGCCAGGCCATGCCCTCCAGGATGGCGTTGACCGACTCCGCCGTGGACCGCTCCAGGTCCGTGTCCTCGATGCGCAGGATGAAGCGCCCCCCATGCCGGCGGGCAAAGAGATAGGAAAACAAGGCGGTACGGGCGCCTCCCACATGCAGATAGCCAGTCGGGGAAGGGGCGAAACGGGTACGGACGGTCATGGCTATCCAGGGGGCATGGGACGGAAGGAAGCGATTTTAGCAAAAGCCAAGACTCAGGCGGGGACGAAAAAATCCTTGATCCCATTAATCCGAGACCAGATTTACCCCTTGTTCGAGAAAAATTGCGGAACCGGACGCACAGGCAGGCCCCGGGATCACGAAGAAGCAGGGAGGCTCAAACAGGATGATATGGGGGGCGGGTTCCAACGCCAGATCGCGGGAACCCGCCAGCTTTAAAGCCAATAGGTGCTCAGACCGAGTCCTTCAACATCATTTCCTTGATGTGGCCGATGGCCTTGGTGGGATTGAGGCCCTTGGGGCAGACCTCGACGCAGTTCATGATGCTATGGCAGCGGAAGAGCTTGTAGGGGCCCTCCAGGAAGTCCATGCGCTCGGCGCTGGCCTGGTCACGGCTGTCGGCGAGGAACCGATAGGCCGTGAGCAGGGCCTGGGGACCGAGAAACTTATCCGGGTTCCACCAGAAGGAGGGGCAGAAGGTGGAACAACAGCCGCACATGATGCACTCGTAGAGGCCATCCAGCTTGTCGCGGTCCGCGGGTGACTGCGGAATCTCCTGCTCGGGCGTGGGTTCCTTGCGCTTGAGCCAGGGTTCCACGGCCTTGTATTGCTCATAGAACTGGGTCATGTCCACGACCAGGTCGCGGACGACGGGCCGCCCCGGGAAGGGCCGCACCTCGATCGGTTCCTTGAGATCGGCGATAGCGGTGACACAGGCGAGCTTGTTGGTGCCATTGACGTTGACGCCATCGGAACCGCAGACACCCTCGCCGCAGGAGTGACGGAAGGCGAAGGTCTCGTCCTGGGCCTTGATGGCCTTGAGGGCATCGCGCAGCATCATGCCGCGATGGGTCTCGACCTCGAATTCCTGCATGCGGGGCTTCTGGCCCAGCTCGGGATCATAGCGATAGACACGGAATTTCATGTTTTCCCTCCACCTGGCTCAATAGACGCGCTCTTTCGGCGGGAAACTCTCCACCGTCAGGGGCTTGGTCCGCACCGGCTTGTAGTCCAGCCGGTCACCCTCCTGGAAGTAGAGGGTGTGTTTCATCCAGTTGACATCATCGCGCTTGGGGAAGTCGGGACGCGAATGGGCGCCGCGGCTTTCCTGACGCGTGAGGGCGGAGGCGGCGATGGCCATGCCCACATCAAGCAGATTCTCGAGTTCCAGGGCCTCGATGCGGGCGGTGTTGAAGACCTTGGAGTGGTCGGTGAGCCGCACCTCGCCGAAGGCGGCGCGGATCTCCTTCATCTTATCCAGGCCCTCGGACATGATCTCCTCGGTGCGGAAGACGCCGGCATGATCCTCCATGCAGCGGGTCAGCTTCTCGCGGGTCTCGTGGACGCTCGGGCCCTTGCCCCGCTGATCCCACCGCGACAGCCGCGACATGACCCCATCCAGGCTGGCGGGATCGATGGTGCGATGGAAGGGGTTTTCCTTGACGTAATCAATGATGTTCTTGCCCGCCAGGCGGCCAAAGACCAGGATGTCGAGCAGGGAGTTGCCGCCCAGGCGGTTGGCGCCATGGACCGAGGCGCAGGCGCATTCACCGGCGGCGTAGAGCCCCGGTACCGCATCCTCGCCGGCACCAGCCGGCGTCATGACGCGGCCAAAGCGGTCGGTGGGGATACCCCCCATAAGGTAGTGGGCGGTGGGGAAGACCGGAATGGGCTCGACCACGGGATCGACGCCGGCGAAGATACGGCTGCTCTCGCGGATGCCCGGCAGGCGCTTGGCGATGACGCTCTCGCCCAGGTGATCCAGCTTGAGGAGGACGTGATCGGCCTTGGGGCCCAGCGCCACGCCCCTCCTTGATCTCGGTGACAATGGAGCGGGAGACCACGTCGCGGCTGGCGAGATCCTTGGCCTTGGGGGCATAGCGCTCCATGAAGCGTTCCCCACGCCCGTTGAGAAGATAACCGCCCTCGCCACGGACGCCCTCGGTGATCAGCATCCCCTTGCCCGCGATACCGGTGGGATGAAACTGGAAAAACTCCATGTCCATCAGGGGCACGCCGGCGCGCAGGGCCATGGCCATGCCATCGCCGGTGTTGATGTGAGCGTTGGAGGTGGTGCGGAACACCTGACCGCAGCCGCCGGTGGCCAGCAGGGTGGTCTTGGCCTCGATCAGCAGGGGCTCGCCGGTCTCGATCTCCAGGACCAGGGCGCCGCAAATCACGCCCTCGGCGTCCTTGATCAGATCCAGGGCGAAGAACTCATCGAAGAAGTGGGTCTTGGCGCGGAGGTTCTGCTGATAGAGGGTATGGAGGATGGCGTGACCGGTACGGTCCGCTGCGGCGCAGGTGCGGGCGGCCTGGTCGCCGCCAAAGTTTTGGGTCATGCCACCGAAGGGACGCTGGTAGATCTTGCCATTGTCCGTGCGGGAAAAGGGCACCCCCGCATGTTCCAGCTCGTAGACGGTGGGGATGGCCTCCCGGCACATGAACTCGATGGCATCCTGGTCACCCAGGTAGTCCGATCCCTTGACGGTATCGAACATGTGCCAATGCCAGTTGTCCGGCAGGACGTTGGCCAGGGCGGCGTTGACCCCACCCTGGGCGGCGACCGTATGGGAGCGGGTCGGGAACACCTTGGAGACCACCGCCACGCGCAGATCGGCGTTGGCCAGTTGGATCGCCGCGTTGAGCCCGGCCCCGCCCGCGCCCACGATCAGGGCGTCGAAGTTTCGCTTGTTTAATGACATATCATTCTCGCATTCAGTTCTCGCCTGGCCCTAGCCCACCAGGACGATGACTTTGAGGGCCCAGAGGCCGCAGCCAATCAGTCCCAGCGCCAGCAGGCTCAGGGCCGTGACGCGGATGGCGGTGGGGTGCACATAGTCGATGATGGCGTCACGCACGCCAACCCAGGCATGGAGCAAGAGCAGGCCGACGAAGATCAGGAAGCCTATGCCGACCAGGGGCTGGCTCAGCCAGGCCATCCATTCGGCGTGATTCGCCGGCGGCCCAAAGGCTAGGGAGAGGAGGAGATAGGGAAAGTACAGCAGCAGGGCGATCGCGGTCACGCGCTGGAAAATCCAGGCCCGCAGTCCCGAGGCTTGACGGCTCATGACAGTGCTCCCAACAGGATGAGGGCCAGGACCGGGCCACCCGCCAGCACCCCCCAGGCCGTTTGCCGGTACAGAGGCTTCTCGATGCCGACATCGATATCAAGCATCAGATAGCGGATGCCCGCCAGAAAATGGTGCATCAGCGCCCACAGGAAGAGGAACAGAAAGGCCTTGAAGGGCCAACTGGCAACCATTGTTGCCGCCGCGTCAAAACCCGCCGGGTTGGACACCGAGAGGGCCAGGATATGGATGAAATAGGGCAGGGTGAGGACCATGGCCACGCCGCTGATGCGGTGACCAATCGACATGACCCCCGCCACCGGGAGCCTGATCACCATTAAATTTAGAAAGAAAGGTCGTTTTTGGGTGGTAATCATCGTTACATTCCGGTTTTTTTAACCAAACCTCGGGACCTGTCCTTCCTGGTCCAGCCCCAAGCCGCAAGCGGCACCCGAGGTGCCACTGTCGAGCCGCGCCTGGCGCTGTTGTCAGCCACCTGGCGCGAGTCGAAGAGAGCAGAGCATGTCTAGGGGACTCCTTGGCCTGACCTATCGCCGCCTGCCTTTAACGTCGTAACAATCGCATATTTGGTGCGCCGCAGCAATCCCGATTTAATCTCTGGATAATCCTTCGAGATTTTTACTGCTATTTTAGGTGGTTATTGCTCCAGGCCCTGAATATCCACATTATCTAGGGCCGGGCCTGTTATGGAACTGGTCTGGCCTGCAGGTGCCGTCCCGCCAGCCAGACCAGCAGCAGCACGGGTACACCGATCAGGGTGGTAAAGACAAAGAAGGCCGGATAGCCGATGGCCTCGACCATGGTGCCTGAATAGCCGCCCAATACCTTGGGTAGCAGGGTCATCAGGGAGCTGAAAATGGCGTACTGGACGGCGGTAAAGGCGACGCTGGTCAGGCTCGACAGAAAGGCGACAAAGGCGGCGCTGGCGAGTCCCGCCGCCAGATTGTCCGCCGCCACGGCCAGATAGAGGACCGCGGCATCATTACCCACCCAGGCCAGCCAGACGTAAATGAGATTGGTCGCCGCCGAGAGGATGGCGCCGAGCATGAGGATACGCATGACCCCGAAGCGGTTGGCCATCAGACCGCCAAGCAGGCCGCCCGCGATACTGACGACGACGCCAAAGGTCTTGACCGCCGTGGCGATCTGGTTCTTGGTGAAGCCCATGTCCTGATAAAAAACATTGGAAATCACCCCCAACACGATGTCCGAGATGCGGTACAGGCCGATCAGGGCCAGGAGCAGCAGGGCCGCGCGGGTGCCATAGCGACCGAAGAAGTCCTGGACGGGCGCGACCCAGGTCTCCCGGGCCATGGCCTGGTCCACCACCCCCCACCGCACCAGCAGCCAGCCGGTCAGCCCCGCCATCAGGATCGCCACCAGGAAATGCAGGCTTTCCACCAGGAAGCCGGCCAAGGGCCCCTGCCCCATCGGCCCCTGGAGGGCCGCGAAGACGCCACCGCTCAGGAAGAAGGTCGCCACGAAGGCCGTGGCCGCGCTGGCGAAGACGATCACCAGCCGGAAGTAATCCCAGGCCCCGTAGCGCCGGGTAGCCAGCCGCCCGGATACCGGCTCGGGGATCAGGAGGGTGGTGGCGATACCCATCAGCATGGCCCCGGCCATGGCGATGTAGGTCCAGCGCCAGGCCGCGAAGACATACTGCTCGGCGGTTGAACCCAGGGCGGCGGCCAGATAGAGGGCGCCCGCCCCCGAGACCACCATGCCGACCCGATAGCCGGCGATGTAGGTCGCCGACATCATGGCCTGAAGGCTGGTCTCCGCCGCCTCGATACGATAGGCATCGATGACGATGTCCTGGGTCGCCGCCGAGAATCCAAGCAGCACCGCCGCCAGGGCCATGCGGGTCAGACTGCTGCCCCCCTGTGCCGGGTCTATGGCCGCCATAAGCAGGATAGCGCTGGCGATAGCCAGTTGAGCGACGAGCAGCCAGGCGCGGCGGCGACCCAGCCAGCGCGTCAGCAGCGGCAGCGGCAGGCGGTCGATGAGCGGTGCCCAGACAAATTTGAAGGAGTAGCCCAGGGCCGCCCAACTGAAGAAGGTCACCGCCCCGCGATCCACTCCCGCCTCACGCAGCCAGAGGGACAGAGAGGAAAAGATCAGCAGCAGCGGAATCCCGGCGGAAAAGCCGAGAAAACACATGGCGATGACGCGGCTATCGAGAAAGGGACGCAGGGTGGCCCGCCAGGAGGCGTGGGCGGGCTTAGGGTTGGTCATCATGCTGGACATCACTTGCTGGGCATCGAGGGAATAGGGCGCACCGGGAGAGGGTCCCCGCCATGGGAAGCCTTCACGAGCACGTTTCAGGCTATTGTTGCAGGACGTAGTGCCCCGGTGCGGCCTCCAGGGGCGGATACTCGACGTTGCCCAAGGCGGGTGGCGGTACCAAAGGGCCACAGCGTTCGCCCAGCCATTGGGTCCAGTCTTCCCACCAGGAACCCGGATGCTTGTCCAGGCTTTCCAGCCAGTTATCCGGATCCTGCGGGCCGGTGGCGTCGCCCACCCAGTAGCGCCGCTTGGGAGGCGTCACGGGGGGGTTGATGACCCCGAGGATATGGCCAGAGGTGGCCAGCACATAGCGGGCAGGCCCGCCGATCAGGCCGCAGAGTCGGAAGGTGTATCGCCAGGGGGCGATATGGTCCTGCTCGGCGCCGACGGCGTAGAGCGGTTGCCGGATCGCCCCCAGATCCAGCGGGCGCCCGCCCATCTCCAGGCTTCCTGGCTGTGCCAGCCGGTTCTTAAGATACAACTCCCGCAAATAGAAGTCGTGCATGGCCGCGGGCATACGGGTGGCATCGCAGTTCCAGAAGAGCACCTCGTTGGGGGCCAGGGCCTCGCCATAGAGGTAGCGGTGAACCACGTAATGCCAGATCAAACTGTTGGGTCTCAGCAACCGGAAAGCGGTGGCCATGTCGGCCCCGTCCAGGTAGCCCCTGGCGGCCATGCGCTCTTGCAGGAAATCCAGGCTGCCGGGACTCAGGAAGGCCCCGATGGCGCCGGGATCGCTGAAGTCCACCAGGGTGGTCAGGGTGGACCAATGGGGGACGGGGTTGGGAGGGGTCTCCTGGCCCCCGGGGGCGGCCGCCAGCCAGGCCAGCAGCATGGCCAGGGCGGTGCCACCCAGACAATATCCCGCGGCGTGGACCTGGGGTACGCCGCAGATGGCGCGCGCCGCTTCCAGCACCGGCAGGACGCCACCCAGCACATAATCTTCCAGGGTCGTCTCCTTGGCCTCGGGACCGGGATTCCGCCAACTGGTGACAAAGACGGTAAACCCCTGCTCGACCAGATACCGGACCAGGCTGATGCCAGGGCTCAGGTCCATGATGTAGTACTTGTTGATCCAGGGTGCCACCAGCACCACCGGGATGGCATGCACTGCGGGGGTCGCCGGGGCGTACTGAATCAGCTCCAGTAATTCGTTACGCAACACCACCTGACCGGGGGTGATCGCCAGGTCCTTGCCGACCTGGAAGGCATCGGGCTCCACCATCCGCACCTCACCCGCCATCGCCTCGCGCAACCAATGATCGAGGCCATGGACTAGGCTAAGTCCCTGGCTGGCGATGGCGCGCCGCAGGGCTTCTGGGTTGGTCCAGAAAAAATTGCTGGGAGCCATGGCATCCAGCCATTGCCTCAACCAGAAGGCCGCCCGCTCACGCTGTTTGTGGTCCATATCCTCGGTAGCGTAGATGGCATCCTGCAACCAGCGACCGTAAAGAAGATACATATCCTTGAGAAAGCAAAATCCGGGCAACTCAGTCCAAGAGGGATCTTGGAAACGTTCGTCGCGGACATGGGCATCCAGCGCGGGCTCGCTAGGAAGATTGAGGGCGGTTTGGATGAGGTGATCACGAATCTGGGCGGATTCGAGGGCCAGGTCTTGCAAGCTGGCGGTCAACCGTTCGGGATGACGAATCCAGGCTTGTTGTAACGCCAGGGTGGACCCGAGGATATCAAACGGATCGTAGGGCAGCGCGATCTGGGGTGAAGGGGTTCGGCCGGGCGAGGGGGGGATGGGCATCTGGGTCTCCTGCTTCACCGCAGGTGTTGGGCGAGGTAACATCTTCTAACCTATCGGTTTCTTGGCGACCTTCAACCTTCCACCGCGAAGCCACCGGGGCAAAGTCTAACAGAATGTTTCCCGGGACCGCTGGTGGCGCCAGAATCCGACCCCATACATGAACATTGAGGTTACCATGTTAGCCCAGTCGCGATACCCAACCGCCGCCAGCCAAAGCCCCGGTTCTGGTGGCCCTGATCAGCGGGAACCCCTATGCCCGATCCCAACCTCTTCGACGAAGGTGATCCCAGCCAATGGCGCCTGGCCATCCGGGTCCTGGCCATGCCCGCCGATACCAATGCCGCGGGTGATATCTTCGGGGGCTGGCTGATGTCGCAGGCCGACATCGCCGGAGCCACGGTGGCCGTCCAGGCGGCGGCGGGTCGGGTGGTCACCATTGCGGTCAATGAGTTCCGCTTCGTCTCCCCCGTGGCCGTGGGCGATCTGGTGGACATCTATGCCCGGGTGCAGCGGTTGGGCACCACCTCGGTCAGCGTCGAGATCCGGGCCTGGGCCCGCCGCGAAATGGACCCCGAGAGCCGTCATCATGTGGCCGTCGCCAACATCACCTACGTCGCCGTAGGCGCCGATGGGCGACCCAGGCCCATCGCCGCATCCCGCAAGACCCAGTAAATAATAAAATCAATATGTTAAAAGGAGACAGCTATGTTTGAAGCCATCAAGCTTGGCCGCAGGGTCGATAAGGAGACCTTCACCACCGAACAGGAAGAGCTGCGCACCCAGTTGCTCCTGGTTCAGCGCGAGCTATTGCAGACAGACATGCCAGTTATCATCCTGGTCGCCGGGGTTGAGGGGGCTGGCAAGGGCGGGGTGGTCAACCGGTTGCACGAATGGCTCGATGCCCGCGGCCTCCAGTCCTTCGCCTATTGGGACGAGACGGACGAGGAACGCCAGCGTCCGCGCTATTGGCGATTCTGGCGCTCCATGCCGCCGCGCGGGGAGATGGCCATCCTCTTTGGCGGCTGGTATTTGGCGCCCTTGGAGCACCGGATCCATAACCTTTGCAGCGATGCCGAACTGGACGGCGAACTCAATCGCATCGTCGATTTCGAGCGCATGCTGATCCAGGATGGGGCCCTGATCATCAAGTTCTGGTTTCACCTGTCCGAGCGAGAACAGCAGGATCGGCTCAAGGACTTGGAGCGCGACGACCGCAGCCGCTGGAAGATGCTGCCGCAGAAGGGCAAGGAGCGGGAACACTATGCCCACTTCGAGTATGTGGCGGAGCGCATGATTCGCCACACTGACCGGGGTATCTCGCCCTGGTACCTGATCGAGGCCGGGGACGTCCGCTACCGTGACCTGACCATGGGCAAGACCCTGCTCCATGCCATCAAGCAGCGTTTGAGCGAACCCCCGCCCATGGAGCCCCCCGCCACCTCCGGCCAACTGGACCTGCCGGCCAGCCCCGAGGCCCGGATCACGGTCCTGGATCATCTCGATCTGGAGCAAAAGCTGGCTTGTGACATCTACCGCACCGAATTGGCCAAGCTACAGAGCGAACTGAATGGTTTGTGTTGGGAGGCCTATAAAAAACGTCGTTCCCTGGTGATCGTCTTCGAGGGCGCCGACGCGGGCGGCAAGGGCGGCGCCATCCGTCGTTTCACCACCGCGATCGATGCCCGTCTCTACCGCGCCATACCCATCGCCGCCCCCACCGACGAGGAAAAGGCCCACCATTATCTCTGGCGCTTCTGGCGCCATATCCCCCGCTCCGGTTACCTCACTATCTTTGACCGCTCCTGGTATGGCCGGGTGCTGGTGGAGCGCGTCGAGGGCTTCGCGACCGATGCCGAGTGGCGCCGCGCCTACGACGAAATCAATCAGTTCGAGGAACAACTGGTCGAAAGCGGCGTGGTTCTGGTCAAATTCTGGCTCCAGGTCAGTGACGAGGAACAGTTGCGGCGCTTCAAGGAGCGGGAGGCCGTACCCTATAAAAAGTACAAGATCACCGCCGAGGACTGGCGCAACCGGGACAAGGCGCCCCAGTACCGCACCGCCATCAACGACATGGTGGTCTATACCAGCACGGAATCCGCCTCCTGGACCCTGGTCGAGGGCGACGACAAGCCCTTTGCCCGCATCAAGATCTTGACCACGCTGCGGGATGCCCTGCGCACAGCCCTCGATGCTGGCAGCTTTAGTAACAACAGCGGTTATGTTGCCTGTGGCAGGAGGCTGATAGAAAAAGAAAATCTGGAAAATGGCAAGCCAGGTAAAGAGAAGAAGGGCAAAAAATAACTCACAACGATGAGGAAGACCCATGGATAGCGCAAGCCTGGCGGTGGCCAATTCCCGCTGCCTGCTGGCCGTGGCCAATGCCCTGATCGTGGATCGGGGGCTGATCGCCTTTCTCAGCGACCTGGCCCCCCAATGGGGTTCCACCACCGGCAAGACCCGCTCCTACGGCGGCATGGTGAAACTGGCGGAGGTGGACACCCGCTGTATCCTACGCGTGGACTCGCGGACCGCCATCCTGCTGAACGATGCCCTTTATCGGCACGATGGTCCCTCCCGCGCCGCCGCGCAAATGGCCGAGGCCCTGCGCCATCCCGCCATCGATCCGGACGGCACCCACTGCCGGGTCAGTGTCGCCCAGATGACGCCCTTCATCATCGGCATTAGCCAGTATGCTGACGCCGAGGGCCTGACGGTGGCGCCGGATTCCCCACGCTTTCACCATCGGGTGGTGTCAATTTTGCCGGCTTGAGGTCGCGCCGGCTATCCGGCCCAGGGGCCCGAGCTAGGCACCCGACTCGGGCCCCTCTCGGTGGGTAGCGTAATGTTCCACCACATACTGATCCACCAGGCGAATGAAGTCCTCGGCAATGCCCTCCCCCTTCAGGGTCGCCACCTTCTCGCCATCGATATAGACAGGGGGCAGCGGGCCGCTCGCCATTCCCGGGGAGGCTGATGCCGATATTGGCGTGCTTGCTCTCACCCGGGCCGTTGACGACACAGCCCATGACGGCCACCCGCATGGCGACCACCCCGGGATAAGTCCGGCGCCATTCCGGCAGGCGTTGCCGCAAATGATTCTGGATATCCAGGGCAAGCTGCTGAAAGGCGGTGCTGGTGGTGCGTCCGCAGCCGGGGCAGGCGGTGACCTGGGGGGCGAAGGCCCGCAATTCCAGGGCCTGGAGGATCTCTTGGGCGACCTCCACCTCGCGGCTTCGCGGCGCGCCAGGCTCGGGGGTCAGGGAGACGCGAATGGTATCCCCGATACCCTCCTGGAGCAGCACGGCCAGCGCGGCGGTGGAGGCCACGATACCCTTGGCGCCCATGCCCGCCTCGGTCAGGCCCAGGTGCAAGGCATAATCGCCCCGCTCCGCCAGACGGCGATAAACGGTAATCAGGTCCTGGACCCCGCTCATCTTGCAGGAGAGGACGATACGATCGCGCCCCAGCCCGATGGCCTCGGCCTGACGGGCACTCTCCAGGGCGGAGGTGACCATGGCCTCGTAGGTCACTTCCCGCACCGCCGCCGGCTGGGCCAATCGGGCATTGGCGTCCATGAGGCGCGCCACCAGTTCCGGGTCAAGGCTGCCCCAGTTGACGCCGATCCGCACAGGCCGGTCATAGCGAATGGCCAGTTCGATCAGGGTCGCGAACTGGCTGTCACGCTTCTCGCCACGGCCCACATTGCCGGGGTTGATGCGGTACTTGGCCAGGGCCTGCGCGCATTCGGGGTAGTCACTGAGCAGCCGGTGGCCATTAAAGTGGAAATCCCCGATCAGCGGGACATCCAGCCCCAGGGCGTCCAGGGCCTCGCGAATGGCCGGGACGGCGCGGGCGGCCTCTTCATTGTTGACCGTGAGGCGTACCAATTCCGACCCGGCGCGGGCCAGTTCCGCGATCTGGCGCACACTGGCGGCGATATCTGCGGTATCCGTATTGGTCATGGACTGGACCACCAGGGGCGCGCCGCCCCCGATCTGGACAGGACCGACCTGGACGGCGGTAGTGGGATGGCGTTGAGGAGACATATCCGACCTGGCAATAAGTTGAGTTTGTGTCCTGCGGCTGGGCTGGAAGTGGGCCGCTGGCTCAGGGCAAGGGCGACCTGAGTCCCTGGATCAGGTCCAGGTAATCCGGTTCCTCCGGGCCGATGAAGCCATGGCGGATCAGAAAGTCGATGATGACCAGATTGCAGTTGATCTTGAAGTCATCCGTGTCCCGGACCCTGGCCATCACCTCCTCGATGGGTTGCAATTCGAACCTCGCCACCTCGCCATCCGTGTTGACCGGAAGAAAATCCGCCGGCAACTCCAGGTCGTAGCAATACATGACATCCGGCTTGAGGCCATGCTGCCCCGCCACGCAATAGGTCACGGCCCCGACGGCCACCGCCCGTGACGAGAGGGACTCGGGCATCCCCGCCTCTTCCTGGCATTCCTTATGGATATTCTCCGTCAGACCCAGGCCCCAGGGCAGACCACCCGCGGCAAGATTATCCAGATGGTCGGGAAACACGCGGCGGTCGGCGGCGCGGCGCGCGACCCACAACTGTAGGCCATCCCGCGAACGCACAAAGCCGTTGAGGTGTTGACCGTAAGCCCTTACGCCAAAATAGGGCGCGGCGGAGCGGTCGATCAACAGCCGCGGCTGGAGCCGGGTCTTGGCGGCAACCGGGTAGCGCTCGCCATGGAGGTGGCCAATGATGCCCTGGGCATGCAGGTCCTGGATGACTTCATGCAGCAGCCGGGATCGTTCTTCCAGCCCTGTCGCAGCATGGACCCAATCCACGCCCGCCTCGCCAGCGCTCAGGATAGCCGGGAAATTACGCAGATGGGGAACAAAGTCGCGGCGGATCAGACCCACCTGTTCACCCTCGACCCGGAAGGGGACGAATTGGCTGGGTTCCCAGCGGTTGCAGGCGCGGATGTGGTCGAGGTAGCTCATGGGATAAATCCCTGCGGAATGGAAATGATGAAACCGGCCTAACCGGTTGCAGGCATTGAGATAATGATAAAAGCAGCGGTTCAGCCGGCTCCGGGGAATACCCCCTACTCCACCGCCTTGGCGGCCGCCCAGAGCCGTTCCATTTCCGCCCTGACCTTGATACCAGGCGCTCGGCCCTGGGCGCGCAAGCCCTGCTCGATATATCGAAAGCGTTTTTCGAAGCGATGATTGGCGGCGCGGAGCGCCTGCTCGGCATCCACGCCCAGGTGGCGGGCCAGGTTAACGGCGACGAAGAGCAGATCCCCTACCTCGTGGACCCGGGCCCGATGGCTGGCGCCATCGGCCAGGGTCTCGGCGCACTCATCGACCTCTTCTCTAACCTTATCGAGCACTTCCGTGGCCTGATCCCAGTCAAAGCCGCCCCGCGAGGCGCGACGCTGTAGCTTTTCCGCCCGAACCAGGGCTGGCAAGGCCTGGGCTACGCCATCCAGCAGACCTGGCGGAATCTCGGCCGATTTGCGCGCCCGCTCGCTGGCCTTGAGCCGCTCCCAATGGGCATTTACCGCCGCCGCATCCCCCAGTTCCACTTCGCCAAAAACATGAGGATGGCGCCGGATCATCTTGGCGCAGATGGCGTCAACCACCTGAGGGAAATCAAAATGACCGCTCTCTTGTCCCAAGTGCGCTTGAAAGGCGATCTGGAAGAGGAGATCCCCTAACTCATCGCGCAGGGCCACCATGTCTTCCTGATCGATAGCCTCCGCCACCTCGTAGGCCTCCTCCAAGACATAGGGCAGCAGGCTACGAAAATCCTGTTGCCGGTCCCAGGGACAGCCCTTATTGGGGTCACGCAGGTGCCCCAGGATGCCCAGCAGGTCATCCAGGCCATAGGTTTGGCGCTCGGCCACCGCTTGATCCTAAAACTGCCCGGTACGCAGCAGGACCAGGGTGCAGGCCCGCTCGCTGGGGATACCCGCCAGGCCCAGGGCCTCTTCGAGTGCCGGAGATTCGGTACCCGGGTTGAGGATCACCCGACCGGGCGCCAGGGCGACGATGTCCGCGATCAGGTCGCGACTGCGTTCGGGCCCGACATACAGGGTCAAGGTGTGAACTGGCTCCTGGATCGCGTTCAGGTTCGAAGTTACCGGAATATCATCGATCCGGTCGAAATTGGGATGCACCGGCAATACCCGATAGCCCATATCATCCAGCAGCCGCAAAGCCTGATAGGCATAGCGGGCTGGTTTCGGGCTCGCTCCCAGGATCACAACGGAATGCTCGGAAGGTGTAAGAGGTAACTGCACGCTAATATCCAAAAAGTCTGACCACCAGGATGCCATGGTAGCGAAGCGCGAGTTCAGGGTCCATTCCTGGTTCCGGCGAAAACCCACGCCACGCTTGACGGCCCCGGGGCCCTTCGGGATAATAGGGCGCTTAAACAAGCGCCCGTAGCTCAGTTGGATAGAGTATCTGGCTACGAACCAGAGGGTCGGGAGTTCGAATCTCTCCGGGCGCGCCAATTGATCAAGTACTTAGCCGCACTCTGCGGCTTTTTCTTTTTCCGGTATGCCGGAAATCGTGCCTACGTTCCCCCGATATTTCCTGCCAGGTCCACCACCATTTGCGGCTTGGTGGCAATCCGATCAACGCGTGCCTACAAGTGCCCGGGCGTGGGGTAGGCGTAGCGCGGTACAATCCTCTCGCTCTACGCCCTCTACCCACTCCATGCGGGCCAAATCATGAAAATCCTACTTCTAGTGGTTTCCTTGCTGTTAGCGGGTTGCGCTACCGAGATCATCCGATCGAGCGACAATCTGGTAGTGGTTAGTGCCAGAACCGACCAATCGAAAGAGGCGAAGGCCATGGCCAACCAAGAATGCGCCCAAGGACAGAGGATGGCTAAATTAATGCGGCAAACCGTGGATACTAATATCTTGTCCACCTATCACTTTCGGTGCATAAAACCCGATGCCTGCCGGGATCTCCCCAGACATTCCAGGCGGTCCTATTGCATATAAAGCCAGCGCAAGACACCTGTGGTGCCCTGCCCTGTCGAGAACCAAGGTCCCGCCATTTCTCACTCCCCAGCAACAAGCAGGAGAACCTTCATGAAATTTCTCATGCCAGCAATCTCGGCCCTATTGGTTGGCTGCACGGCCACGCCTGAAATCATCAGTTCGTCAACGGATAACGTGGTTATATACGCCCCGCCTTCCGTAAGCGCCGAAGCAGCACAGGTGCTTGCAGACAAAGAGTGCGCGAAATCCAATAAGACTGCCAGGTTGGTGCGTAAACCGGATGCGGAAAGCCCATGGGCCGCTTCTTACTTCTTCTGCATAGGGTCCGAAGAGAATCCTGCCGAGAATCCCAATGAAAAATCCGATTAAACCGCTTTTGGTGGTAATGGCATTTTTCTTGTCGGGCTGCACCCCGGAGATACTCCTCTCGGACGGCCAGAATGTGGTCGTTGATGCCAGTTTGAAACGGCCAGAGGAGGCAAAGGCCATGGCCGACGAGGAATGTGGTAAATACAACAAAACCAGCTTCCTCATGCGTGAAGGCGATAAAAGCAACCTTTCCGCCAACTATATTTACGAATGCGTAAAGCCATAACCTAGTCTGGCCTTGGCCTTTTCGTGCCAGGCTTGACGAGAAGAGATATAAAAAATATCTATCTCGTCACCCGGAAGCTGTCCGATTTTGTTTATGGATTGGCGGAAGATGGCTTCTCGATTTTTGCCGTCTGTTTCAATGCCTCGATTTTTACCGCCAACTGCTTTTTGGCTTCCTCATTCTTCAGCAGGGTCTTGATCCTCTCCTCGACTTGAGCGAAGGGCACCGTTTCACTCGGGGTCTTCCCCTGGGACTTAATGATGTGATATCCGAAGGGGGTTTCCACCACTTCGCTCACCGCGCCGTCCTGGAGGCTAAATGCCACCTCCTCGAAGGGCTTGACCATCTGCCCTCGCCCGAAGCTACCCAGCTCGCCTCCCTTCTTGGCGCTCGGGCACGTCGACTCCGCCTTGGCAAGTTCGGCAAAATCGGCGCCGCCCTTGATCTTGGCGAGGAGATCATTCGCCTTTTGTTGAGCGGCCTGCTTTTCCTCGGGAGTCGCCTTGGCATCGGCGCCGATCAGAATATGGCTCGCCTTGACGGTTTCAGGTTGCTTGAACTTGTCCGGATTCGCGTCATAAAACTGCTTGGCCTGCTCCGTGGTGAGGGTGATCTTGGCGGTGACCTCTTGGTCAATGTAGTTGGCAATAAGGAGATCACGGGCCAGGCGATCCTTAAACTCCTGGCCGGTCAGCCCCGCCTGGCCAAGCGCTTGCTCGAAAGCCGCGGGGGAGCCGAACCGCGTCTGAGCGGCATTGAACTTCTCTTCGACCCGCTTATCCAGGTCAGCTACCGAGAGGCCTTTAGCTGCCTGGTATAGTAATTCCTCATCTATCAATAGATTGAGTGCCGCATCCTGGACTTTTCGCTGCTGCTAAAAATCGGCCAGAACGGGAGCTTGGCTCTGGGCAAGCAGCATCCGTAAGGCCTGATCGACTTCAATGCGGCTAATGGCCACCCCATTGACCGTGGCGACCACCTCGCTGGTCGTCGGGACGGCGATTGGGGGGGTAACCATGACGGCCGGAGTGGCAACCGCAGGGCTGGTCGGCGTTGTCTCGGTGGCGGCGCTCGCGCTGACGGGCATGGTCAGGATAGCCGCCAGGGCCGCAATAGAAACATTGAGTTCAGATGGGAAGCGCATGTCATTAGCCTCGATAGTGAGTGAAGTTTAGATTTTGGCAGGATATATCCATGCCCTAGGGGGTTGTCCTGAAGAGCTCCCGATTCCAGGAACTCCTAACGGTCGTTGCTGGTGTTTCGTCAATTCCTGACGCTTTTCGGGCGGATATTGGGTACCCTTACGCCTCTGACTCAAATGCCAATATCCGGTGCCACCATGCAAATTCCCAATAATGCCCTGTTCGCGAGTCTGACCATCTGCCTGGTCATGAGCGCCTGCGCCACTGGTAGTGGCCCGACGCGGGTTGATTCCGACCAATGGCAAATCCTAGCCGCTAACTACATTGAGGCCGCCAAGAAGGCGAATGAACATTGCAAGTCAATGGGGCAAAATTCGCTTAAAGTGACCAAGCGTCAGGCTCATGAGGACAATATCGAAATAGTCTATCGCTGCGCAAAGGACTAGCCTGGCCTAGTGCCCCATGCAATCCCTGACCTTGAGCGCCACGTCCAAGGCCTCAAGGCCTACCCGTCCATCCACCAGGGGCCGGCGATGCTCGCGGACGCAGGCGACGAAGGCCTCGATCTCGCGATCGAGGGGCTTGACCGGTACGACCTGGATACGCTCGCGGACGATCTCGGGCCGCGTGGCGCCTGGTGCCAGATAGGGATAGGCGATGTCGATGGTCTGCTCGATGAAGTCGAGGGACAGATATTTGCGTTCCTGAAAGACCCGGATGCGCCGGGTTTTGCGATCCGAGACCCGGCTCGCTACCACGTTGGCGACGGCGCCGTTAGCGAATTCCAGGCGGGCATTGGCGATATCGACACGATTCGTGAGCACCGGCGTGCCCACCGCCGACACGGACTGCAACTCCGAACCCATGAGGGACAGGATGATATCGATGTCGTGGATCATGAGGTCCGAGACCACGTCCACATCCGTGGCGCGCTCGACAAATTCCCCCATGCGCTGGATCTCCACGAAGCGAGGATGATCGATATGCTCGGCCAGGGCCATGACGCCGGCGTTGAAGCGCTCCAGGTGGCCAATCTGGAGAATGGCCCCGCCTTGATCCGCCAGATCGACGATGCGCTTGCCGTCCTCCCGCGTCGCCGCGATGGGTTTCTCCAGCAACATGTGGATGCCCCGGCGCAGCAGGGGCTCCGCCACGGCCAGATGGGTGGTCGTCGGTACCACGACGGAGACGGCATCAACCTGGTCGGCGATGTCCTCCAGGCGATTGAAGACCGCGCAACCCGCCTCCTCCGCCACGGCCCGCGCCCGTTCTGGATCCGTGTCAACGACGCCCACCAACTCCACACCGGGCAGGCGGGAATAGATCAGGGCGTGAAAGCGCCCCAGGTAACCGACGCCAATGACGGCGAAACGCAGTTTTTCAGCCATGCTGGGTCCCTCTGGAAGAGATGGTGATGCCCATACCCTAGCCCCCAAAAACGCGATCGACCGGCGCCTGCCGGACAAAGGGGATGCGATCGGCCCCATAATAGACCTGGACCTGGTAGAAGAGGGTCACGGCCATGCCAATCACGACGGCCAGAATCAGCATGTTCAAGGGGTCGCGCTTGCGACGGCGGGAGTTAAGACTCATTAGGCGGCGGGGGACAACCAGGGTAGGATATTTTGAAAACAAGGGGCTGGAGCGGAGACGAGGCAGACGGGCGGACAGGACGACCGAACCAGCGGGGCGCAATTATCCCCCATTTCCGGCCCTCGCGCCCCACGCATTTGCCGTTATCCTCAAGGGCTCCGCGCCATCCCCCAGCCAGGAAGCCAGGCCTTGAAGGCCATTGTATTTCCTGCACGAGCCCCTTATTCTGCATCCATGTTTTTGGGATTCCTAGCCATGCCAGCCGATCAAAACCCTCGCTACCACATTTCCGTCCGGGCCCAGAGCGTCTATATCCTGGAGCAATCCCAACCGGAAAAGAACCGTTATGCCTTTGCCTACACCATCACCCTTCGGAATACCGGCCAGACGGCGGCCCGCCTCCTCGACCGCCATTGGGTCATCACCGATGCCAACGGCCGGGTTCAGGAGGTCCGGGGCGATGGTGTTGTCGGCGAGCAGCCCCACCTGGAACCCGGGGAGAGTTTCCGCTACACCAGCGGGACCCTGCTGGAGACCCCCTTGGGGTCCATGCACGGCAGCTATGGCATGATTGCCGACGATGGCACCCGCTTTGCCGCCCCGATCGAGCCCTTTTCCCTTTCCACGCCGATGCGTCTGCATTGACAGGCCCGCTGGCTCCCCAGCGGCCGCCCTTCATGACCGACAGGACTAATGACCACTTACGCCATAGGTGACATCCAGGGTTGTTACGACCCCTTCCGCCGGCTTCTCGACAAGCTTGAATTCAATCCTGGTCAGGATCAGCTCTGGCTCGTCGGCGATCTCGTCAATCGGGGCCCAGATTCCCTGGGCGTCTTGCGTTACGTCAGGAGCCTGGGCGAGTCCGCCGTGATCGTGCTGGGCAACCACGATCTTCATCTCCTCGCCCTGGGCGCGGGTAATGACAAGACCGCCTTCATGAGCAGCCTCCACGATGTGCTGATGGCCCCGGATCGCGAGGATCTTTTGCACTGGTTGCGCCACCAGTCCCTCATGCACTATGACGCCAGCAAGGATTTCGCCATGGTTCATGCTGGCCTGGCACCCCAGTGGGACCTGCTGCAGGCCCTGGCCTGTGCCCGGGAGGTGGAAACGGTCCTGCGCGGGCCGGACTATCGGGACTTCCTCCATGCCATGTATGGGAACCAGCCGGATAAATGGTCACCCTCGCTGAAGGGCATGGACCGGTTACGCTTCATTAC
The DNA here is from genome assembly GCA_016714645.1 of Chromatiaceae bacterium. Lineage (NCBI taxonomy): Bacteria > Pseudomonadati > Pseudomonadota > Gammaproteobacteria > Chromatiales > Chromatiaceae > Chromatiaceae bacterium. The sequence continues at coordinate 969,706 of JADKCI010000002.1, read as the reverse complement.
CAATTGCATGACGAGGATGCGCTACTGCCTGCCGGATGGCACCCTGGGGCTCAGGGAAAAGGGCCCGGTGGGCACCCAGTCCAAGCCCTACATCCCCTGGTTCGACATCCCCTGGCGGGCGAACAGCGACTTCCGCCTCGTCATCGGCCACTGGTCAACCCTCGGCTACATGGCCAAAGACAACATCTGGGCCCTGGATACCGGCTGCCTCTGGGGCCGTTCGCTCACGGCCATCCCGATCCGCAAGAAGAAGGATATCGAGCCCATCACCCTGGATTGCCCCATCGGGGCCCTGCGGGATTAGACTCTCACACGTTCCAGGCTGACAAAGCTGAGGTTGAGGGGGTTCGCCTCATCCCTGGCCCTGTCCTCGCGTTGTGTTTCCCGCCATTCCGCGGCGGCCCAGGGCGGGAAGAAGGCATCTCCGTCTTCGATCCAGGTCTCCACCAGCGTCAGATAGAGCCGTCCCGCCCGGGGCAGCAGGGCACGATACAGGGTCTCGCCACCGATGACCATGACCTCCGGTTCGCCCTCCGCCAACGCCAGCGCCGCCTCCGGCGTGGGGGCGAGCAGGCAGCCCGGGGCCTGATAGTCCGGGTCGCGGGTCACGACGATATGGCGCCGCCGGGGCAGCAGGCCCGGCAGGGACTCCCAAGTGCGGCGGCCCATGATGAGGGTCTTGTCCAGGGTGAGCCGCTTGAAGTGGGCCAGGTCCGCCGGCAGGTGCCAGGGCAATCGGTTGGCCCTGCCGATTACATAATTCTGGGCAAGGGCGGCAATCAGGGCGATGCGGGGCAACTCGCTGGCCATCATGCCAGGTCCTCTAATTGCCGAGCAGTGCCGCCTTGCGGGTGGCCTCGGTGGCGGACCAGAGACGTTCCAGGGCGTAGAAATCGCGCACCTTGGGCAGCATGACGTGCACCAGCACGATGTTGAGATCCACCAGTGCCCATTCGCCCTCGCTCAGCCCCTCGCTCCCCAGGGGCGTCTCCCCCGCCTCCTTGGCGCGAAAGGCAACGGTCTCGGCGATCGCCTTGACGTGCCGCTCGGAGGTGCCTGAGGCGACGATCATCAGATCGGTGATGGCGGTCTTGCCGCGCACATCCAGCACCTGCACATCCATGGCCTTCATGTCATCCAGGGTATCCAGTATCAGTTGCTTGAGTTGATCGAGATCCAAGGGATTCTCCTAAGTGGTGGGATTCTTTCGAGGGTGGACCTGCGGAACGCCGGTCACCGGTAGAGACACTCCGCCGCGATAAGGGCGATCACGGGGTCGGGAAGCAAATAGCGTGGGCTCAGACCCAGGGCCACCAGGCGGCGAATCTGAGTCGCCGAGATGGCGAGCGGGGTCACATCCTGGAACCAGATGCGCCCGGCTGGCGCCTCGGTCAGGCTGGACGGGGAGGAGCAAAGACGCGGAGCGGCCCAGGCGGTCAGTTCCTCGTCCATGGTTGCGGGGCCGCCGGGAGCATCGCCGGGGCGCCGCATCACCACCAGATGGGCCAGCCCCAGGATGTCATCCGGCCGGTGCCAGGTGAGAAAGCCGGCGAAGGCGTCGGCCCCCAGCAGCAGACAGATCCCCTCCTCCGCCCCCAGTTCCGCGCGCAGTTCGACCAGGGTGTCGTAGCTATAGGAGGGGCCCACGCGCCGCAATTCCCGGTCGTCGATGCCCAAGCCCGGCTCCCCCGCCACGGCCAATTCCAGCATGGCCAATCGCTGGTCCGGGCTGGCCAGAGGCTGATGGCGATGCACGGCCTGACGCAGGGGCACCAGGCGTACCTCCCGGAGGCCTAGGTCCTGACACACCTCAAGTGCCGGCCGCAGATGGCCGAAATGCACGGGATCGAAGGTGCCGCCGAGGACCCCCATCATGTCGGCTGGGCCCGCATCAAGCCCGGACCTCGCCGTTGCCCAGCACGATGAACTTGACCGATGTCAGGCCCTCCAGGCCGACGGGGCCCCGGGCGTGGAACTTGTCGGTGCTGATACCGATCTCGGCGCCCAGGCCGTACTCGAAGCCATCCGCGAAGCGGGTGGAGGCGTTGACCATGACGGAACTGCTGTCCACCTCGCGCAGGAATCGCCGGGCCCGGCTGTAGTCCTCGGTGATAATGGCGTCCGTGTGCTGGGAGCCATGACGGGCGATGTGATCCATGGCCGCGTCCAGGTCGGCCACCACCCGGATCGCCAGGATGGGCGCCAGGTATTCGGTATCCCAGTCCTCTTCCGTCGCCGGGATGGCCTGGGGGATGAGACCACAGGTCCGGGGGCAACCCCGCAGTTCGACACCCTTGGCCAGTAGGGGCGTCGCCAGGTCAGGTAGCAGGGCCGCCGCGACGCCCTCGGCGACCAGTAGGGTCTCCAGGGTATTGCAGGTGCCATAGCGCTGGGTCTTGGCGTTCATGACGATGGGCAGGGCCTTGGCCGGATCGGCCCTGTCGTCGATATAGACATGGCAGATGCCATCCAGGTGCTTGATGACCGGCACCCGCGCCTCGCGGCTGATGCGCTCGATGAGGCCCTTGCCGCCCCGGGGAATGATGACGTCCACATACTCCGGCAGGGTGATGAGGGCGCCCACGGCGGCGCGGTCGGTGGTGGCGAGCACCTGGACCCCGTCCTCCGGCAGCCCCGCCGCCGCCAGGCCGCGGTGGATGCAGGCGGCAATCGCCTGATTGGAATGAAAGGCCTCGGAACCGCCCCTCAGGACGGTGGCGTTGCCGGACTTGAGGCAGAGGGCCGCCGCGTCCGCCGTCACATTGGGCCGGGATTCGTAGATGATGCCGACCACGCCCAGGGGGACCCGCATCCGCCCCACCTGAATCCCGGAAGGTCGGTAGTTGAGATCGGAGATAGCCCCCACCGGGTCCGCCAGGGCCGCGACCTCCCGCAGCCCCGCGATCATGGCGTCTATCCGCCCCGGGGTCAGCTCCAGGCGATCGAGCAGGGCCGCATCCAGCCCCTGGGCCGCCCCCGCCGCCAGATCTTGCCGGTTGGCCGCCATGAGATCGGCGCGGCACGCATCCAGGTCCGCGGCGATGGCCAGCAGGGCGTCATTCTTGGCGGCCGTCTCGGCCCTGGCCAGAAGGCGCGAGGCGGACCGGGCCCGCTCGCCGACCTGCCGCATGTAGGCGGCGACATCGCTGATCTGTGTCTCGGACATGGATGAAGTCCCGTAAGGCTGAGGGGTACGAGGGGTTGGCAAGCCCAGGAGGCTGAAGCGAGTGCGGATTCTAACAGAAACGCCGCCCGGGGCTGGCTGGGAGCGAGATCTGGGAACAGCCGCTAGTAGGCCAGCTAAAGGTGGTCGGCGGTGGGAATCGGGACAAAAGCACGGGGCGCCGCTTGGGCTTTACCCCGGCGCCGGGAACGGCACCCGTCAGCGTCGCAGCATGAGGGTCTCGATGACCAGCAGGACCACCGAAATGACATTGGCGATCAGGGCGCCACCGCTTAGGGAGACGATGCTGGCGGTCACCCCGGGGGTCAGCCCGGTCTGCGCGATATGGGCCGCCCCCGTCCAGACGATGGCGGCGGCGATGAGTTGCAGCATGGCCGCCAGGCTGGTGGCCAGGAGCACGGCCCCCATCTGGGTGCGGTCGCCAAACTTGAGCACGGTGGCGATCGCGTTCACTACCAGGGTGGCGAAGAGTTGCCAGGCATCGTGGTGCGCTGGATTGTCCACCTCACCGATGAAGAAGCTAAAGTTGAGGGTCAGGGACAGAATGATGAAGAAGGCGAAGACCACCTTTTCCGGATTCATGGCGGGCGCTCACAGGAAGGAAAAGCTGACATCAAAGAGGCGCTCCACGGCAGTGATCTGGCGTTTGTCGGCCAGGAAGAGGACCACCCGGTCCTCCGGCTCGATGCGGCTATCGTGGTGAGGGAAGATGATCTGGCTCTGGCGGGCAATGACGCCGATGCTGACCCCGGGGGGTAGCGCCAATTTGGCAATGGGGCGGCCAATGACGCGGGAGGACTTGCTGTCGCCATGGACGGTGAGCTCAATGGCCTCGGCAGCGCCACGCCGGAGGGAATAAACCGCCTCCACATCGCCACGGCGAATATGGGTGAGCAGGGCGCCGATAGTGACCTGGGCCGGCGAGACGGCAATATCGATGGTGGTGTCCTGCACCAGATCCACGTAGCTGGGGCTGTTGACGATGGCGATGGTCTTGCGTACCCCGAGCCGCTTGGCCAGGGTCGCCGAAAGAATATTGGCCTCTTCGTCGTTGGTCAGGGCGCAGAAGACGTCGGTGTTGGCGATGTCCTGTCGTTGCAGCAGATCGGCGTCGCCAGCGTCGCCGCGCAGGACGACGATGCCCTCCTTCAGAGTCTCGGCCAGATAGTGGTAGCGTCCTGCATCACGCTCGATGATGGTCACCTGGTGATTCGCCGCGATGCGCTCCGCCAATTGGGTGCCGATATTACCGCCCCCGGCGATAATGACCTGGCGATAAGGCGCCTGGGATTGGTGGAAGGCGCCGACGAAGCGGGGAATGTCGAGGCTGGCGGCCAGGAAGAAGATCTCGTCATTGACCTCGATGCGGGTCGCACCCTCCGGCATGATGACCTGGCCACGCCGGAAAATGGCTACCACTCGGCACTCCGCGTCGGGGACCCGGCTCGGCAGGACGAGCAGTGACCGTCCCACCATGGGGCTTCCAAATTGCGCCCGCACTGCTACCAGTTGCGCCCGGCCGTCCAGAAAGTCGAGGATCTGCAAACAGCCCGGCTGCTCGATGAGGTGAAAAATGAAAATGGTGACCAGCCGTTCGGGGCTAACGATATAGTCGATCGGGATGGCCTTGGCGGAGAAGAGTTCGGGGTAGGCGAGATAGTTGGGGTCCCGAACCCGCGCCAGCCGCGTCGGGGTGCGAAACAGGGTATAGGCGAGATGGCAGGCGATCATGTTGGTCTCGTCACTGTTGGTGACGGCCAGGATGAGATCGGCGTGCTCGATACCGGCCTCGATCAGTACCTCCGGGTGGGCGGCATAACCGGTGACCGTGCGCAGGTCGAGACGCTCCTGCAGGAGTTGCAAGAGTTGGGGGTCGCGATCGACGACCGTGATGTCGTTATCCTCGCTGGCGAGGCTATGAGCGACCGTGCGGCCAACCTGGCCAGCTCCGAGGATGACGATTTTCATGCTCTGTTAGCCCCGATTCCGCGGCATGGCGGGTATCAATGCCGCCAATAGGCCGGCAGGAAGAGGATCAGCAGGGTGAAGATCTCCAGCCGGCCCAGCAGCATGGCGAAGGAGCCCAGCCATTTGACCGTGTCACTCACTTCGGCAAAGGTGACGGCGACCTTGCCCAGACCAGGACCACAAAGATTAATGGTGGCCTGCACGGCGCCGAAGGCCGAGACAAAGTCCAGACCCGCCCCCATCATGGCGATGGTCAACAGCAGGGTGCTGGAGATGTAGAGGACATAGAAGCCCCAGACCGAGAACATAATCTGATCCGAGACGGTTCGCCGGCCCAGCTTGATGGGGCTTATGGCCTGGGGATGGGCGAGCAGGAAGAGCTGGCGCAGTCCGAGTTTGCCCAACAACTGGATACGCACGACCTTGATCCCCCCCGCTGTTGATCCAGCGCAGCCGCCTATAAAGGACAGGGTCACCAACACCAAGGGCAGATAGAGGGGCCAGTCGGCGAAGACCGCGGTCGTAAAGCCGGTGCTGGTCAAGATGGAGGCCACCTGGAAGGTGCCATGGCGCAGGGCCTGCCAGCCATTGTCGTACGTCCCGGTCAGGGCCAGGGTGGCGGCGACGAAGAGGGACGAAAACAGGAAGATGAGACCAAAGGCCCGCACCTCCGAATCCCGGAGCAGGGGCCAGAGCGACCGGCGTTGCCAGACTAGAAAATGGACGGCGAAATTGGCCCCCCCGGCGAGCATGAAAAAGATGCCGATGCCGTCGATCAGGGGGCTGTTCCAATGGCCGAAACTGGCGTCATGAGTAGAGAAGCCACCGGTCCCGACCGCCGCGTAAGAATGACCGATGGCGTCGAACAGGCTCATGCCCGCGGCCCAAAAGGCCAGGGCGCAAGCCGCGGTCAGGGCGAAATAGACCAGCCAGAGGGAGCGGGCGGTCTCGGCGATGCGTGGTGTCAACTTTTCGTTCTTGGTGACCCCCGAGGTCTCCGCCCGATAGAGCTGCATGCCGCCGACGCCCAGCATGGGCAGAACGGCGACGGCCAGGACCACGATGCCCATGCCGCCCAGAAAATTGAGTTGCTGACGGTGGTATTGGATAGAGGGGGGCAATTGGTCGATACCACTGGCGATGACGGTGGCGCCCGTGGTGGTGAAACCGGAAATGGACTCGAAGACCGCGTCCGCCAGACTCCAATGCAGTCCAAACATGAATGGCAGGGCACCGACCACACCCAGGAGCACCCAGAAGAGGGTGACCACCAGGAACCCATCGCGCACCGAGAGTTCCTGGTGCGCATGCCAATTAGGTAGCCAGAGGAGTCCCCCTGCCGCCAGGGTCAGGAGAAAGGAGATATAAAAGATCCCTTCCTGGCCATCGCCATAGAAATAGGCAATGCCAATCGAGGGCAGGAAATTGAGGCTATAGAGCACCAATAAGATGCCGAATAGCCGGATAATGGCGCGCCAATGCATGAAGGTCGAAGACCGCGGAGAGATGGTTCCAGAAGTGCCTACCCGCCTTCGCGGCGGTTGCCAGGACCGGCCTAAGCCCTATACCGGGTCCCCAAGCTCAATCAGGCTGGTTGGATTATCGAGGCCCTCCCCAGGGAGGTCATATAAAAATTATATAAAAATTTAATGAAATTTTTACACCCCGAGTTTGGCAACCAGGGCAATATATAAACATTATATAAAAATCAACCCCGCGACTTATGCCGGTGCGATCCTTGCCTCAACCGACTTTTCCTCTCCGGCCATCCTACCCTACGAGCCTCGCCCCCCAGCGCGGGCATCCCTGATGCCCTATCTTTTCGCCGTAATGGTGGTGGCGGTTACGGTTGCCCTCGCCTTTCTTCTGCCCTGGCTTTTCCCCCATGCCAGCCGGTCGCTCCTCTTTCTGACCGGGGTACTGGTGGTCTCCTCCCGCGCCAGCCTTGGCCCCTCCTTGCTGGCCAGTTTCCTGAGCTTCCTCGCCTTCAACTTCTTCTTCACCGAGCCCTATCACACCCTTAAGGTGGCGGATGATGGGGACGTGACGACCCTGTTTTTCTTTCTGCTGGTGTCCGCCATCTCCGGCAATTTGGCCTCCCGCATGCGCCAGGAGATGGCCGAGCGCCGGGCCTCCCTGGCGCGCATCTCGAACCTCTACGATTTCAGCCGCCGTCTCGCCTCCGCCATGGGCACGGAGGAGGTACTGGATGCCTTGGCCGATCAACTGGCCCTGGTGCAGCCCGGGGCGGGGGGCACCCTGCGTATCCTGATCGCCGAGGGCAAGGAACCGCCCAAAGAGCGCCGCGGACGGGGTGACGACCGGCAGATGGCCCCGGAGGACCTGATGGCCGCCTGGAATCAGGTGGGGCGGAACCCTGTGGTGAGGGGCGACTGGGTCTTCCACCCCCTGGCGACCGACCGGGGCCCTATCGGTCTGGTGGCCATGACGAGGAAGCCCGATCCGGACCGATTCGAATCGCTGCGCAGCCTGTGCGACCAGGCGGCCATGGCCCTGGATCGTATCCGGCTGGCGGCGGATCTGGAACAGGCCAAGCTGATCTCGGAGACCGAGCAATTGCGTTCGGCCCTGCTGTCTTCCGTCTCCCACGATCTGCGCACCCCCCTGGCCTCCATCATCGGCTCGGCCACCAGCCTGCTGGAGTATGGCGAGGCCTTCAGCCCCGCGGATCGCCGGGAGCTCTTGGCCACGGTCGCCGCCGAGGCCCAGCGCCTGGATCGCCATATCCAAAACCTGCTGGACATGACCCGCCTGGGTCAAGGGAAGCTGAGCCTGCACCGGGATTGGGTGGACCTGCACGACATCATCGCCAGCGCCATCGCCCGACTCACGGACGTGCTCGATGGTTTGCGGGTGGAGGTCCAGATCCCGGATGACCTGCCCCTGCTCTGGGTCCACGGTTCCCTGATCGAGCAGGCCCTGATCAATCTGCTGGACAACGCCGCGCGGTTTTCCCCCGCACAGGGACTTATTGGTATCGAGGCCGAGCGGGCCGGGGACGAGGTCTGGATCGAGGTGTGTGATCAGGGCCCGGGCATCCCGGAGAGCGAACGAGAAACGGTGTTTGATATGTTCTATTCGGTACGGCGCGGCGATCGTGACAACCGCGTCGGCAGCGGCCTGGGCCTGGCCATCTGCCGGGGCATGATCGGCGCCCATGGCGGCCAGGTCCGGGCGCTGCCGGGCGGGTTGGGATGGGGCACCCGGATGCGCCTCAGCCTGCCTCTCGCCGGTCCGGAGATCAAGCCATGACCGCCAGCAAGGATGGGGTGGAGACACTGCTGATCGTCGAGGACGAGGCGCAGATCCGCAAATTCGTGCGCATCAGCCTGGAGGCTCAGGGCTACCGGGTGTGGGAGGCGCGCCTCGGCGAGGAAGGCCTCAACCTCTGCGCGGCCACGCCCCCCCACCTGGTCATCCTGGACCTGGGTCTGCCCGACCTCGATGGCCTGGATTTCATCCGTCGCCTGCGAGCCTGGTCGGCCATTCCCATCCTGGTACTGTCGGTGCGGGCCTCGAGACCGAGAAGATTCAGGCCCTGGACGCGGGCGCCAACGACTATGTCACCAAACCCTTTGGCATCGGCGAACTCATGGCGCGGGTCCGGGTGCTGCTGCGCAAGGAGGAACGCCAGGCGGCGGCCTCGGCCCTCTTCGAGTCTCCCGGGTTGCGGGTGGATCTGGGGCGGCGCGAGGTCATGGTTGATGGCGCCCCGGTGCCCCTGTCGCGGAAGGAATTCGCCCTCCTCGCCCTCCTCGTGGCGAGCCAGGGCCAGGTCCTGACCCATGAGCAAATCCTTCGCGAGGTCTGGGGCAGCGGTCACCAGGAGGACACCCATTACCTGCGCGTCCTCGTGGGTCATCTGCGGCAAAAATTGGGCGACGACCCCATGCATCCGCGCTTCATCCTGACGGTCCAGGGCATCGGCTATCGGTTGGCGGTCTGATGATCCTCGGCCCAACCCGCCAAGCCTCCCAGCCTCGCCTCAAGCCACCCACCTCCTGAATTTGCGGCCCTTATCCACCCATGGCAAGAAAAATCTCGCGATCGACTCAGCGTCTGCTCCTCTTTGTGGCCGCCCTGCCCGCCACGCTCGTCATCATGGCCTTGATTTATATGACGGGCATGGAACACTTCGAGGGGGCGCCCCGCACCTTCCTGGAAAGCCTGCAATGGGCATCGGAAACCCTGACCACTACCGGCTATGGCAATGATAGCCATTGGCAACACCCGGTCTTCGCCCTCTTCGTCATCCTGGGCCAAATCATGGGCCAGTTTCTGGTCTTTCTGATTTTCCCCATTTTTCTGTTGCCCTACCTGGAGGAACGCTTCCAGACGCGCCTGCCCCGCCAGTTGCCGGCCATGGCGGGCAAGGTCCTCTTTTACCGTCATGGCCCAGCCATCGAATCCCTGCTGGTGGAATTCCAGCGCTCCGGAACGCCCTTCGTCATCTACGAAGAAGACATGCAATTGGCGCAAACCCTGCGGGATCGCAAATTTAACGTGGTTTTTGGTAAGCTGGGCCAAGACCCCTCGGTGCTGGCCAACGTTAAGGACGCCCGGGCGGTCGTGACCCTGGGTAACGATCATGCCAACGCCACCTGTACCATTCTGGCGCGCGAGGCAGGATTTACCGGACAGATCTTCGCGCTGGCCCGGGAACCCCTCTATCGGGCGCCCATGTTGCGGCTCGGCGCCACCGATGTCTTCACGCCCGCCCACGTGCTGGGCGGTGCCCTCGCCTCGCGGGCCAGCCTGCGCATCAGCCCGCCCGCCGAGGGCATGCATCTCCTCGGCACCAAAATCGGGCTCACCGAGTTTCGCATTCGCCCCAACAGCCCCCTGGCCGAAAAAAGGCTTGGGGAACTGCATCTCCGCCACCAACACGGCGTATCCGTCATTGGACAGTGGCATGGCGGCGCCTTCACGACGACTCAAGGCCCGGACACCCTGCTCAGGGCTGGGGCCATTCTGATCGTGGTGGGCCCCCTCGCCAATCTGGAGAAAGTCGAACGTATGGCCATGCCGATCCGACGCTCCGGGCCGATCGTCGTCGCGGGTTACGGCGCCGTCGGCTTCAAAGTCGCGCAGATGCTGAAAGATGTCGGGGAGACCTGCACCGTCATCGACATCCGGCTAACCGCCGGGGTTGATGTCGTGGGCAACATACTCGAATTCGCCACGCTCAAGCAGGCCCAGGTGCGCGAGGCCAGCGCCATCATCCTGGCCCTGAGCGATGACAGCGAGGCCATCTTTGCCACCGCCGCGGTCCGCGACTATGCCCCGGAAGTGCCCTTGATCGTCCGCGTCAGTCGCAGCCACAACACCGAACGGATGTACCGTTCCGGCGCCGACTTCGCCATCTCGGAAGGGGAGGTAGCCGGCAAGATTCTGGCCTATCACCTGCTCGACGAGCAATTAGTACCCGTTGAGAACGGTATCAGAATCACCCGGCTGGGCGTCGGCAACCTGGAAGGCTGGCATCCCTGGCGTACCGAGGTGCGTGAAAGGTCAGGCGCGAACATCATCGCCATTGAACGGGGCGGGCAGGCGCTGATGGAATTTGCCAACGATTTCCAGATCCGTCCGGACGACGCGCTCCTCGTCTGTGGAACTATCCAGGATCTGGAGCGTTTTCAGCGCGAATTTCAAACCGCGCCCCTGGCGGCACCCCACGCCTAAGTCTCGACTCAATCCGTTACCCGGTCCCTAAACTCACGGCATCCTCGCGGAGGACAACCACACCATGAATAACCGACCCCTGATTCGCGTCCGCGAGGTCATGAAGCCCCATTTCGACCTGGTCGATGGCATGGCGACGGTGGCCGCCGCCCTGGAGGCCATGCGCCACGTCGATACCAAGACCCTCATCGTCAAGCCGCGCAGCGAGCACGATGAACTGGGCATCGTCGTCCTGTCCGATATCGCCCGGGAGGTGCTGGCCAAGGACCGGGCCCCGGACCGGGTCAACATCTACGAGATCATGGTCAAGCCGGCCATCACCGTCCATCCCGATATGGATATCCGCTATTGCGCCCGCCTCTTCGACCGCTTCGACCTGAGCCGGGCGCCGGTGGTAAAAGATCGTGAGGTGCTGGGGGTGGTGAGCCTCACCGATCTTGTGATGAAGGGGCTGGTGCCTCGCCTCTGAGCCTGAGTGTGCGGCTATCCCGGGGGGGCTGGCGGGGGACGCCGTGCAGACCTCCCTGTCGGCTTGGCGACAGCATCCCGGTTGTCGACACCCCCCCGCCACCCATCACGCATCACCCGGCCCTCGCGCCTCCTGGCTATCGGGGGATGGGCTGGCTGAGGGCGGGGGCAATTGCGGCATCTCCAGAGGGCGGAGCTGCGGGTTTTTCCTGCCACAGGACAACCACGATCGCGATCAGCAGGGCCACCAAACCCACGCCAGAGATCCACATCAGTACCCTGGAACCCTTGTCGGTACCCAGGGAGGCTTGCTCCGGGATGGGGAGCGGTGGGTAGGATTCAGGAGAATTTTGTCGGTTTGACATAGGGTTAATCACTTCAGTCCGATGGAACCAGATCCCGGTAGGCGTGCCAGGTGGCATGACCCACCAAGGGCATGGTCACCAGTAGACCGATGTAGAAGGTCATGATTCCAATCCCAACGAACATCACGATCAAACAGGCCCATAGGGTCATCGCCTGCCAGTTGACGCGTACCGCCTCGATACTGGTTTGCATGGCCGTTAGGACGTTGACGTCGCGATCCATCAGCATGGGGACCGTGATAGCGCTAATCGCGAAGGTAAAGCCGGCAATGACAGCACCGACCAGGATACCGGATATGAGAAAGACCGGGCTGTCTCCGGACAGGAATACCACGGGTATGAAGTTTTCCAAGGTCGGCACGGGCAGATCGTAGAGGAGGGCGAACACCAGCAGGCCAGCCAGCATCCACAAGAGCAACACCATGACGAGCATCAAGCCCATGGCGCTGAGTTGCACCTCGTTACGCTTCCATGCCTCGATGGCCTGGCAGAACTTCAACTCCTGACCCTTCTCCAGATTCTTGCTGATCTGGTAGAGACCAATCCCCAGCAAGGGCGCGACCAGAAAAAAACCCGCGGCCAGGGGCGGGATGATGAAGAACATCTTCTCCGCCATCAGGCCAAGGGTCAGCAGATAGCTGATCAAGACAAAAAAGGCGCCATAGAGCAGGCTGAAGCGTGGGGCGCGGATCAAGTCATTCCAACCTTTGGCAAGCCATGCCCAGGGGTTGTCGAAGGTGATCTTATTGACCTGGGGGCGGGTGTCCCGATGGGCCATTGCGGCAGGTGACATGAGGGTATCCTCCATTATTTTCCTAGGATTTGGGTTTGTGGTCTGGCAGCGTGGACGAGGGCCATGAAGTCTTGCCCCATCAGTGTCGGGTCGTGAGGCGCACTGAAGATCGCGGCCAACTGGCCCTTGGGGTCGATCAAGTAGATGGAAGCGGAATGGTCCATGGTATATCCAAGAGCGCTTTGCGGGTCGTTGACCCGCACATAAAGGGCGCCAAGATCACGGGTCACCCCTTAAGGACCTCCTCGGAACCGGTGGCTCCCAGAAAATCGGGGTGGAAATGATGCACGTATTGGGCAAACCTTTCGGGGGTGTCGCGCTCGGGATCCACGGAGATGAAGAGGAATTGCGGCCCCTGTCCGCCCGCCGTCGCGCCTATCCGCTGATGGAGTGCAACGAAGGTTGCCAGGGTCATGGGACAGATATCGGGGCAGGTGGTATAGCCGATAGCCGCGAAAGTCCATTTGCCACGCAGTGCCGCCTCAGTCATCTCGCGTCCGTCTTGGTCTGTCATGATGAATGGGGTCAGCGCCTTGGGCCAAGGCAGCACGGTCCCGGCCTGAAGTTGGGCGGGCACGGGGCTCGGCCCAGCACGGCGATGCCCATACCAATCGGCACCCCACCAAAGCCCCACCAACGCCGTGAGTAAAGCCACCGCCACGACGACCGGTGCAGTGAAGCCGGATTGGGACGATTTCGGGCTCATGATGCACCCCGCACCCTGGCCAGCCGATCCCGGTAGGTGCGGTCCGGTCCGGACTCGCCGGAGGGGTACAAGGCATGTATTAAGGTCAGTAGGGCTAGCAGGAGCAAGGCGGCCCCACCGTTGTGGGCTACCGCCAAATCCAGTGGCAACTTTGTGACTATGTTGGCAATGCCGAGACCCACCTGCAACACCAATGCGAGGATCAGGGTCTGGGCCAGGTGGCGTTGCACGGGGTAGCGGGCCCGACGCAACAGGAGTAGGGCGAGGCTGCCGAGATACAAAAAGACGATCAGGGCCCCGGCACGGTGTGTCAGGTGGATCGCCGTCCGCGCCGGACCGTCCAGAACCCCGCCCTCGTAGTCCACGCCGACGGGGCGTAACAGGCTGAAGCCTGCCGTGAAATCCGCCCTAGGCCACCATTCGCCGCCATGGCAGCTAGGAAAATCCGGGCAGGCAAGGGCGGCGTAGTGGGTACTCGTCCAGCCGCCAAGCAAAATTTGGACGCAGACCAGCCCCAACCCCAGCCAGGCCCAGGGCCGCAAGGCCGCTAATTCAGACGGGACGACTGCATAGAAGAGTCGCCCCTGGCGCAGGGTCAACCACCACAGCAAGGCCAACGTGGCCAAACCACCCGCCAGGTGCAGGGTCACGATAGTCGGGTTGACAAGCAGGGTGACGGTCCACATCCCCAGCAAGCCCTGGAATGCGACCAAGCCCACCAGCAGGGTGGGCAGGCCGACGGGGAGACCCGCGCGCCGCCCGGCCCAGGCAAACCCCGCCAGGATCAGGATGACCAGCCCCAAGCCACTGGCCAGATAGCGGTGGACCATCTCCTTCCAGGCCTTGGCGGTATGAACCGGGCGTTCGGGGAAGGCTGCATTGGCCTCGGCCAACGCCTCGGGATGGCTGGGCGCGGCCAGACGGCCATAACAGCCGGGCCAGTCCGGGCACCCCAGCCCGGCGTGGGATAGGCGTACATAAGCTCCCAGCATGATGACGGCTAAGGCCAATACCGCCGCCAAGGCGGCAAGGGCGGCAAATCTGCTTCGCTTCATGTGGGGCTATCTCCTAGAATGAACGGTTCGACAACATCAGGGTGGTAAATGTCATGGCGGATCTGAAAACGGCTTTGGGCGCGCATACCGAGGCGGTGGCGAGGCACCCTGCCCTCCCCTTGGCGCGAGGCTGGCTGGGGCTCGGGGTCCTGGCGCTGGCGCTGGCCGGGATCTTTGCCATCCTGCTGGTCCTGGCACGCACCCCAGGACTGGCGTGGCTCTTCCCCTCCCAGGATTTCTTCCGCACGGCCTTGGTGGTGCATGTCGATCAGTCGATCCTGATCTGGTTCCTCGCCTTCGCCGGGGTGATCTGGGGCCTTGCCCCCGGCATCCGTCTCGAGTTGTCGCGGCTCGGCTTGGCGGGAGCAACCCTCGGTTGCCTCCTGGTCGCGGCCGCGCCCTTTCTGGGGGCCAGCGCACGCGAACTTAACAACTATGTCCCCGTCCTGGATGCCCCCGTCTTCTTCTGGGGCCTCGGTCTTTTCGCCCTTGGCAGTCTACTGCAGGTCTCCGCCTATCTCTTGGGGGCTGTGCCAAGGATCAGACTCATCGATCCCATTGCCGTCGGCGGCGCAACCGCCGCCTTCGCGACACTGATTGCCGCTATTTCTCTGATCTGGTCATGGATCGACCTGGCCCAGACAGGCACTGGGATCTCTTACGAACTCCTGTTCTGGGGACCCGGCCATGTCCTCCAATTCGTCTATACCCAGATCATGCTGATTGCCTGGCTCTGGCTCGCCCGCGACCTGGGGTACCCCCTGGCATTGCCCGACCGCTGGCTTTCGGGTGTCCTGATCCTTGGCGTCCTGCCCCTCCTGGCCGTACCCCTGATTCACACCCTCTATCCCCCCGGTACTGGGGAAGCCCGGATCGCCTTTACCCGCCTGATGCAGTTTGGCAATGGTCTGGCCGTGATCCCCCTTGGCATCTTGCTGGTGATTGCCCTGATCCGCCGCCGCGGCTCAACCCGGGACCCATCCCCGCGCCCAGAGTCCCGGGCCCTCGCCGCCTCCTTGACCCTATTCGCCGCCGGCGGGGTGCTGGCGGTGGCCATCTCCGGGGTGAATACCATCATCCCGGCCCATTACCACGGGTCCATCGTCGGCGTGACCCTAGCCCTGATGGGTCTGACCTACCACCTGCTCCCCACCCTTGGCCTGGCCCCCCCCGCCGGCTGGATGGCGAGGGTGCAACCCTGGGTCTACGGCAGCGGGCAGTTGCTACACATCGGCGGTTTGGCGGCCTCCGGGGCCATGGGTATCCAGCGCAAAACCGCCGGTGCCGCCCAAGGCCTCGATACCTGGTCGGCCAAAGCCGCCATGGGAGTCATGGGAATCGGAGGTTTGCTGGCCGTCATCGGTGGCATCCTCTTTGTCCTGGTGGTCCTTAAGGCCTTTGCCGTCCGCCCCCAGCCCCCACGCATCGGGGCCTAAATGAGCGCCATCACGTAATGATCCGCCAGCAGTACCCCGAACAGCCACATCAGATACCGGATGGAATAGAGGAAGGTGGGCATCGCCATGCCATCGCCTTCGCCGAGCCAGAGACGCAGGGCGAAATAGACGAAGCGCGTACCCAGAACCAGGGCCCCACCCAAATATAAGAGCCCCGCCATATGCCCTAGAAATGGCATGAGTGAGACGATCAGGAGCATCAGGGTGTAGATCAGGATTTGCTGCTTGGTGAATTCCACACCGTGGGTCACGGGGAGCATGGGGATGCCCGCCTTGGCATACTCGGCGCGGCGTTTGATGGCCAAGGCCCAGAAATGTGGGGGGGTCCAGAGAAAGATGATCATGACGAGCAGTAAACCAAAGCCGCCGACCTCCCCAGTGATGGCGGTCCAACCGAGCAGGGGCGGAGCCGCCCCCGCGATGCCGCCCCAGACGATATTTTGGGGCGTGGCCCGCTTGAGATAGCTCGTATAAATGACGGCGTAACCGATGAAGGCGGCGAAGGTTAAGGCGGCGGTCAGGGCATTGACCAGGGTCGTCAGGATCAGCATGGACAAGGCGACCAGCACCAGGGCAAAGCCCAAGGCGTGAGGGGCGTCAAGGTCGCCGCTGGGCAGTGGCCGGTTGCGGGTACGTTCCATGATGCCATCGATGCGTTGATCGACCACGTGGTTCAGGGCCGCCCCGGCCGCCGAGGCTAGCCCGATGCCCAGCAGTCCGAAGAACAGGGGCTGCACGGGGACCATCCCCGGGGTGGACAGGAGCATCCCCACCAGAGCGGTGAACAGGATGAGCGCCACCACCTTGGGTTTGGTCAGGTCGTAGTAGCGTCTCCAGGCCAGTTCCTGGGACTTGGTCAGGGTGATCTCACTTGTGGCCATAGCCTGCACCTTTTATCCAGTTTCGGGAGGCCTTGATGAGGCGCCCCATGTCTTTAAGGGTATCTTTCGCCGGGGCATCCGATGCATACCGCATCATCAAATTGCCCATGGGATCAAGGATATAAATTCGGCCGAGGGCGGAGTCGCCCTGCCCCAGGAGGTCCAGCAACTCTTTCCCACCCGCCACATCCGTCCGCGCCACCCGCATGCCCCCAAATTCCCGCGCCAGCTCAGCGTCCATCCCCTGCCCATCCGGGTCCACCATGATCAGGAGCCGCTCCGTGCTCAGACTCCCCTCCCCGAGGGCGAGACGGATCTGCCTTAGATCCCTGAGCCGTGACTGACAAGGTGCGGGGCAGTCCCGACCGGTCAGAAAAACCAGAGTCCACCTGCCCATCAGGGCCTCCCGATCCAAGGGGGCACCCTCCGGGGTAATCAGCTCCAGACGGGCGGGGATGGGAACCACCGGGGAGATAAGCTCCCCCTGATTGGCGCGCCCGCTGGGCAGGTATTCCGGGTTGAAGTACAGAAACCAGGCCCCCAGGGAAGGCGCCGCAAAGATGGCAATCATCACCAGCAGGGGCTTCAGACGCCGCTTGGAATCGGTTCCCTCGCTGGTGTTGGGTTTGGCAGCCTCCGCCGAGCTCATGGGGAAACCTCGTGCCCGCCGCTTTTTGCCAGGCTGAGACGTACCCAGATGACCAGGACAATGACCGCGAAGGCGAACCACTGGATCGCATAGCCCAGATGCATCCCTTCTTTTGGCAGTTCACGAGGCCAGTCACGGACAAAGCCACCCCCCTCGGCCGGGTCCAAAAGCATGACCACCGGCTGGAGGGGATAGGCGACCATTGCCCGATAGAGGTCCACCGTCAGATAGGGCCAACGCCCTCCCCAACCCTTTGCCGCATTCGAACCGGCGTGGAGAGCCAGGGCCGGTGCAGCTGGGATGTGGGTCTGGCCCGTCACCCGGACCTCGCCCGGCGGGACCGGTGCTGGCGTAGCCTGGCCCTGGGTGTCGGCCGGAATCCAGCCCCGGTTCACCAGGACCCGCATCTCGCCACCACTGATGCGCAGAGGCGTGACAACGTGAAAGCCCGTCTTGCCGGCGTGCCGGCGGGCCTCCAGCAGTATCTGTCCCTCGGCCTCGTAGGTCCCGGTGGCGCTCAGGCGCCGATAGCGCAGGACCTCGGACTCGACGGGTTCGACGCCGAGAACGAAGGCCGGCAGTTCTCCCGCGGTTACCAGGTCGTGGGCCTGCCCCCGCTTCTCCGCCGCCCGTCCCATCTGCCAGAGCCCAAGGGTAACGAAACACGCAAACGCAAGTCCCAGGATCAGGGTCGGTAGCCAGCGGGGTTGAAATACGGATTCGTCAAATTGCATAGGGGTGCTATATTCGTATGAATGTCGCGCAGGCGATAAGATGGCCGCGGACATTAGCAACCACCAACAAGAACATAAGGGGGAGTCATCATGGAACTCATTTTCAAGATACCGGTACTGCTGGTCCTGGTCTTCATTGTCTTCTCATTGGGCCAGGGTATGTATTACCTTACCAAGGATGATGGCGAGGAGGACAAGACCCGGGTGGTACGCGCCTTGACGGTACGTATCGTTCTCTCGCTGACCCTGTTCGGGCTCCTGATGCTCGGCCATTTCACCGGTCTGCTTCAGCCCCACGGGGTCTGAAGCCCATCCCCATGGCTCGCCGGGAGCAAGTTCCGGCGAGCCCCATCCCCCGATTAAAGCCAATAGACAAAGACGAAGAGCCCCAGCCAGACCACGTCCACGAAGTGCCAATACCAAGCCACCGCCTCGAAGGCAAAGTGGTTGTGCGGGCTAAAGTGACCCCGCATGGCCCGGACCAGGATCACGCTGAGCATCACGGCGCCCATGGTCACATGAAAGCCATGGAAGCCGGTCAGCATGTAGAAGGTGGAGCCATAGGCCCCGGAGCCCAAGGTCAGATTCAGCGCATGGTAGGCATGGTAATACTCGTAGGCCTGAAGCAGGACGAAGAGAAAACCCAGGCCAATGGTCAGGGCCAGGCCGCGGACCAGGGTGGTATTGTTATGCTCCTTCAGGCCCCAATGGGCCCAGGTAATGGTGGCCCCTGAGGTTAACAGCAGCAGGGTATTGATGGCCGGGATGCCCCAGGGACCCATCGCCTTGAACTCACCGCCGAGCTGTTCAGGACCCGCCGAGGGCCAGACCGCGCTGAATTGGCTCCAGAGCAGGGCATGGGATTCGCCCAGATAGCCCTCGCCCCCCAGCCAGAGCATGGCCACATTGCGGATGTACCACAGGGCCCCAAAGAAACTCAGGAAGAAGAAGACCTCGGAGGCGATGAACCAGAACATCCCCTGGCGAAAGGAGCGGTCCACCTGGGCGTTATAACGGTCCGCCATGCTTTCGCCGATGACATCGCCGAACCAGCCATAGAACATGAAGGCGAGCAAGGCGAAGCCCGCCACCAGCATCCAGGTACCGAAACTCACGCTATTGATGCTCAGGGCTGTCCCGGACAGCATCAGGAATACCGCGAACATGGCCGTGATCGGCCAGGGGCTGGAATCCGGGATGAAATAGTCTTTCTGCCCGTGGATAGAACCGCTCATCCTCGCACTCCTCGCTTAATCTTGATGTCGATGATGGTCCTGGGCGCCAGGACCGCTCGGGGGCCGGCGATGCCCCAGCTATTGGGCTGCCGCCAGAGTCCCACCCTGCAACCGCATGACGTTATAGGAGAGCGTCAGGGAATCGATCTCCGGCGGTAGGTCCGGCGAGACCACGAAACGCACCGGCATCTCCTTGCGTTCATAGCCGGCCAGGGTCTGCTGGGAAAAACAGAAGCACTCCAGCTTGGAGAAGAAGCCGTTAGCCTGCCAGGGTGCAATGCTCGGAATCGCCTGACCGGTAATCGACTGGGCGGAGTGGTTCTCCGCCACGAAGTTCACCACCCGCGATTCCCCGAGCCGTACCCGGACCTTGCCCTCCATCGGGTTAATGCTCCAGGGCAATTCCGGATGCATGGTCGTATCGAACTTGACCGTCACCCACCTTCCTTCGGCACCCGTCCATTCCCCAGCCGTTGTAATGCGCCTGCCGAGATCGCTCATGCCATCAACTGACTGCATCCCCGTAATATTGCACAGCAGTCCGTAGAGCGGGACCATGGCGAAACCGAAGCCAAACATGCCAAGGGCGAGCATCGCAAGCCACCACGAAGTCCGACGCTTCCTCCGCCCAAGGTCAGCGGCCTCGCTCATAGTCCACTCGCCGCGATCATGTTGGCCAGGCCCTTCCAGAAGGGCACGGAACTCAGGAACATAAAACAGGCAAAGGCCGCCAGCACCCAGGCGGTACGGACATTGCGGCGCCGCAGTTCGGGCCTCGCCTCGGAAATCATGTCGTTAGTCATCTGAATGTTGATGATCTCGTTTGGGTTACAGTTGGATGGCTCGCCAGGGAGTTCACGCGGCTCTCCTGGCCAGCCATCCCGGGCTTTAGGGTTAGCTATCTGGCCAGGACCGGGGCCGTAGTCCAACTATGGAAGGGCGGGGGCGATGGTAACTCCCACTCTAGCCCTTCGGCACCCTCCCACACCCGATCCTTGGCCTGCTTTCCGCGGCGTATCGTGTCGATGATGATGTACAGCAGCAACAGGTGGCTGAGGCCGAAGACGAAAGCCGCCAGGCTGGAAATAACATTGAATTCAGTGAACATCACATTGTAATCAACAATGCGCCGGGGCATTCCCGCCAGTCCAATGAAGTGCTGCGGGAAGAAAGTCGCGTTAAAGCTGATGATATTCGTCCAGAAGAAGATTTTGGCTAGTCGCTCGTTGTACATGTGGCCGGTCCACTTGGGCAGCCAATAGAAGACGCCGGCGAACAGCCCGAAAACGGCCCCCGGCAGCAGCACATAGTGGAAGTGGGCGACGACAAACATCGAGTCGTGATATTGCATGTCCGCCGGGACCACCGCCAGCATGATGCCGGTCAGACCACCGAAGGAGAACATCAGCAGAATGGCCACGGCGAAGAGCATGGGCGTCTCGAAGGTCATGGATCCCTTCCACATGGTAGCCATGTAATTGAAGACCATGAGCCCAACCGGAATGGAGATGATGATGGTGCCAATCATGAAATAACTCACCGCCCCCAGTGACATGCCGATGGTGTACTGATGGTGAGCCCAGACCACCATGCCGATAACCATGATGGCGATCATGCCACCCACCAGGGAGTTATAGCCAAACAGCGGCTTGCGGGAGAAGGTCGGGACTATAGCCGCCAGTATGCCAAAGGACGGCAGAATCAGGATATAGACCTCGGGATGGCCGAAGAACCAGAAAAGGTGCTGAAACAGAACCGGATCGCCGCCGCCGGCGGCATTGAAGAAGCTGGTGCCGAAATGGCGGTCGAACAGCAGCATGGTAACGCCGCCAGCCAGCACCGGCACCACCAGGATGAGCAGGAAGGCGGTGACTAGCCAGGTCCAGACGAAGATCGGCATTTGCAACAGCTTCATGCCCGGTGCGCGCATATTGAAGATGGTGACGATAATATTAATGGAGGCCAGCACCGAGGAAATGCCAAGGAGATGGATGGCGAAAATCAGGAAATCCATGGACATGCCGACCTGGATGGACAAGGGCGGATAGAGAGTCCAGCCGGTGTTGATCTGGGTCCCGCCGCCGGGGAAGAAAGGCACGACGAAGGACAGGACCAACATGGTCCCAGCCGCCGGCAGAATCCAAAAACTCAGGTTGTTCATGCGCGGCAAGGCCATGTCCGGAGCCCCGATCATGAGCGGGATCATCCAGTTGGCCATGCCTGCGGCGGCGGGCATCACGGCCCCGAATATCATCAGCAGGGCATGATTGGTAACCAGGTTGTTGTAAAGGTCTGGCTCCAGCAATTGCAGGCCCGGCATAAATAACTCCATGCGGATGAGCATGGCGCTCGCCCCACCCATGAAGAGCATGATCAAGGCGAAAATCAGATACATGGTCCCTATGTCTTTGTGATTCGTCGAGAACAGCCACCGTCGCAGGCCGTGAGGGGGGCCATGCTGCTCGTGCTCGTGATCCAATGTGATGGCGGTCATGGCGGTCTACCTCGTGGGAGAAAGAGTTCGTCCGCCCGCCGACGCACCCATATTCGGGCTGCGCGGCGTAGCGTTCTGGAGCGGATGGGGAAGGGCCTGCATGGGCCTACTTGACTGCCAGGGAGCGGCCGGCATGCACGTCGCGCGGCTGAACCAGGTCGCCGGTGTCATTGCCCCAGGCATTGCGCTCGTAGGTGATGATAGCGGCCAGTTCCAGATCATTAAGGGTATTCCAGGGCACCATGGCGGTACCTGTCTTGCCGTTCAGAACGATATCCAGGTGGCCTGCGATGGGGCCGGTGGCGATCTTGCTTCCCGCCAGGGCCGGGAAGGCCGGAGCCAGCCCCTGGCCGTTGATTTGGTGGCAGGCACTGCACTTGCTGTTATAGAGGTCCTTGCCTTTTTCCATCAGGTCGGCCTTGGTCCAGGTCTTGTCCACATTCGCCTCGGCGGCGGAGGCCACCATGACTTGTTTTTGCTGGACCATCCAGTCGTCAAACTTTTCCTTGGACACGGACTCCACCACGATAGGCATACGCGAGTGCCAGGTCCCGCACAACTCGGCGCACTGGCCGCGGAAGGTGCCTTCGCGATTGAGATCAACCCAGGTCTCAGTGACGTAGCCGGGGATGGCGTCCTTCTTTACCGCCAGCTCTGGCACCCAGAAGGCATGGTTGACGTCGGCCGAGGTGTGCAGGAAACGGACCTTGGTGCCCACCGGCAGGACCAGCGGATTGTCCACCGCCCGTAGATAGTTTTCACCGGCCTTATCTTCCGGGAGATAGCGGCTCTCAATGCGGACGTGCTTGGGCTGGCCGCCGACCTCCACCGAGTGGTCCAGGTACTCGTACTCCCACCACCACTGGTGACCCACTACCTTGACATCCATGAGGTCTTCGCCCTTGGGGATTTCCCAAACCTTCACCAGGGTCTTATGGGCGGAGTTGGCTATGGTCAGGTCCACGCCCAGCACCAGGACGGGGACTATCACCCAGGACCAGCGCCCAAACCATGACTCGTGGAAATGCTGATCGGCCGCATAGCCCCGGCTCTTGCGGTGATAGACCAGAGAGTAGATGACGAATCCAAAGATAACGACCAGCAGGACCGCGGCAATGGTCGTGGTCATCATATGGATGTCATAGATCTCCTGGGCCACGCCGGCGGCGGGCTCGGGGAAGTTGAACCCCAACTCGGCCGCCGCGTGTCCTGCCCAGCAGGTTAAGGATAGCGAGGCGGTTATGGCCCCGATGCGCTTTAAATTCACTGCCAAATCCCCTCTCGTAGTAATTGTCGTACTTGCGAGGCGAGGTCTGGGTCCAGAGCCTCGATTACTCGGTGTTCACGATTGGCGCCTTGCAGGCCCCACCACCTCCTGTTGCCATGCTGCAAGACACACTCTTTCCAGCTCGATCAAGCCGATCGCGACCCAGCCCCAGCAGCGGGATGGGACCTGGGGATCGGGGCGGACTCAATTATTATAAGAATGCGATAAATCAACAGATAGCGCAAACTTATTTGATTTCGATCAATATATCAGCATTTACTTGTATATTTCTATACACGCCCTCTAAGCACTTGGCCGGCATGGGTTTGGGCTATAAGGCTTCGTTGGATCGACTTTCTGGCCAGGATAGACAGGGGAAGATAGCCTAGAACAAGGCCAAGGAAAAGAAATTCCCAGATTGAGTTTGATTAGCCGGGAAGAAATAGGGGGAAGTAAAAACGTAGGATGCGCCCGTTTCAGGGTGTCAGATTTCAACCGATTTCTGATTGGCCATGGGGTGGGAACAGCGGCGCGGCAGATCAGGCGGCGGAACCTTCCTGATGGGTCTTGGCATGGATATCAATCTCATCCGAGTCGCGCTGAAAAGCAGGCTGAGGGGCATCGCCATGACGGGAGGGAACGCCGCAGGCAGATGCTTGGAACCGCCAAGTGGCTCGGCACCGGCCAGGGAAGCCAAAACGGCAGGGTCCGCGCCGTCTGGCGCGGACCCTGTTTAAAACAAACCCCGGCGGGGCCGGGGTGGCTCGGCACCTCCCTGTGCCGACGAACGCCGTTAGCTCATTTCTGGTGCAAACGGCGCTGGACTGGCTTACTTGGAGGGAGCGGCGGGAGCAACCGGGGGCGCGGGCGGGGCATAAGGCGCGCCATAGGGGGCACCGTAAGGGGCATAACCGTAGGGGGCGCCATAGCCGTAAGGGGCATACCCGTAGCCATAGTTGTCATAGTAACGGTTGTAACCACGGCCGTAACCGCGGCCGCCACCGCTCATGTTCATGCTGAAGTCGCCGTAGCCACTGCCATCGCCAAACATGTCGTTCATCATGTTGTTGTTGCCATAGCCGGGACCACCGCCCCAAGGACCACCGCCCCAGTAGGCAGCGGCGGAGGCGGAAACGCCCAGCAGGGCGGCGATAGCGGCAGCGGTAGCAAGTTTTTTCATCTGTGTTCTCCGAAGTTAGATCTGGGTTGCAGCAAGGGAGGGCGTCATAGCGCGCCATCCTGGGGAGATAATGTATTAGCATTCGCTAATACTGTCAAGCATCTCATCTCAACTCGCGGGCAGAGCCCCCTCCCCGCCCGCCAGGGCATCACCGATGACCGCCAGGGTCAGCCAAGCCTCTCCGGCTTCCAGGCCCTTGATCTGGCGATCGGCGCGCGCGCAGTGTCCCATGAGGGCCCGCAGCCGGGCGGGAGGCAGGCGGCGCAGGGCCAACTTCATGGGGCCATGGCGATTTTGCCACACCCGTTCGGCGCTCAGGAAGGCCTCCAGTGCCCGGGGGCCGGAGCGCGCGGCGAAGGCGGCGCGGGTCAGGAGACGAACCTCGCGGGCCAGAACCCAGAGCACTAGGGGCTCGGCGGTGCCCTCGGCGGCGAGGCCGTCAAGGATGCGGTGCATGCGGCCGCGATCCCCCGCCAGGGCGGCGTCGGGGACATCGAACAGATCATAGCGGGAGCTGTCGGAGATGGCGCGGCTGAGCTGTTCGGCAGTCAGGGGGCCCGGGCCGTGGATCAGAACCAGCTTATCGACCTCCTGGGCGGCGGCGAGCAAATTACCCTCCACCCGTTCGGCGAGCATGGCGGCGACCTCGGGTCCGGGTTTGAGACCACGTTCGCGTAGACGTTGCCCGATCCACTCCACCAGCCGCGGCCCTGCAAGGGGCTTGACCTGGAGCAGCACCCCGGCGCGCTCGACTACCTGAATCCACTTGGCTTGAAGCTCCTGGTATTCCAGATTGGGCGCCAGGATCAGGAGCCGGTTTTCGGGCCTGGGCTGGGCGCAATAGCGGCGCACCGCCTCGCCACCCTCGCGCCCTATCTTGCCGGAGGCCAGCCGCAACTCGATGAGCTTGAGACTGGAAAAGAGCGACTGGGACTGGGCCGCCACCGTGAGCAGGCCCCAGTCGAAATGGCCGTCCACCTCCAGGATCTCCCGTTCCGCGAAGCCCAGGGCGCGGGCCGCTTGGCGGACCAGGCTGGCGGCCTCGCCGAGCTGATATGGCTCGTCGCCGCAGAGCATGACCACCGGCGGCAGCCCCGGCTTGAGGTGGGCGGCAAGCTGATGAAACTGGAGGCGCATGGGCCCGCCGGTCCCGGACTAGCCCGCGGGCAAGGCGGCGCGCAGCATCGCCAGGATCTGGGTGGCCGCGTCCTGGGCCATCTCCGCGTAGAGGATCTCCGCCTCCAGTTGCTTGCCCAGCACTTCCACGTCGGCATTTTCGAAGGTGCGGGAAATCTCCAGGGCGCGGGGCTCGATCAGGATCTTGCCCGTGGCGTCGCGGGCATCGAAGCGCAGGTCCAGGATGAGTTCGGTGGCGATAATCTTGCCATTGCGATCCAGGGCACCGACCCGTGAGCGGCGGGACTCGGACAAGATGCGTACCAGGACCCTGGCGTCCTTGGCCGAGGCGGCCTGTTGAACGGCGGAGAGCTGGAATCTCTCCCGCAGGATCCCCCCCACCAGGGAGTTGCCGGGGATCTCGACAAAGACCGGGCTGAGATTGGGCGGTATAGCCACCGCGCCCCGCAGCTTGAAGCCACAGGCCGTTACCAGGGTCAAAGCCATCAGCAGGGCCACCAGCAACCCCAGGCGCGTATCGGCTAGGCCCATGGTCATCACTGCACCACCAGATTGACCAGCTTGTTGGGGACCAGGATCACCTTACGCACCTGGGCCTCGCCCAGGAAACGACGCACATTCTCGTTCTCCAGGGCGGCCCTCTCCACAGCCTGGCGATCGGCAACGGCGGGCACCAGGATCTTGCCGCGCACCTTGCCGTTGACCTGAATCACGTATTCCAAGGTGTCCCGCCGCAAGGCCTCCTCGTCCACGCTGGGCCAGGGCGCGCGCAGGATGTCGTCACCCAGGCCCAGTTCGCGCCAGAGGTGGTGACTCAGATGGGGCGCGATGGGGGCCAGCAGCCGCAGGACGATGCCAAGCCCCTCGCGCATCACCGCCGCGCCGGCCGCGACCCCGGGGTCCAGCTTGTGGAGGCTGTTGACCATGGTCATGCAGCCCGAGACCACGGTATTGAATTGATGGCGTTCGTAATCGAAGAGGACCTTCTTGAGTGTGGCATGGATCTCGTGGCGCGCCTCCCCGGGCGCAAGGCCACCAGCCCCCTCCCGGCCCTCGCGGTGCTCGTCCTGGGCCAGGGCCCAGACCCGCTTGAGGAAGCGGGAGGCCCCCTCCACGCCCTCATCGTTCCATTCCAGGGATTGCTCCGGCGGGGAGGTGAACATGGTGTAGAGACGCACGGTATCGGCGCCATAGCGATCCGTCAGCACCTGGGGATCGACCCCGTTGTTTTTGGACTTGGACATCTTCTCGATGCCCCCAAAGACGACGGGCTGGCCGTCGGCCTGAAGCCGGCCCCTCGCCAGCCGCCCCCGCTCGTCGCGCTCCACCTCCACCTCGGCGGGATTGAACCACTGCTTGCGACCCTCGCTATCCTCGCGATACCAGGTCTCGGCCACCACCATGCCCTGGGTGAGCAGCTGGGTGAAGGGCTCGTCGCATTCCACCAGGCCCTCGTCCCGCATCAGCTTGTGGAAAAAACGGGCATAGAGGAGGTGCAGGACCGCGTGCTCGATACCGCCAACGTACTGATCGACCGGCAGCCAGTAGCGGGCGCGCTCGTCCAGCATGGCGGTATCGCAGTCGGGAGAACAGTAGCGGGCGTAGTACCAGGAGGACTCGAAGAAGGTATCGAAGGTATCCGTCTCCCGGCTCTCGCCCCCGCCCAGCTCGGAGAAGGCCGGCATCTTCTTGAGGGGCGAGCCCGAACCATCGACGATGACGTCCTCTGGCAGCCGCACCGGCAAATGGGTCTCGGCGCGCACCTGGCCATCCGCCCCATGGATCACCGGCAGGGGGCAGCCCCAGTAGCGTTGCCGGGAGACGCCCCAGTCGCGCAGGCGGAAGTTGACGCGACGACCGCCCCGGCCCTGCTCCTCCAGCCAGGCGGCGATGGCGGCGCAGGCCTGGGCGAAGTCGAGCCCATCGAAGGGGCCCGAGTCGCGCAGTAGCCCCTTCTCGATGTAGGCCCCAGCCTCGATACCACAGGGCGAGCCATCGGCGGCGAAGATGACCTGCCTGCGGGGGATGCCGTATTTGGCGGCGAACTCCCAGTCGCGCTGGTCATGGGCGGGGACGGCCATGACGGCCCCGGTGCCGTAGCCCATGAGGACAAAGTTGGCGGCGAAGATAGGCACGGGCGCCCCGGTGATGGGGTGCAGAGCATCCAGGCCAAGGGCATAGCCCTTCTTTTCCATGGTCTCGATCTCGGCCTCGGAGACGCCACCTTGCCGGCATTCCTCGATGAAGGCCGCCAGACCGGGATCGGTCTCGGCCGCCCGCCGAGCCAAGGGGTGTTCGGCGGCAACGGCGACATAGGTCACGCCCATGAGGGTGTCCGGACGGGTGGTATAGATGCCGAGCTTCTCATCCGAGCCGGCGATTCCGAAGTCCATGTGGACGCCCTCGGAGCGGCCGATCCAGTTGCGCTGCATGGCCCGTACCTGGTCCGGCCAGCCGTCGAGGCCGTCGAGGGCGTCCACGAGTTCCTGGGCATAGGCGGTGATGCGCACGAACCACTGCTCGATCTCGCGCTTCTCCACCGGGGCGCCCGATCGCCAGCCCTTGCCGTCGATGACCTGCTCATTGGCCAGCACGGTGCGGTCCACCGGGTCCCAGTTCACCATGGACTTGGCGCGGTAGGCCAGGCCCTTGTCCATGAGGCGACCGAACAGCCACTGCTCCCAGCGGTAGTAATCCGGGTCGCAGGTTGCCAGTTCCCGGTCCCAGTCATAGCCAAAGCCCAGGCTCTTGAGCTGGGCCTTCATGTAGGCGATGTTGGATTTGGTCCATTGGGAGGGCGGGATGCCGTGCTGGATGGCGGCGTTTTCCGCCGGCAGCCCAAAGGCGTCCCAGCCCATGGGCTGCAGGACGTTCTTGCCGAGCATGCGCTGATAGCGGGCGATGACGTCGCCGATGGTGTAGTTGCGCACATGGCCCATGTGCAGCTTCCCGGACGGATAGGGGAACATGGCCAGGCAGTAGAACTTCTCGCGGCTGGGATCTTCCACAGCCTTGAAGGATTGGGCTCCTTCCCAGTAGGCCTGGGCCGCCGCCTCGATGGCGCGGGGGTCGTATTCTTGTCGCATGGGTCGGCTTGGCTTCGGCGCTCAGGAAAATCAGGATACCGCGCGGCGGCGGCGGACGGCCTCGGCGAGCTCCTCCAGCAGGGGCTCGGTGTCATCCCAGCCAATGCAGGCATCGGTAATACTCTGACCATAGGTCAATTCGGTATCGGGGTGCCAGTCCTGGCGGCCCCCGATCAAATGACTCTCGATCATGGCACCTATGATACGGCGATCGCCCCGGGCGACCTGGCCGGCAACGTCCCGGCCCACATCCACCTGCTTGTGAGGCTTCTTGCGGCTGTTGGCGTGACTGAAGTCGATCATGATGCGCGGGCGCAGCCCAGCATCGTCCATCTCGTCCGCCGCCATGTTGACGCTCTCGGTGTCGTAGTTCGGCCGGGCACCCCCGCGCAGAATCACATGGGTATCCGGGTTACCGGCGGTGGCAAAGATGGCGGAGCGGCCTTCCTTGGTGACCGACAGGAAATGATGGGGGTGGGCCGCCGCGTGCATGGCGTCCAAGGCGATGCGCAGGCTGCCGCTGGTGGCATTCTTGAAGCCCACCGGGCAGGATAGCCCCGACGACAGCTCGCGATGGCCCTGGCTCTCGGTGGTGCGGGCGCCGATGGCCCCCCAACTGATGAGGTCGGCGATGTATTGGGGGCTGATGAGGTCGAGGAACTCGGTCCCCGCCGGGACGCCCAAACCATTGATGTCCACCAGCAGGGAGCGGGCCAGTTTGAGGCCCTCGTTGATCTCGAAACTGCCATCCAGGTGGGGATCGTTGATGAGACCCTTCCAGCCCACCGTGGTGCGCGGCTTCTCGAAATAGACGCGCATGACAATCAGCAGCTCTTGGTTGAGGCGGTCGCGGACCGGCAAAAGTCGCTCGGCGTAATCTCGGGCCGCGTTGACGTCATGCACCGAGCAGGGGCCCACCACCGCCAGCAGGCGGTCGTCCTCGTCGTGGAGAATGTCGCGAATGGCGCACCGGGCATGGTGGACGGTGGCCGAGATGGCATCCGTCAGGGGGTAGAGCCGGATCAGATCCTCCGGCGATATCAGCTGCTTCATGGCGCGGATGCGTAGATCGTCTGTCTCGTAGCGCATGGGGGTCTCGTCTAACAGCGGGGGCCGGGGCACTGGCGGCGAGGGCCCGGGGCAGGGTTCATTGCAGGTGCCAAGGGCACTATCTTACGCTGTAATAACAAGAGCGGAAAAACCCTTTGGCCAGTTGCTGGGGCGCACCCGGACCCGGGGAGGCCTCGCTGGTCCCGGATGGTCGGCTCGATCAGGTTGCAGTGACCGCCCGCCAACCGGAACCGAGGGTACAATTCTGCCCTTTCCTCAACCTTCATTGCAGGTCTTGGCCCTACCCGTGACTCTCCGACGCGACCACCAGAAACCGCGCCAGGCCAGCAAGGCGACGGTGATCCTTACCTAAGATCCGGCCCTCGGCGCCCCAGCGGCGTCACCGCCACCCAACGATTGGTACCTGACCTAGCCTGACGGCACCTTTGGAGACCCTTTCTCATGTCCTCGAAAATATCCGCTGTTCTTATCCTGCTCACCCTGGCCGCCGGATTATCCAGCCAGGCCTTGCTGGCGGTGGAAACCCCGTCCGCCCTGACCGCGACGAGTTGGTTATGGCAACAGACCCACATGAACAACGACGACCTCTTTCGCCCGGCCGAGCCGGGGAATTATCACCTGCGCTTTCTCGGGGATGGTACCCTCGCCATTCAGGCTGACTGCAACCGGGCCCAGGGTCGCTACAAAATTGAAGATCATCGCCTGCGGATCGAGCTGGGGCCCACAACCCTCATGGGCTGTGGCGAGGCTTCCCTGGGGGACCGCTTCCTGGCCAATCTGGGCGGGGCCAATGGCTATTTTTTTCAGGACGGCAACCTCTTCATCGACCTCAAGTTCGATAGCGGCACCATGAAATTCAGTCCCCAGGCCCCGGGCCTGGTCGGCACCCGCTGGCGGGTGACGGGTGTCAACAATGGCCGGGGCGCCCTGGAGGGCCTCCTCGGCGGCACTGAGCTACATCTCGACTTTGGGGAGGGGGGTGCCCTGGACGGCTCTGCGGGATGCAACCATTTCAGCGCCTCCTTTGCCATCAGCGGCGACCAGATCACCATCGGCCAGGCCCTGAGCACCCGCAAATTCTGCCAGGACCCGCCAGGGGTCATGGCGCAGGAAACCGCCTTCCTGTCCGCCCTACCCCAGGCCGCGCGCTTCGAGCGGACCGGCGATCGGCTGGAGATGCGGATGGTTGATGGTGCCCTGGTAGCTACCTTTGCCAGGTTGCAGGAATAGAGTCTCCACTTCGCCCTGATCGGTGTCCTGGGCGCCTCCGCGCCCTTTTTGACCGACCTCTCCCTCATCGGATAGTCAAAAAAATATCCAATGCGGATCGCATTGGCTGTCAGGGCCGCCTTCCTGTCCAGGCTAATCCGCGATGCGGTAGTTTTCGATATCTTCCCCGGCTTCAATCGCGGCTATCACCCATTGCGGCCGCCGGCCACGCCCGCCGGACCATTCATTACCATGCGCATCCCGGTACTTGGGTTCCGGTTTCGAGACGAATTTCGCACCTCTCTGAGCACGCCTAACGACTGGCATTTCAGGAATATATAGCCCGAGATCCGCCGCCGTCAAACCATAGGTTTTAATTTTTTCCCGCAGTTCGGAGATAATCCCATCTTTTTCGCGGTTCTTGATTAAGTTGGCTTGTTCCTGTAGGGCATCTATTTGGGCTTGAATCTCGGCCAGGCTGTGCATCGGTTTATTCCTCAAGTTGCAGGGTTGACGATTTGCATCTTAAATTAAATTTTCTAATTATGGAAGACGTAAAGTTAGATTCATCCCCGACCCCTCGGTAGCGCATAACAAATTCGTCTTCGCAGGGAAAACCCCGCTGGTGACGGGCCGAGGCAGCCTTTGAACAATCAGCATTGGGTCTTATCGGGCCTGGCCTTATATTTTTTTCCAGACCTCGACGGACTCGTCCTGAAGAAGCTGGGTCATTTTGATTGAACGATGCTCCTTTGGCAGCGCCAGTTGTTCGTAGATCGGGCGGTCGTCGAATTTGCCATATTTAAAGGCGTCTTCCACGGTCGCGGCTTAGTAAACCTCTTCGATGCCCGCCCAATAGCAGGTAGCCATACACATCGGACAGGGTTCCGCCCAGGTATAAAGAATACAGCCCGGTAGTTTGAAGCTCTGCAGGGTGATACAGGCCAGCCGGATGGCCTCCTTTTTTCCATGCCAGGTTGGATCATGACTCGCCACCACGCGGTTCATTCCTTCCGATATGATTTTCCCGTCCTTCACGATGACGGCCCCAAATACACCTCCGGTACCGTATTCCAGAGACGCCTATGCCGACAGCTCGATAGCCCGGCGAACGGATTTCTCATGTTCGGGGTTTGACGACTTCCTGATCCCTACACACACTTGACTCCGCGCCGCCCGGCCGCTACGCTCCCCGGCCATGAGAGTCTGTGGCCAATGGTTTGACACCCCCCTACGCGAGCGCATCATGGCCACCGTCGGTCAGGAGCCCGCCCTCAGCCGCCGCGCCCTGGCGGAACGGGTGTGAGACTGGCTGAACTGGACCAATGCCCAGGGCCAACGCTGCCTGGGCAGCGCCCGCCGCGCGCTGGCCGAGCTCCACCGGCGCGGCGCCGTGACGCTGCCCGTGGCGACACCCTTTCCCGCCGGCCCCCGCCCGGCACCCGCCACGGTGGCGCCAGCGCCGCTGCCGGTGGCTGAAGTAACGGGCGACCTGGCCGCCCTGGGTCCCATCGACCTCGTGGTGGTGGACACCGCCGCGGAACGCGACACCTACCACCAACTCATGGTCCAGCACCCCTGGGCGATAAACCCCTGTGCGGCGCCCAACTGCGCTACCTCTTCCGCTCCGCCCACGGCGACCTGGGCGCCGCCGCCTGCCAAGCGGCCAGCTTTGCCCTCCAGGATCGCGACCACTGGATCGGCTGGAACGAGGCCACCCGCCGCGGTAACCTCGCCCGGGTCGTCGCCAATGCCCGCTTCCTGATCTTGCCTGGGGTACGCGTACCCCACCTGGCCTCCCATCTCTTGGGCCAGCTGGCCCGCCGTTTGCCGGCGGACTGGGAAGCCCGCTATGGCGTGCGGCCCCGCTGCTGGAGACCTTCGTCCATCCCGACTATGCCGGCACCTGCTACGCCGCCGCCGGCTGGGAATGCATCGGCCACAGCGCCGGCCGCCGGGACGGCGTACCGAAGGCCCTGTGGGTGCGCCCCTGGCGGATGATGCCCGCCAGCGGCTGCGCCAGGGGCCCGCACGGCTTGCCCGCCGAGCGCCCCAGTACGCCGGCCGACTGGACCGAGGAAGAATTTGGTGGCCTCAAAGTCTGGGATGCCCGTCTCAAACACCGCCTGTATCATCTGGCCGCGGACTTCTGGGGCGACGTCCAGTCCCGGAGTCTCACCCGCCGCTGCGCCGACCGCGCCCGGACGGTCGCGGCCTATCGTTTCTTTGGCAACCCGCGGATCAACATGCACGTCATACTCGGCGCCCACCGGGAGGCGGTGATCGCCCGGATGGGCGCCCAGCCCCTGGTGCTGGTGCCCCAGGACACGACCTCGCTCAACTACACCGGCCATCCCGATACGGCGGGGCTGGGGCCGATCGGGAACAAGACCGACGGCGGCCCCGTCGGCCTGGTGCTGCATAACAGCCACGCCTTCACCCCGAGGGCGTGCCCTTGGGGTGGTGAGCGCCGCGTGCTGGGCGCGTGACCCCGACCAACATCAGACCCGCCGGGAACCCGAGGTGCGGGAAAGCGGCAAGTGGCTGGCAGCCTACCGCACCCTGCAGGCGATCGCCCCCAGGTGCCCCAGACCACCCTGGTGAGCATCGGCGACCGCGAGGCCGACCTGTTCGAACTCTTCGCCCTGGCACGCGATCCCCAGAGTCCGCGCCTGTTGGTGCGGGCCAACCGGGGCCGGCAGCGCCAGGTGATGAGCGCTGAGGGGCTGACCCCGTTGTGGGACCACCTGGGCGGTCTGGAGGTGGCGGGGCGCCTCGCCCTGGTACTGCCGCGCCGCGGCGCGCAAGCGGCGCGCACCGCGGAGCTGGCGCTGCGCTGTGGGCCGGTGACGCTCAAACCGCCCGGGAATCTTAAAGAAAGCCCGCTGGCGCTGTGGGCGGTGTTGCTGCGCAGCGGCCCCTGCCCCCGGGGGTCGACGGGTGGACTGGCTGTTGCTGACCAACGTCGCCACCACCACCCTGGCCGAGGCCCAGGAGCGGGTGCGCTGGTATGGCGCGCGCTGGGGCATCGAGGTGTTTCATCGCACCCTCAAGACCGGTTGCCAGATCGAGGAGCGCCAGTTGGGCTGCGTGGCCCGCCTGGAGAATTGCCTGGCCATCGATCTGGTGGTGGCCTGGCGCATTTACTATCTGACGATGCTGGGCCGCATGGATCCTGACGCCCCCTGCACCCTGTTCTTCCAGGATCCGGAATGGCAGGCGCTGTTTAGCTGGTTTCATCAAACCACCGTTCTGCCCGAGCAGCCACCCACCCTGCAAGAGGCGACCCGCTGGATCGCCATCAAGGGCGGCTTCCAGGGCCGTAAGGCCGATGGCCACCCGGGGACGGAGGTGCTGTGGCATGGCTTGCAGAAGCTGGACGTGGCGATCGAGAGGTATCTGATCTATCGCCCGGAGGAGCGGGCGAGCTGGCGCGATGAGTATCCGCCGGGGTATTTGCGGCCGCCGCCGGAGGATACTTCGTGAGAAAGGAATGGACTCAAGTATGTGTAAAGGTCAGGACGACTTCCTGTCCTTTGTTTTCACCAAAGTGAAGCTGGTCCACGAGTTCTATCCAAGCATCGCCCGCCTTGAGATCACGTGACAGGCCCTTTTCGGTAGTGAAGGTTAATTCACCCTTCTCTGGCAAAAACGCTGGTTGCGTCCCAGCTTAGGAGCGAGAGGGCGGTGGGTGAGTCCTTCATAAGCAGCTCATGATTTACCCGATGCTCCTAATGAGCACTTCCAGCGCCCCAGGCCCGGCGGCCCCCCGCTATCGGCACCGCAATTTTACGAAATCGCCCTCGCTGACGGTGGCAGTTTGGTCACCGTCCACAACGGTACTGGATCACCGCCGTCTTGTCCCGGCTAGGTGCCGGGTCGCCGCACAGCCCCAGTGTCAGGATAAATGTCACCTCCCCCGCGGAGATTTTATGTGACGATGGGGCATCATCGTTGTCGAGGGACTTGGCGCGGTCTGGCGGTCAACGGGAAGGAGCCCGTAGGGCGACGGGACCTTGACCGCCAGATCGCGCGGCGCAAGCCCTCGACGACGCACAACTGGTATTCATTCATGACCCACTCTTCACCCGAGTTCAAAGCCAGCCTCATGGCTAAGATGCTGCCCCCGCAGCGCCGCGCTGTTGGCGAGTTGGCGCAAGAGACGGGGATCCCCAAGGACACCCTCTAACGTTGGCGCACGTTGGCCGTGAAGGCCGATCCCGCGGCGGCCCCGGCGCCAAGCGGTGCGCACGAGCGCAGCAGCGCCCAGCAGTTCGCCGTGGTGCTGGCGACCAGCGCGCTGGATGCCGCAGCCTTGAGCGCCTCCTGCCGCGCGCCGGGCCTCTACCCCCAGCAGGTCGAAACCTGGCGGACGGCCTGCGTGCCGGCCAATACGCCGGTATCGGATCGGATCGCGCGGGCCGCCCGGCGCGAGGATCAACAACGGATCAGTGCCCTGACGCCCGAGCTGGCCTTCAAGGAGCAGGCGTTGGCGGAGACCGCCGCCCTGCTGGTGCTCCCAAAAAAAGTCCACGCCCGCTTCATGGCTCCCGCGGACGGCCTATCGACCTGGAGCAGCGCCGCACCGTGAGCACGCTCATCGCGGAGGCCTGTCGCGCCGGGGCGCGCCAGCAGCCGGCCTGTCGGTGCCTGGGCCTGTCGCTGCGCACCCGGCAACGCTGGCGCAGCACCGCAGGCATCACGGCCGATGCCCGAGCCGCGGCCGGGGCGGCGCGCACGCCGGCCAACCGCCTCGACGCGGCGACGCGCGCGGCGATCCTGGCGGTCGCCAACCGCCCGGAGTTCGCCCACCAGCCCCCCACCCGATCGTCCCGGCCCTGGCCGACCAAGGCATTGACATCGCCTCGGCCTCGCGCTGCTACCGGGTGCGGCGCGCGGCAGGGCAGCTCGCCCGTCGCGGCCAGGCCCGTGCTCCGACCCGGCAGCGCCCCGCGCCGCTGCAGGCGACCGGACCCAACCCGCTGTGGCGCTGGGACATCACCTATGTGGCCAACACGCTGAAGGGGAGCTGCTGCTATCGGTACCTATTCATGGATGTGGCTGTCTGCAGCCGCAAGATCGTCGGCTGGGCGGTCTTCGCGCAGGAAAGCGCCAAACCTGCCGCCGCGGTCTTCACCGCGGCGTATCAAGGCGCAGGCGTACCCCGCCAGACCCTGGTGCTACATGCGGACAACGGCTCGCCGATGAAGGGCGCCACCCTGCTTGCGACCCGGCAACGCCTCGGGGTGGTGCCCTCGTTCAGCCGACCGGCGGTGAGCAACGACAACCCCTACTCCGAGGCCCTGTTCAAGACCCTCAAGTACCAACCCGATTTTCCCGCCCAACCCTTCGACGGTCTCGCCAGCGCGCGGCGCTGGGTCGCGGGCTTCGTCGCCGGGTACAACGAGGCCCATCGCCACCGTGCCCTGAAGTTCGTCACGCCGGGACAGCGTCACCGCGGGGAGGATCAGGCCTTGCTCGCCGGACGCCGAGGTCTCTACGCGGCCGCCAAGGCGCAATACCCGGAACGCTGGAGCGGCGCGATCCGCAACGGGGAGCCCGATGCCGTCGTGCTTCTGAATCCCGGAAAACCCCTGAAACAGGAGCCACAATCGACACCAACAACGGCCTAGCTGACGCGACATCTTCCTTGACAACGACCGGAGACGAAAATAAAAAGGGTCATTGGGGTGTTGATAGCGTGGCAACCGCTCCTTGCGGGCCGCGCTCTGACGGCGGGGACAGAAGCATCTGCGGAGGTGAGCGGCACGGAGTCGCGCCCGGCAAGCATGTTCGGCTCCGACCGCGATGCCCAGGGGTGCATCGGCTCGGCGGGTTATTCCGGGTGCGCGCGGGAGCAGCGGTGCGTCCGGTCCTGGGAGTTGGCGCAAACGCGGGGGTTCCCTTCGACGGAGGAGGCCTTCCGAGCCTACTGCGCCGTAACCCAGTAGCCGGGCGGGGTCGTGCCGGGTCGCTCCACCCCGGCCCGGCCTATTTAAGGCGGTTGACCCGATTACAGGTTGCCGCGTCGCGGCGCGCTGGTTAGGATGGATAGAGGCTGGCTGTCGGAGCGGTCCCTCGACCCTGATCGTTTCAGCCTGTCGCACCCTTGACAAATAGCCATGATTTTCAGTCGGTCTGGCCTAACTCAGCGCCAGGCCCCCGTCCCCTACCTCGGCTTGCAGGCTAATCCGCAATCAACGATATGACTGAACACTTTGAGGATACCGGCTTTATCCCCCTGAATATCGCCGTCCTGACGGTCTCGGACAGCCGGGGGGAGGCCGAGGATAAATCCGGGGCTCTGCTGCGCGACAAGGCCGCAGCCGCTGGGCACCGGGTGGTGGCACACGAGATCATTCCCGATGATATCTATCGGATGCGGGCCGTCTTTTCGCGCTGGATTGCCGCTCCCGACATTCAGGTGGTTCTGGCCACGGGCGGCACAGGGGTCACCGGCCGCGACAGTACGCCGGAGGCTATCGGGCCCCTCCTCGACAAGCGCATCGAGGGCTTCGGCGAACTCTTTCGGGCCCTCTCCCGAGAGGAGATCGGCATCGCCAGCATCCAGTCCCGCGCCCTCGCCGGCCTGGCCAACGGCACCTTCATTTTCTGCCTGCCGGGCTCCAGCGGCGCCTGCCGCACGGCCTGGGACCAGATCCTGGCGCCCCAGCTCGACCACCGCACCCGGCCCTGCAACTTCGCCCAACTCCTCAAGCGGGTGCTGGAGAAGTAGTTCCGCCCCGAAATCCACCCCGGTTAGCGAGAGAACGAACCATGACTAGCCCCCCCGATGGTTGCTACGCTGACCCAGCCGGATCCAAAGCCCTCCTGAGAAAGGACGAGGCCGTGCAACGCCTCTTGGCCCAGGCCGTTCCCGTCCAGGAGCACGAAAACCTCCCCACTTTGGAGGGGCTGGGGCGAGTCCTGGCGACCCCGGTGGTGAGCCAGATCACCGTCCCCGGCTGGGACAATAGTGCCATGGACGGTTACGCCCTGCGGGCCGGGGATCTGGCGGGGACCCAGGGCCGCCTGCGCGTCTCCCAACGCATCGCCGCCGGAAAACCGGGAACCCGGCTGGAGCCCGACACCGCGGCGCGCATCTTCACCGGCGCCCCGATCCCCGAGGGGGCCGACACGGTCGTGATCCAGGAGGTCTGCCGCGCCGAGGGTGACGCGGTCGTCATACCCCTGGCGGTGACACCCGGCGCCAATATTCGGCGCGCCGGCGAGGACATCCAGGCCGGGGCCGAAATCATGGCCGCCGGTACCCGCCTGCTTCCGCAGCACCTGGGCCTGGCGGCCTCCGTGGGTGTGGCGGAGCTGAACGTCTGGCGGCGGCTCAAGGTCGCGGTTTTTGCCAGTGGCGACGAATTGGTGATGCCCGGCCAGCCCCTGGGCCCCGGGCAGATCTATAACTCCAACCGGTTCACCCTGCTTGGCCTGCTGGCGGGGCTGGGTTGCGAGACCCTGGACCTGGGCAGGGTGCCGGACAACCTGGAGGCGACCATCGCCACCCTGACCGCCGCCGCTAGCCAGGCGGACTTGGTGCTGGGGAGCGGCGGCGTTTCGGTGGGCGAGGAGGATCATGTCAAGTTGGCCGTGGAACGGATCGGCACCCTTGATCTCTGGAAGGTCGCCATCCGCCCCGGTAAGCCGCTGGCCTTCGGGCATCTGGGCCCCGCACGGACGCCCTTCATCGGCACCCCGGGTAACCCGGTGTCCCTCTTCGTCACCTTCTGCCTCTTCGCCCGGCCCTTCATACGCCGAATGCAGGGCAGCGCGGGCAACCTGGAGCCCCAGGCCTTCGCGGTCCCTGCCGGCTTCGATTGGCCCAAGGCCGCCGATCGCATGGAATTTCCCCGCGCTCGCCTGGCAGCCGGCGCCGATGGCCAGCCGGAGATCCGCCTCTATCCCCGTCAGTCCTCCGGCGTCCTCAGTTCCGTCACCTGGGCGGACGGGCTGGCGGTCATCCCCGCCAACCAGACCATCAGGCGCGGGAACAGGGTCCAGTACCTTCCTTTGAACGAGATCTTGGCATGATCCAACTCCGTTACTTTGCCAGCCTGCGGGAGCGTCTCGGTACGGGCGCCGAGGCCATCCCCTGCCCTAGTCTCGCCAACCTCGACCGCGCCCTTAGCGTGGCGGATCTTCTCCATCTGCTGCGTCAGCGTGGCGAGCCCTGGAGCGATGCCTTGGGCG
Source organism: Chromatiaceae bacterium (assembly GCA_016714645.1). Taxonomy (NCBI): domain Bacteria; kingdom Pseudomonadati; phylum Pseudomonadota; class Gammaproteobacteria; order Chromatiales; family Chromatiaceae; species Chromatiaceae bacterium. The sequence continues at coordinate 930,862 of JADKCI010000002.1, read as the reverse complement.
GGGAGGAGAGCCTGCTCGCCGCCGTCAACCAGGAAATGGCCCGACCCGACACCCTGGTCCAGGATGGCGACGAGGTTGCCTTCTTCCCGCCCGTCACCGGCGGTTAAAAGGCCGGTCCCGTCACACAGGCTGCCGCTCCCCGCGCAGCCGCACCACCCTCCTACCCGCGCCTCTATCTAGCGCTATCGCGCCATAAGGGCATGAAGCTCTTCAACGCCCTCAAAAGTAGCGGGAACGGGGGCCTGGGCGCATACATTTGGGTGTTTTCCCCCATTATTTCTTGTAGGAAGGGATGCTACAAAGTCCTTGAAGGCTTCCCCGGGTGGGTCTGTGGCGGAGCGACCTCTATCTACAGCCTGGTAAGTCTGTGGAGGGGGCCCATCACCCCGAGGAAGGCGGATGCCGATAACCTGAAACCAACCTGGGGGAATTCACATGGCTAACTGCAAACCAACGCCTATGGCTAGGCCCCGGGGGGGCGGACGGACCCTGTTCCTGCTGTCCCCCCTGACCTTGACCCTTGCCACCGCCCAGGCGGTGCCTCTGCCGGGCGGTACCCTAGACCCCTTGACGATCCCCAAGTATGTGACCCCCCTGGTCATCCCGCCGGTGATGAAAAATACCGGCGCGGCTAACGATTACGACATCGCGGTGCGCCAGTTCAAACAGCAGATCCTGCCCGGCGGCATCTGGAATACGCTTAACGGCCGCGCCGACGTCTTTCCAGCGACCAAAGTCTGGAGTTATGGACCCGACTCCGATCCCTTGCCCGATTCAACCAGCCTGGGCGGGGGCGCGGGGATAGCCCCGGCACCAAATTCCCAGTTCAACTATCCGGCCTATACGATCGAAAATAAGTCCTTCGAGACCACGACCGTCGATTGGATCAATCAGTTAGTCGTGGATCCAGTGGCCTGCAAGGCGACCACGGGCTTCGCGGGCGATCCCAACTGCGCCTTCATCCCCCATCTGCTGCCCATCGACCGCTCCCTGCACTGGGCTAATCCCGAGCAGCTTAACTGCATCGATCCGGACAAGTCCAAGGACTGTGCCCCGGATCCGGCCACGAACGGGCTCCTCCTCCAACAACCCTACCCGGGGCCAGTCCCCATGGTCGTGCATGTGCATGGGGCCCATGCCGGACCCGAGAGCGACGGTTACCCCGAGGCCTGGTGGCTCCCCAACGCCAACAACATCCCCGCTGGTTACGCCACCACCGGCACCCTGGTCAACCGGTTCGGCGGCGTCACCACCAATGCCGACAACCGGCCGGGTGTCGGCACCTTCACCTATCCCAACACCCAGCCCTCCAGTACGATCTGGTATCACGACCACGCCTTGGGCATGACCCGCAACAATGTCTATGCGGGACCGGCGGGCTTCTGGATTCTGCGCGATCCCCGAAACCCGGCTGGCGAGACCGGCCTGGTGTCGGGCCGCCTCCCGGCGCCCGCGCCCGTGGCGGGCGAGGACCTCGCGACCACCAACCTCCCAGCCTCGCGCGGCGGTGCCCGCGAGAAGTATCGCGAGATCCCCATCGTCATCCAGGACCGTTCCTTCAACGCCGACGGCTCCCTCTTCTATCCGGACAACCGGGCCTTCTTCGAAGGCCTGCCACCGAGCCAGCTCCAGATCCCCTTCCTCGGCGATGCCACGAACCCCTCCGACATCGCCCCCATCTGGAACCCTGAGGCCTTCTTCAACACCATGGTGGTGAATGGCGTTACCTGGCCCACCCAGGAGGTAGCCCCCGCCCTGTACCGTGTCCGCTTGCTGAACGGCTGCAACTCCCGCTTCCTCAACCTATCGCTCAAGCCGGTGGACCGGGTTTCCGGTAAGCCGATCAGAGTCAAAAGGACAGAGTGGGTCACCCAGAAAAATGGCAAGCTCAAGGCCAAAACCGACAACCTAGAGGAACTGCCCTTTTACCAGATCGGCGCCGAGCAGAGCCTCTTGCCACGCGTCGTGAGGGTGACAACCGGTACTGCGACCCCCCTACCGGGTAACGGCACCCTCCCCAAGCCGGTTAAGGGGCCGCATCCCGCCCAGGCCCTCCTGCTGGGCAATGCCGAGCGCGCGGATGTGATCCTGGACTTCCGCGGCCTGCCGAACGGGACCCTGATCCAGATGTTCAACACGGCGCCCGATACCCCCTTCGGCGGCTTTCCGGACATCCCGGCCGACCCCGCCACCACGGGCCAGGTGATGCGCTTCGTAGTTAATACCAGCTTGCTGGGCACCAGCCCCACAGACGAGAAGCGCGCCCCGAATGGGACCCTCACGAACCTGACGACCGCGGCCACCCCGCCCGAGAGCCTGGTGTTGGGCCCCGTTGAAGGGGTGGATACCTATCCCACCGGGGTAGCCAACCTTAATCCCATGCCCCGTGACCAGGCGCTGCTTGAGGAGGAATCCCTGAAGGTCTGCGTCACCATAGCCCCGACCGGAGCAATCAGCTTCGACCCGACGGCGACACCTGACCCCGCGAACCCGGGGACCTGCGTGCTCACCGGGACCGCCACCCTCGCGGCCGCCGTACCCTTCGCACCCAAGGCCGCCGTGCTCGGCATCAACGGGAGGACGGGGGGCACGGTGTCCCTCTGGTCGGACCCCATACAGACCAATCCGGCACTCAATGCGACCGAGACCTGGGAGTTCTGGAACTGGACTGTGGATGGTCACCCCATCCACGTCCATCAGGTCAAGTTCAAGGTGATCAATCGGGAGGCCTTCGACCCCTTGACGGGCGCCTTGTCCGGTGTCGCGCGGCCGGCGCAGGCCACGGAGGCCGGCTGGAAGGATACGGTGGTCGCCTACCCCGGTCAGGTCACCCGTATCGCCGCGACCTTCGTCATCCCGGGTCTCTATGTGTGGCACTGCCACATCGTCGAGCACGAGGACAATGAGATGATGGTGCCCTACTGCGTGGGTGATAAGGCCACCGCCCCCGGGTGCGGCGTCGTGCCCTGAGGCTTTCCCAGGGCCAGGCCATCGGGCCTGGGCCACCTTGATCTTGGGGCCGCCCGTGGGCGGCCCTTTTCATCACCCCGGCAAGACGCTATTTTGGCTAGACCAAGTCTGTATTCTTGCCACCCGTTAACGATGGAGTAACCAAGAGATGAAGATTAACACCCTGGTGGGTATAGCCCTTCTGGCCGCGCCCTGGGGCCTGGTCGTGGCCGCCGAACCCCTGAACCTCGAGAATGACACCACCCGCATCAACTATAGCCTGGGCTATCAGATCGGCGGAGATTTCAAACGGCAGGGGGTCGATATGAACGCGGCGGCGATCACCCAGGGCATCGCGGACGCCATCTCCGGCGCGGAACCTCTGATGAAGCCGGAAGACATGCTGACCACCCTCGCCGATCTCAAACAAAAAATCGTTGCCGAGCAACGGCAGCGCCTCGCCGACCAGGAACTCAAGGTTGCCGAGGAGAGCAAGAAGTTCCTGGAGGAGAACGCCAAGCAGGCCGGAGTAGTCACCACCATGAGCGGTCTTCAGTACCAGATTATCGAGCCAGGAAAGGGTAAGACCCCGGGCCCGACCGACCAGGTGACGGTGAATTACCGAGGCACCCTGATGGACGGCCAGGAATTCGACAGCTCCTACAAGCGGGGTCAGCCCACCTCATTCAAGTTGAATGGCGTGGTCAAGGGCTGGACCGAGGGGCTCCAGCTCATCAAGGAGGGGGGCAAGATCAAACTCTTCGTGCCGGCGGCACTCGCCTATGGCGAACGGGGTCCCCTGGCCAACCAGACCCTCATCTTCGACGTCGAACTGATCGCGGTGGGCGAACCGGAGAAGCCTGCGGCGGCCGAGCCAGCCCAGCCGAAGAAGTGATCCAGGTCCCGGATGGGGGTGAGTAAAGATGAGGTGCCGGGTCGCCACCACCTGGGTTTTCGCCGTGAGCCTGCCGCTCGCGGCGATCCTCGGCGCGGTGGCCGAGACCCCTATCTCCAGCGACCCCCAAATGGACATAGGCCGCCGTATCTATCGGGAAGGTCGCCTGGCGGATGGCTCGCCACTGCGGGCCATCCGCCCTGAAGGCTTCATATTGGAGGGGGAGCAGGCGGCCTGCGTCACCTGTCATCGGGACAGCGGCATGGGGTCCGTGGAAGGGTCCCTGGAACTGTCCCTCCTGGTACCGCCGGTCGCCGGCCCCCTCCTCTTCGCCCCGGCCCGCTTCACCGGCACCTTTCTGAATAAGGCACATCATTGGGTACCCAATAAAGCCTGGGCGCGGGCCCTCACGCGGGGAGCCTATGATGACCAGAGTTTCGCCCGCGCCCTGCGCGAGGGCCTGGATCCGGACGGCCAGCCCTTAATAGCGCCCATGCCCCGCTACGAGTTCGACGAGAGCTCCCTTTCCGCCCTGGCGACCTACTTGCGGGGTCTCGGCACGATGCCCGCCCCGGGCGCCGAGCCCGACGGATTGCTGCACCTGGCGACGGTCGTGACCCCGGACGCCCCGAGCGAGCAGGGTGAGGCGGTGATCGGGGTGTTGCAGGCCTGGGCCTCCGCATCCCAGGCCTCCGGCAGACCCTGGGCTCTGCAGGTCTGGGAGCTGTCGGGCCCGCCAGAGACCTGGTCAGGGCAGTTGGAGGCCCGCTATCGGGAGCAGCCAGTATTCGCCATCCTGTCGGGGGCCGGTGGTGCCGAATGGCGGCCAGTAGACCGCTTCTGCGAGGCGCGCCGGGTCCCCTGTATCCTGCCATCCCTGGAGATCGCCCCCGAGGGTGATCCGGGCTTTTATTCGCTCTATTTCTCCCCCGGGGTCACCCTGGAGGCCCGGCTGCTCGCCGCCCATCGGCGTGCCGAGTCCCTGGTACCAGGGGGCAAGCCGCCGCCCATCGTTCAGATGTTTAGCGACGCCTCCGGGCGGCAGGCCGCCGAGGTCTTGGCGGCCACCGAGGCCCAGCCAGAAAGCCCGCGCCGCTTCCGCCCCACGGCCCCGGCGGCCGGGTTGGGTGCGCTGGGCAAGGCCACCGCCCTGGCGTTATGGCTCAGACCCGCGGAGATCGCTCTGCTCGTGGCGGCCATGCCCGAGGGCCCAGGCTCGGGGCCTATTTACCTGTCCTCCCTGCTGGCGCCACCCGAGTCCCTGGCGTTGCCACCCGCCTGGAAGGCGCGCGTGACCTTCGTTTCCCTGTTTGACGATCTCGGGTTACAGGGCGAGATCGCCCGACTGCGGCTGACACACTGGCTCGATCGCCAGGGGCTGGAGACCGGGGGAGATGCGCGCCCTCGGGCCGATGCCTACGCGGCCGCTTACCTCTTCACCCGGGCACTGGGAGAGATCCGCAGTCAGGAGGCGCGTCGGCCCCGGGTGCCCTTGAGCCGCGAGCACCTGCTGGAGGCATTGGAGCGAGAAGTCAACAAGTACGCGGACGGGACACCGCTGGTCGATCCCGACAGCCACGTAGCCTTCTACGGGCGCATGAGCCTTGGACCCCGGCAACGCATGGCGGCGCGCGGGGGCATGCTGCTGCGCTTCATGTCCCCGGAATCGCATCGCCTGGTGGCAGTCACCGGGCGCCTCGTACCCTGAGGCGCCAATATCCCGGAGTAAGCAGGGGGTCTTTAACGCGGGCGGATGCGCCCGCTCGGCCGGCCTACCGAGAGGCCGCCGGGTCCGCACCCAGGGCGGCGTCCGCCTTGAGGAGCGCCGCCGAGACACTACCCTCCTGGGTGATGGAACCTGGCGTGGCGGGCTCGATGGCGACCAACTCGATCTCGTAGATAAGGTCACGCTTGCGCAGGAGGTTGTTGCCGGCGGCGGCGAAACCCAGCGCGGGGGGCACGACGACACGCCAGCGGTCGCCCTCTCGCATCAGGAGCAGGGCCTCCCGCAGACCAGGAACTAGAATCTCCTCGACCCGCAGGCGCGCTGGCTCCGGGTCTTCGTGGGTGGAATCGAACACGACTCCCGTTGTCAGCCGCCCTTCGTAACGGAGGGCGACCCGGTCTGGCGGGTCAGGCCGGCGCCCCTGGCCCGCATTCAGGATCTCGTACTGGACCCCGCTGGGCAGGGTGACGACGCCTGGCCGTTTGGCATTGAGGACGGCAAAATCGTCGACGAACCCCAGGGTCCGGGCGGGTGGCGGGTTCGGTGTCGCGGTAGCCTCGCCGCTCTCGGCGACGGCGGGGGGGTCGGCCTCAAGCGGCGCGAGGGCCTGACGCATCGCCTCCTGGCTCACCCGCGGCTCGGCCTGGGCCAAGGCGTCCAAGGCGCCTTGCAACATGGCCCCTGGATCCACACCGCCACCCTGACGCGCGAGGCCCGATAGGTAACCGCCAAGCTCATAGCCGATGGCGTAGCTGGCCATCTCGCCAGGCTTGGGAACCGCCGCAGGGGCCAAGTCCGCCGAGGCAGACCTCTCCATACCGGCGCGCAGTTCCGTGACCAGGTCCGTGGCGCTGGCGAAACCGTCGAAACGTACCCAATTTTCACCGTGTCCGATCCGCAGCAAGGACAGGGGCGCGTGATTCATCTTGTCCCCCCGATAGGCGTCAAAGGCCTTTTGCACCCGGATGCTGTCCTCCAGGCTACCCGTGAGCAGCACCCATTGGGGGCCGGCATCGAAGCGCTCGGCATAGTGAGCCAAGGCGGACGGGTTGTCCTGCTCCGGATCGATAGAGAAGGACACCATCATCACCTGGTCACGGTCCCCGGCCAACTCTCGCCCCACTTGCTGGAAGGTCGCGCTCATGGCCGGACAGATGGCGGTGCAGGTGGTGAAGATGAAGTTCGCCAGGATCGGCTTGTCGGTATTTAAAAGATCCCGCAGGATGACGGGCCTACCCTCCTGATCGACCAGGGTGACGTCCGGGATTGAATAGTGGGCCTGGGATCGACTCACGCTGGCGGGGGCCGGGTGATGATGATGGGCATGAGGGTCGTGCCCGGCGCTGGCGGGCGCCTGCGCGAAGGCCGTTGGACCCTTGGCTAGTCCGGCTAGCACCCAGGCCACCAGAGCAAAACCGATGACAGCGGCGGGTGCGATGCGTAAGCGATGATGCACGAGGGGCCTCCACGAGCCAGGTAAATTCAGGATCGGATAGTGGCGCGGATCAGGCTTTGCCGCAACCCCCCCGACGCCCACCTGGAAACGCCTGCCCCAAGCGGCGCCCAGTGAGCCGGCCTGGTCGTGATAGGCGGCGGGGACCGTCCATAGGGCGAGAAACGGGGCACAGCCCCAAAAAAAAGCCCCGCCGGGGCGGGGCTTCGTCTCACTGGGTCGGATGACCCCGGGCGCTTACATCATGTCCATGCCGCCCATGCCGCCCATGCCGCCACCACCGCCACCGCCGTGGCCGTGGGACTCCTCCTTGGGCTCCTCGGCCACCATAGCCTCGGTGGTAATCATCAGACCCGCAATGGAGGCGGCGTTCTGCAGGGCATAACGGGTCACCTTGGTAGGATCCAGGATGCCCATCTCGACCATGTCGCCGTACTCGCCATTGGCGGCGTTGTAGCCATAATTACCTTCGCCGGCGACGACCTTGTGCAGGACGACGGAGGCCTCGTCACCGGCGTTGGTGACGATCTGACGCAGGGGCTCTTCCAGGGCACGGCGGGCAATATCGATGCCGACATCCTGGTCATGGTTGGAGCCCTGGAGACCCTTGACGCGCTGCAGGGCGCGGACCAGGGCGACACCGCCGCCGGGGACGATGCCTTCTTCCACAGCCGCACGGGTAGCGTGCAGGGCGTCCTCGACGCGGGCCTTCTTTTCCTTCATTTCCATCTCGGTGGAGGCACCGACCTGGATGACGGCCACGCCGCCGGCCAGCTTGGCCAAGCGTTCCTGGAGCTTCTCGCGGTCGTAGTCGGAGGTGGTCTCCTCGACCTGGGCGCGGATCTGCTCGCAACGGCCCTTGATGTCGGCCTCGCTGCCAGCGCCATCGATGATGGTGGTCTCTTCCTTGTTGACCTGGACCTTCTTGGCGGTGCCCAACTCGTTGAGGGTGGTCTTCTCCAGGGACAGGCCGACCTCTTCCGAGATGACAGTGGCGCCGGTGAGGATGGCGATATCCTGAAGCATGGCCTTGCGACGATCACCAAAGCCGGGGGCCTTGACGGCACAGACCTTGATGATGCCGCGGATGCTGTTCACCACCAGGGTGGCGAGGGCCTCGCCTTCCACGTCCTCGGCCACGAGCAGCAAAGGCCGACCCGCCTTGGCCACGGCTTCCAGCACCGGCAGCATATCGCGGATGTTGGAGATCTTCTTGTCGTGGATGAGGATGAAGGGGTCTTCCAGTTCGCAGTTCTGGCCCTGCTGGTTGTTGATGAAGTAGGGAGAGAGGTAGCCGCGGTCGAACTGCATGCCCTCGACCACATCCAACTCGTTGTGCAGGGACTTGCCTTCCTCAACGGTGATGACGCCTTCCTTGCCAACCTTCTCCATGGCCTGGGCAATGATCTGACCAATGGACTCGTCGGAGTTGGCGGAAATGGTGCCGACCTGGGCAATGGCCTTGTTCTCGGTGCAGGGCTTGGACAGGACACGCAGCTCGGCGACCACGGCCTCCACGGCCTTGTCGATACCGCGCTTGAGGTCCATGGGATTCATGCCAGCGGCAACGGCCTTGAGGCCTTCGCGCAGCATGGCCTGGGCCAGAACGGTAGCGGTGGTGGTGCCGTCACCCGCGACGTCGGAGGTCTTAGAGGCGACTTCCTTGACCATCTGGGCGCCCATGTTCTCGAACCGATCCTTGAGCTCGATTTCCTTGGCGACGGAGACGCCGTCCTTGGTGATGGTGGGAGCGCCAAAGCTCTTCTCCAGCACCACGTTGCGGCCCTTGGGACCCAGGGTAATCTTGACGGCGTTGGCCAGGACGTTAACGCCGGCCATCATCCGAATACGGGCATCATCGCCAAATTTGACGTCTTTTGCGCTCATGCTTGAGTTCCTTAATTCATTCAGTGGGGTGTAAGGGGGGTCCGGGTGCTGGCGGAGGCGCTCAGCCCTCGATTACGCCCATGATGTCTTCCTCGCGCATCACGAGGAAATCATCGCCGTCGAGCTTGACCTCGGTTCCGGAGTACTTGCCAAACAAAACGCGGTCACCGACCTTGAGGTCAAGGGCGCGGACCTGGCCATTGTCGAGGGGCTTGCCGTTACCGACGGCAATGATCTTGCCTTGGATGGGCTTCTCGGTGGCGGAATCGGGTATGACGATGCCACCAGCCGAGGTGCGCTCTTCTTCCATACGGCGAACGACCACGCGGTCGTGAAGGGGACGAATGTTCATCGAGAACGGTCTCCGGAGTGATAACGGGTTGGGTTAGGATAAGTTTTTGGCCGCCAGCGGCTGGATATAAGCTACCCGAGGCTCGACGGTCACGCGGGGCGATGCTGTTTGTTAGCACTCACCGCTTGCGAGTGCTAATAATAGGGGCTTGTCTTAGCGTGTCAAGGGTTGGACCGCGCAAATATTACGCAGGCGGGTCCCGGGGACTGAAGGACTGGCCCCCTTCAGTCGGATTCACGGCGGTAATCGCCTTCGATGATGCGAGGACCGGCCGGGCCACCGGGACCCTCCTGTCCCGGAGGCAGGATGACGATAAAGCGCTTGATGAGGTGCTGGCGAATGGCGGGAATCAGGAGCAAAAATCCCAGGGTGTCCGTCAGGAAGCCGGGCAGGAGGAGAAAGAGGCCCGCGACCAGCAGCAAGGCACCGTCCATCACCGCCAAGGCCGGTAGTTCACCCTGATCCTTGACCCGTCGCACCCGCGCCAAGACATCAAAGCCCTGCCGCCGCACCAGGTAGCCACCCAGGGCCGCCGTGAACAAGCTGATGCCGATGGTGGGGAGGACACCGATCTCGGTACCAACCTCGATGAGGAAATAGAGTTCAACCAGCGGGATACCGACCAGGAAAAGTAAGAATAGGATCAAGTCGGGTTGCCCTTTTGACATGGAAGAAGCGGTATACCGGCCCGCGCCGGCCGTGATTAAGGGTAACATCTCGCGATCTTTGGCCCAAGACCGCCACCAGGTCCCCACCAGCCCTCGGGGTATCCAAGCATGACCGATGACGTCCTTCTGGCCTACTGCACCTGCCCGGACGAGTCCGTGGGCCTGGCCCTCGCCGAGACCCTGGTCGGCGAAGGGCTGGCGGCCTGCGTGAACCTCCTGCCGGGGGTGAGGTCCATTTATGTCTGGCAGGGCAGGATGCAATGCGACGCCGAGGTCCTGCTGCTGATTAAAACCGCCGCCTCCCGTTTTCCGGAACTGGCGGCGCGGTTGCGCGAGTTGCATCCCTACGACCTCCCGGAGATTATGGCGGTCTTGATCAGCCATGGCCTACCCGACTACCTTAACTGGGTTATTACATGTACCAACGCCACTTCCCCCGCCTCTGCCTGCTCCTGATCCTGGCGCTATGCGCCACCGCCGCGCCCCGGGCGGAGGAGGAATTTCTGTTGCCAGAAGAGGCCTTCCCCGTCGTGGTGGTGGCCGAGGGGCCGAACACCCTGGTCCTGAACTGGTCGGTGGCCGAGGGCTACTACCTCTACCGGAATAAGTTCAAGTTTCGCAGCCTGACGGAGGGCATCCGGACGGGCGAACCGCGACTCCCCGCGGGCGAGAAGCGCCAGGACGAATTTTTTGGTGAGGTCGAGATTCTTCGCGGCCCGGTAGGGGTCAGGCTGCCCATCGAAAGGGCAACCGGGGAGGGCAGGCGCCTGAGCCTGGAAGTCAGCTCCCAGGGCTGCGCCGACGCCGGCCTCTGTTACCCCCCGCACCGTCAGACGCTGGCCCTTGACCTCCCACCCCTGGCCAGCGACGACGGGGCGGTGGACAAAACCAAACCTTTGGCTTCCAGTAATAAATCAGCCCTGACCCAGTCCCTGGGCCTCACCGCACCGACCGAGGATCAGGCCCTGCTCCCGGCGGAGGAGGCCTTTCGCCTCGCCGCCGAGGTGGTGGGTCCGGATCGCCTGCGCCTCACCTGGATCATCGCCGAAGGCACTTATATCTATCAGGATAAGTTAGCCCTCGGTCTGGAGGGGCCCGCGGGCATCAGCATCGGTGATTACCAGTTGCCCCCCGCGGAACAGGTGAAGAATGCCGTCAGGCCCGATGGCAGCCTGGGGGAGGTGGCCCTCTATCGGGATCGCATCGACCTGGAACTGCCCATTCAGCGGGGTGATACGGAGGCGACGACCATCACCCTGGTTGCCAAATTCCAGGGATGCGCCGACATCGGCGTCTGTTACCCCCCCCGCCAGGAGCGGATTGAACTAGCCCTACCCGCGGCGACCGGAGCGGCTCTGACAGCGGTAGCCCCCGGCGGCGAGCCCCAAACGGCGCCAGCAGCCAGACTAGCCAAGGCTGACCTGGCCGCAAGCCCAGTCTCCACCGCGCCGGCCACCCCCCCCCCGACGGCGACCGGCCCCAGCCCCCAGCCTAGTGCCCCCGTCTCCGAACAGGACCGCATTGCCGCCACCCTGGCCAGCGGCAACGTCTGGGCGGCCCTGGCCCTCTTCTTCGGTTTTGGCCTGCTCCTGGCCCTGACGCCCTGCGTCTTTCCTATGATTCCCATCCTGTCCGGCATCATCGCCGGCCATGGCCCGGGCCTCTCCACCCGCAAGGCCTTTTGGATGTCCCTGACCTATGTCCTGGCCATGTCCTTGACCTATGCCATCGCCGGCCTACTGGCGGGCCTGGGCGGGGCCAACCTTCAGGCCGCCTTCCAGGACCCCTGGATACTCTCCCTATTCGCCCTGGTCTTCGTCGCACTGGCCCTATCCATGTTTGGTTTCTACGACCTGCAGTTACCCTCCAGCCTCCAGACCCGGATCGCCGCTTTCAGTCAGCGCCAGCAGGGGGGGCATCTGATCGGCGTGGCTATCATGGGCGTCCTTTCCGCCCTGATCGTGGGTCCCTGCGTGGCACCACCCCTGGCGGGCGCCCTCATCTTCATCAGCCAGTCCGGCGACGCCCTCCTGGGCTTCGCCGCCCTCTTCGCGATGGGCCTGGGCATGGGGGCGCCGCTCCTGGCGATCGGCACCTCGGCGGGCAAGCTGCTGCCCCGGGCCGGCGCCTGGATGGAGGCGGTCAAGGCGGTCTTTGGCGTCGCCCTGCTCGGGGTTGCCATCCTCCTCCTCGAACGCCTGCTGGCACCCAGTGTCGCCATGCTGCTCTGGGGCGCCCTGCTGATTTGTTCCGCGACCTACATGGGCGCCCTGCACCACCTACCCCCCGAGGCCGGCGGCTGGCGCAAGCTATGGAAGGGCCTGGGCCTGGTCACCCTGGTTTATGGCGCCCTCATGCTGGTGGGGGCGGCGGCGGGAGGTAAGGACACCCTCCAACCCCTGCGCGGCCTGGGATTCGGGCCAGGGGGCACCAGCCCCGGCGCCGTCCCCCACGCGAGTTTCAAGGCCATCAAGGGGGTAGCGGACCTGGAGCGGGAAATCGCCGCCGCCCAGGCCAGCGGCCGTCCCGTCCTGCTGGACTTTTACGCCGACTGGTGCGTGTCCTGCAAGGAGATGGAGCGCTACACCTTCTCCGACCCCGCCGTCGCTGCCGAGATGGCACGCTTCGTCCTGCTTCAGGCGGATGTCACGGCCAACGATGAGGAGGACCAGGCCTTGATGCAGGGGCGCTTCGGCATCCCAGGCCCGCCCGCCATCCTCTTTTTCGATCCCCAGGGCCAGGAACGGCGCGACCGGCGTCTGGTTGGCTTCATGCCCGCCGCCGAGTTCGCCAGCCATTTGCAGGGCCTGCGCCCTTGAAGACGGGAAAGTTCGTGCTGGTGACCGTCCTGGCCGGGGCCATCAGCATCCTGATCGCCGTCCTGGGTCAAACCTGGTGGAGTGATGAGAAAGCCTCCAGCCTGTCCTTGCCCGGTCTCCCCAAAAACGCCCAGGACCCTCTCCGGCACTTGCCCGCCTTAATTCTGAGGGACCTGGATGGCCAGGAGATCGCCAGTTCGGCCTGGGCCGGCAAGGTGGTGATCCTGAATTTCTGGGCCACCTGGTGCCAGCCCTGTCTGAGCGGGATACCCCTCCTCCAGGAGGCGCACGCGGCGAGCGACCAGGTACGGGTGATCGGGATCGCCATTGATACCCAGGAGGAGGTGGCCAGCTATCTGGCAAAAAATCCGGTCAAGTACCCGATGCTACTGGGCGGGACCGAGGCCGTGGAGCTGTCCCGCCGCCTCGGCAATCGGCTGGAAGGCCTGCCTTTCACGGTGATTTTCGACCGCCAGGGCAGGCGGATCCAGGCCCACAATGGGGAGGTCACCCAGGCTTTCCTGGCCGAGAACCTGGCGCCCTTGCTCGCCGAGGCCCCCCGGACCCCATCGCTGGCAAACTAGGGATAAAAGCGCGCGGAACTGGACAGCCTCTCGCTGAATCCGGAGAATCCCGTAATTAGTAATCCGGAGACACCCCCGGTGTCCTCAACCCCTTTTGGTGGCCAGGCCCCGGCGCCTTTCCACCGGTTTTTGTTCATGGCATCCATCCTCGTGCTCAACGGCCCCAACCTGAACCTGCTCGGTACCCGGGAGCCCGGTCATTACGGCCGCACGACCCTGGCCGGCATCGAGGAGAACCTGCGGCGTTTGGCCGAGGTGCTCGGCCTGAGCATCAGCTTCCTGCAGAGCAATGCCGAGCATGAATTGATCGATGCCATTCACCAGGCCCCCAGCCAAGGCGTGACCTTTATCCTTTTCAATCCGGCGGCCTTTACCCACACCAGTGTCGCCCTGCGCGACGCCCTGGCGGCGGTGGCCATTCCCTTCATCGAGGTGCACCTGTCCAACGTCCACGCCCGCGAGCCCTTTCGGCGCCACTCCTATTTTTCGGACCTGGCGGCGGGTGTCATCAGCGGCCTGGGGGCCTTGGGCTACGAGTTAGCCCTGCGCGCCGCCGCTGACCGCTTGGCCAGGGACCACACTCAGAACTGACGCGACACCCCATGGATATCCGCAAAGTCAAAAAACTCATCGAACTCCTGGAACAATCCGATATCACCGAAATCGAGATCCGGGAGGGCGAGGAATCGGTGCGCATCAGCCGCGCCAACCCCACGGGCATGCCCCTCTACATGCCCGCGGCCCCCCTGCCGGCGTCGCCACCCCTCGCCCTGGCCCCGCCCGACTTAACCCAGGACCCTTCCTCGCCGGGCGCGGACATCCCCGAGGGCAACCTGGTGCGTTCACCCATGGTGGGCACCTTCTACCGCTCGCCCTCCCCCGGAAGCCGGTCCTTCGTCGAGGAAGGCAGCAGCGTCAAGGTCGGCGACACCCTCTGCATCATCGAGGCGATGAAGATCCTCAACCAAATTGAGTGCGAGAAGGCAGGTACCATCAAGCGGGTCCTGGTCGAGAATGGCCAACCCGTGGAATACAACGAACCCCTCTTCGTGATCGACTAAAATAATGCGCCCCGGCAGCGGGCCTACCCGCCCGATCGCCCAAGAGCGCCGGTTTCCACTTCATGCCCCCGACGAGCCGGGACCCAGCCGTCGCCACCAGTGCCCAGACGCGGATCAGATTGCCATGATCGAGAAGTTGCTCATCGCCAACCGAGGGGAAATCGCGCTGCGCGTCCTGCGCGCCTGCCGTGAACTCGGCATCAAGACCGTCGCCGTCCACTCGGAGGCCGACCGCGAACTCAAGCACGTACTGCTGGCGGACGAGACCGTCTGCATCGGCCCCGCACCATCGGCGGGCAGCTATCTGAACATCCCCGCCATCATCAGTGCCGCCGAGGTCACCGACACGGTCGCCATTCATCCTGGCTATGGGTTTTTGTCGGAGAACGCCGACTTCGCCGAGCGGGTGGAGAAGAGCGGCTTCATTTTCGTCGGCCCCCGGCCCGAGACCATCCGCCTCATGGGCGACAAAGTCTCCGCCATCCGCGCCATGCAGACCGCTGGCGTCCCCTGCGTCCCAGGCTCCGACGGCCCCCTGGACGAGGACAAGAAGCGCTCCCTCAAGCTGGCCCGCGAGATCGGCTACCCGGTCATCATCAAGGCCTCGGGCGGGGGTGGTGGGCGGGGCATGCGGGTCGTTCACGCCGAGGCCACCCTCCTCAACGCCATCGCCCTGACCCGGGCCGAGGCCATGGCTGCCTTTGGCAATCCCATGGTTTACATGGAGAAGTACCTGGAGAACCCCCGCCACGTCGAGTTTCAGCTCCTCGCCGACACTCAGGGCCACGCCATCCATCTGGGGGAACGCGACTGCTCCATGCAGCGCCGCCACCAGAAGGTGGTCGAGGAGGCCCCGGCCCCGGGGATCACGCCGGAGCAGCGCCACACCATCGGCGAACGCTGCGCCGAGGCCTGTCGCCGCATTGGCTACCGCGGTGCCGGCACCTTCGAATTTCTCTACGAGAATGGCGAATTCTATTTCATCGAGATGAACACCCGGGTTCAGGTCGAGCATCCGGTGACCGAGATGATCACGGGGGTGGATATCGTCAAGGAGCAGATCCTCATCGCCGCCGGGGAGAGGCTCCACTACACCCAGGACGACATCCAGATCCGCGGCCACGCCATCGAATGCCGCCTCAATGCCGAGCACCCTGATACCTTCATCCCCTGCCCCGGTCGCATCGAGGAATTCCACGCCCCCGGCGGACCCGGCATCCGCATGGAGACCCATATCTACAGCGGCTACTATGTCCCGCCCTACTATGACTCCATGATTGGCAAGCTGATTGCCCACGGCGAGGACCGTAATTCCGCCCTGGCGCGCATGAGCAATGCCCTGCGGGAGACCGTCATCGAGGGCATCCACACCAACCTGCCCCTCCAGCGCCGTATCCTCACCGACGCCGCCTTCCGCGCCGGCGGGGTCAATATCCACTATCTGGAAAAGAAGCTGGGGCTGTAGCGGTATCCCCATGCCCTGGCTACAAATCACCCTCGCTACCGACCGGGAGCACGCCACCCTCCTCGAGGCGGCCCTGGAGAACATCGGCGCCCTGGCCGTGACCCTGGGCGATGCGGGCGACGAACCCCAACTGGAGCCACCGCCCGGCGCCACGCCCCTCTGGGGCCAGGTCCTGGTGAACGCCCTCTTTGAACCCGACGCGGCGAGCCGCCAGGACGCCGAGGCCCTGGTCGCCTCCCTGACCGGGCACCTGGCCGCCCCACCCCGCTACGAGCGCATCGAGGACCAGGCCTGGGAACACACCTGGCGGGACGACTTCGCCCCCACCCGCTTCGGCGAGCGCCTGTGGGTCTGCCCACGCGGCGAACGGCCGGTGGATGAGCAGCCCGACCAGGTCATCGTGGAACTGGACCCGGGTCTCGCCTTTGGCACCGGCCACCATGCCACCACGGCCCTCTGCTTGAAATGGCTGGATGGCGCCGCTCTGACCGGGACCCGCCTGATCGACTATGGCTGTGGTTCGGGGATTCTCGCCATCGCCGCTCTCAAGCTGGGCGCGGCCCAGGCCCTGGCCGTGGACCATGACCCCCAGGCCCTGGAGGCAACCCAAGCGAATGCCAGCGAGAACGGCGTCGCCGACCGGCTGCGGTGCCTGGCGGCCGAGGATATGCCCCCGGGCTTGCCGGAGGAGAGGGCCGACTATCTGGTGGCCAACATCCTCGCCGGTCCCCTGATCGAACTGGCGCCCCGGCTCGCAGCCCTGGTACACCCCGGCGGTGCCCTGGCACTGTCGGGCCTGCTGTTCGATCAGGTCGGGTCCGTCACCGCCGCCTACGCCCCCTGGTTTGACCTGGAACCGCCCGAGATTCAGGAGGACTGGGTCCTGCTCGCCGGCCGCCGCCGGGAGCTGGCCCCGGCGTCCTGATGGACCCCGCCGACCTACTGGCCGGGGGCCAAACCGCCGTCCCGACCCAGCCAATGCCCCTGCGTATCGGCCCCATCACCCTGGCCAATAACCTCATCCTCGCCCCCATGGCCGGGGTGACGGACCGCCCCTTCCGGGAACTCTGCCGCGACTTGGGGGCCGGGCTGGCCGTCTCCGAGATGGTCTCCGCCGATACCAGCCTCTGGGGCCATCGCAAGAGCCTCCGGCGCCTGGATCACCGGGGCGAGACCGGCCCCATCGCGGCCCAGATCCTGGGCAACGAACCGGCGCTCATGGCCGAGGCCGCCCGCATCAATCTCGATCTCGGCGCCGATATCATCGACATCAACATGGGCTGCCCGGCCAAGCAGGTGTGCCGCAGGGCCGCCGGTTCCGCCCTGCTCCGGGACGAGCGCCTGGTGGGTCGCATCCTGGCGGCCGTGGTCGCCGCCGTGCCCGCCCCCGTCACCCTCAAGATCCGCACGGGCTGGTCACCGGAGGAGCGCAATGCCCTAACCATCGCCCGCATCGCCTGGGAGAGCGGCATCGCCGCCCTGGCCGTGCATGGCCGCACCCGCACCTGCGGCTTTGCCGGCCAGGCGGAATTCGAGACCCTGCGCGCCATCCGGCGGGCAGTACCCATCCCCCTCATTGCGAATGGGGATATCGACTCCCCCGAGCGGGCCCGTTTCGTGCTGGATTTCACGGGCGCCGATGCTATCATGATCGGACGGGCGGCCCAGGGCCGCCCCTGGATTTTCCGGGAGATTGCCCACCACCTGGCGACGGGCACCCACTTACCCAGCCCCTCGCCGGACTGGATCCGGGCCACCTTAATCGCGCATCTGCATGCCCTCCATAGCTTTTATGGCGACAGGGCCGGCAGTTGTATTGCCCGCAAACACGTGGGTTGGTACACCCGAGCCCGGCGCGATGCCAGTGGATTCCGGTCGGAATTTAATCGGGTCAATACCTTGCAAGAACAACAAATCCTGATCGAGGCCTACTTCGATGAGGACAAGCAAAGGGGGTATCATGCGGCATGAACAGCCTGTTGGCACAACACTCCTGTGTGAGCCTGGACGCCTTTCCCGTCCAGCGGATCGATCGTTCCGAGCCCCTGTGCGACTGTGTGCGCAGCGCCGTGCGCTTTTACCTGCACCACATCGGTGACCAGCCGCCCGGTGACCTGCAAAACCTGGTCCTGCGCGAGATCGAGCGCCCCCTGATCGAGGAGGTGCTGGACTTCACCCAGGGCAACCAGAGCCGCGCCTGCGCCGTGTTGGGCATGAGCCGCACCACCCTGCGCAAAAAGCTCGCCTATTTTCAGAACGGCGCTGGCGCCTAGACTCGCCAGGACCGATCGGCACCGATGGCCTGGCGTTTTTTGATGGTCATAGCCCCCGATTCCAAGGCTTCCCACCTCTTCCGAACAGGGCCCGGACCCTTGACCCATCGCTCATTTAACCCCGTGCGCCGCCCCTCGCCGGCGCCTAACCTCTTTTGACTCCTACTGGAGCGGACCCAGATGCAACCCATTCGCCGCGCCCTCATAAGCGTTTCCGACAAGACCGGTCTGGTCGATTTCGCCCGCGCCCTGGCGGCCCGCGGGATCGAGATCCTGTCCACCGGCGGCACCGCCAGCCTGCTGACGGAACAGGAGATACCGGTCATCGAGGTCTCCGACTACACCGGCTTCCCGGAGATGATGGCGGGCCGGGTCAAGACCCTCCACCCCCTCGTCCATGGCGGCATCCTGGGTCGCCGCGGCCTTGACGACCAGGTCATGCGGGATAACGGTATCCAGCCCATCGACCTGGTAGTCGTCAACCTCTACCCCTTCGAGCAGACCGTGGCCAAACCCGGCTGCGACTTGGCAACCGCCATCGAGAACATCGACATCGGCGGACCGACGCTGCTGCGCGCCGCCGCCAAGAACCACGCCGCCGTAACCGTGGTGGTCAATGCCGCGGACTACGACCGAGTCCTGACGGAAATGGCCGAGCAGGGCGGCGCCGTCACCGACGCCACCCGCTTCGACCTGGCGGTCAAGGTCTTCGAGCACACGGCCCGCTACGACGGCGCCATCGCCAACTATCTGGGCCGGCGACTGGAAGCTGGCGAACCCCTGCCCTACCCCCGCACCCTGAGCCTGCAGTTCCAGCGCAAGCAGGCCATGCGTTACGGTGAAAACCCCCATCAGGGCGCCGCCTTCTTCACCGAGGCCGGCTTCGCTGCCACCAGCGTCGCCACCGCGACCCAGATCCAGGGCAAGGAACTCTCATATAACAATATCGCCGACACCGACGCGGCCCTGGAGTGCGTCAAGCAGTTCGACGAGAGTCCGGCCTGCGTCATCGTCAAGCATGCCAATCCCTGTGGCGTCGCCTTGGGCGAAAATCTAATGGCCGCCTACGAACGCGCCTTTGCCACGGACCCGGAATCCGCCTTCGGTGGCATCATCGCCGTCAACGGCGAACTGGACGAGGCGACCGCCAGTGCCATCGCCGCGCGCCAGTTTGTCGAGGTCATCATAGCTCCGAGCGTCTCAGCGGAGGCCCGTGCCGTCCTGGCCGCCAAGAAGAACGTGCGCGTCCTGGCCTGCCGGCCCTGGATGGGCGAGGCCAGCCCGCGCCTGGACTTCAAGCGGGTCCACGGTGGCCTCCTGGTCCAGGATGCGGACCTGGATCTCTATGCGGGCCTGACCACCGTCACCCAGCGCGCGCCCAGCGAGCAGGAGCTGACGGACCTCCTCTTTACCTGGCGCGTGGCCAAGTTCGTCAAGTCAAACGCCATCGTCTATGGCCGCGATGGCATGACCATCGGCGTCGGCGCCGGCCAGATGAGCCGCGTCAACTCGGCCCGCATCGCCGTCATCAAGGCGGAACAGGCGGGGCTCGTGGTCAGGGGCGCGGTCATGGCCTCCGACGCCTTTTTCCCCTTCCGGGACGGTATCGACCAGGCGGCGGCGGCGGGTATCACCGCCGTTATCCAGCCCGGCGGCTCCCTGCGGGACGAGGAGACCATAGCCGCCGCCAACGAGCACGGCATGGCCATGGTCTTCACGGGCATGCGGCACTTCCGGCATTGAGTATCCACCCTACCGCCATCCTGGAGGATGGAGCCGAGGTTCATGAAACCGCCCACATTGGCCCCTTCTCCATCATCGAGGCCGGGGCCGTCGTCGGCCCGGACTGTGTCATCGAGAGTCATGCGCGGATTTATGGCGGCACCCGCCTTGGCCAGGGCAACCACGTCTGCCATGGCGCCTCCCTGGGCTCGGCCGCCCAGGATCTGGGCTACCATCCCGATAAAGCCAAGCCTTTGACCATCGGGAACTTCAATCATTTTCACGAGTGCGTGAACGTCAGCCAGGGCATCAAGACCGATCATGGCACCCGTATCGGCCATCACAACTATTTCATGGCCTTTTGCCATCTGGGCCATGACTCCCTGGTCGGCGACCACAACATCCTCGTCAACGCGGCGAGCATCGCCGGACATGTAGAGTTGGATCATCATGTCTTTCTCTCGGGGAATGTGGCGGTCCACCAGTTCTGCCGCATCGGCGCCTACGCCATGGTCGCCGGGGTCAGCGGCGTGGCCCAGGACGTGCCGCCCTTCGTCACCGCCGACGGCCACCGCGCCCGCATCGTCGGGCTCAACGCGGTGGGGCTGAGGCGCAACGGCTTCACCCAGGTCCAGCGCAGCCTCATCAAGGCGGTTTATCGCCTCCTCTTCCGCTCGGGCCTGCCCTTGAAGGAGGCCCTGGCGCGGGCGGAGGGCGATTATCCGGCCCCCGAGACCGATCAGATCCTGGCCTTCATCCGCGCCAGCCAGAGAGGCGTCGTCACCTTCGCCTGAGCGCCATCGCCCTCGCCGCCAGGGCGCTGGCGGTCATCCGCACGGGAGTCCCTGTCATGAATATCCTCATCATCGGCGGCGGTGGCCGCGAACATGCCCTGGCCTGGAAGGCGGCCCAGTCGCCCCGGGTCGGGACGGTCTTCGTTGCCCCCGGCAATGGCGGTACCGCCCAGGAACCGGGCGTCCAGAACCTCAACATCGCCGCCGACGACCTGGATACCCTGGTCGCCTTCGCCAGCGCCCAAGCCATCGGCCTCACTATCGTCGGTCCCGAGGCCCCCTTGGTGGCGGGCTTGGTGGACCGCTTCCAGGCGGCGGGACTGCCCTGCTTCGGCCCCACCCAGGGGGCGGCGCAACTGGAGGGCTCCAAGTCCTTCACCAAGGACTTTCTCCAGCGTCAGGGTATCCCCACCGCGGCCTACGGCAGTTTCAGCGAGCTCGAACCCGCCCTGGCCTACCTGCGCCAGGTCGGCGCCCCCATCGTCGTCAAGGCCGATGGGCTCGCCGCGGGCAAGGGCGTCATCCTGGCGCAGGACCTCGCCACCGCCGAGGCGGCCGTCCGCGACATGCTGGCCGGTGGCCGCTTTGGCAGCGCCGGCAACCGGGTCGTCATCGAGGAATTCCTGGAGGGCGAGGAGGTCAGCTTCATCGCCATGGTCAGCCAGGGCCAGATCCTGCCCATGGCCAGCTCCCAGGACCACAAGGCCCGGGACGACGGCGACCAGGGCCCCAACACGGGCGGCATGGGGGCCTATTCCCCGGCCCCGGTGGTCACCCCCGCCTTGCACGAGCGCATCATGGCCGAGGTGATGTATCCAACCGTGGCGGGCATGGCGGCGGAGGGGCTACCCTATAGCGGCTTCCTCTACGCCGGCCTCATGATTGCCGCCGACGGCACCCCCAAAGTACTGGAATACAACTGCCGTTTCGGGGATCCAGAGACCCAGCCCATCCTGATGCGGCTAAAATCCGACCTGGTCGAGCTTTGTCTCGCCGCCCTGGCCGGACGACTGGATGAGATGCGAGCGGATTGGGATCCCCGGGCGGCCCTGGGTGTGGTCATGGCCGCGGGCGGCTATCCGGATGCCTACGAAAAAGGCCGGGTGATCAGCGGGCTAGAAGCCGCGGCTCAGGTGCCGGACACCAAGGTCTTCCATGCCGGGACCACGCGCCGGGGCGACGAGACGGTCACCAGCGGTGGCCGCATCCTCTGCGTCACCGCCCTAGGCGAGACCGTTAGCCAGGCCCAGGCCCGCGCCTATCAAGCCCTTGACCAGATCCATTGGCAAGATGCCTATTGTCGGCGTGACATCGGCCACCGGGCCATAGCGCGCGAACGGGGATAAGGGGCCTCATGCCCGGAAACGGCGACCTGTGACAGCAGGGCGCAACATGGCCTCAGCGGGGAAGGTCGACTTCCGCCAAGGGCTCACATGAGAAAGGTGGCTGGTGCGGTCTCCCCCGACAAGGAACGCTCGGCCTGGGCGCACAGATCCGCGATGAGATGGGTGAGCCAAACCCAAAAGGCCGGGTTGCCGACCGTCTCGACGACCCGGTTCGGGGGTAAAAAGCGGCTGATCTCCAAGCTGAACCCCTTGCGAAGGTCCTCGTCCTGCAACAACTGCCGCTTACGCTCGACCAGTCGCTGTTGAAACTCGCTCAGGGTCCAACGGTGATCGGCGATCTTGACGGGGATGAGCCCCAGGGGTGGCTGGATTCCCTGTTGCACCAGCCAGCCGATATCCCACAGGTCCCGATACTTTAGCCGATTCGGCCGGAGGGCCAGGGCCAAGAGCTTGTCGGCCAGGATCTCCTCACGACTCTCGGCCTGAAGGATGAGCCCGCCGGTCCCCAGGTCCACGCCATAGGGATTGCGCAGGAGCAGAGGGCGGGGATCGTGACTGGGCACGGCGCGAATATCGATATTGATGCGCTGGGCGGGCAAGTCGCGGCGCTCGGGGCGGGTGATCACCCGCATTTTCCAGGTATCCACCAGGCCTGCCTCGCGCAAGGGTTCGCTCACGCTCACCGCCAGGCCATATTTCGCGGCTAATCGTTCAACGAGCAGGGGACCCAGACCGCCGAGGGTTGCCCGGTCAAAGTCCACTCCGCCGGTGAAATCCAGATCCTCGCTGAGGCGATGGGAGCCATAACAAGCCCGCAGACAGGTGCCGCCGATGAAGGTGAGCCTGTGGAGCAGACCGGCTTCGGCCAACTCCCGCAGGATGTCATGATGGAGCAGTTCCTTTTCCACCACGGGCCGCAGCGGTGCCAGATCGGTTTGTGCCCGCAGCGCCTCGTCCACCAGACGATCAAAGAGCGTCATCGGCCACCTCATCCTTCACCAGATCCAGATCGCGTCGTGCCGCCTTCATGTCCCGCAGGGCCAGGGCGACGGAGGCGCGCCAGAGATGGCAACGCGGGTCATAGACCAGTTGATCGGCCAACTCGTCGGGACCTTTCTTGGTATGGACGAATTCGAGGGTCCCATAGCGGCCACAGGAGAGGGTCGTGCTGCGCCCGGAGGACATGAGGGTGACCCGGTTCATCGGGATCTGCGAGATCAGGCCCGCGTCGCTGAGGGCGGACTCCAGGCTGATGTAATTGAACGCCCCGGCGCGCAGGCGAGCGGCGGCTTGGTAGAGCAGCAGGCCATCATCCTGACCGGCGGCGGGGTAGCGATAGAGGCCACGGCATAAACGCTTGAGCAGCCCTTCCTTTTCCGCGCGCGTCACCACCGCCCGAAAGGCCCCGGCGGTATGCTCGGGCAAGGCGGCCCGCAGGTCGGTCAGCGAAAACAGGGCCTGCCCAGGGTCTGTGAGGCTCATGAGCACACGGCTCAACTGCTTGATCGGCTGCATGGACGCTCCGGTCGTCGGAATGTTACACAAAGCGTAACAAAACGCTGACTTTAAGTCATACAGCCTCGCGGGTTACAACATCCACCGCCTCGCAGAGGGTCTTTCGAACCCATCGTCGGAGCAACTATTGCGTCTGGTGTGGGCACGAGGTCTGACACGCGTAGCTCAAATGGCAGCCGCTGTGCGGAGATGATGGCCGTATCATATAGGTTTGGGGCATCGCCAAATTTCGGACGGTCAAGCCACGAGCGCGTTAGGACGTGGCTCCAGGAAGCCTACCCGCGTCGGGATGGAAATATTGATGAGATCGACAGACTGGCGATTGATTTTTCGCCTGGGTCTTCTGGCCTACCTGGCCATCATTTCCTTTCTGGCCTTTGCCCCGCTGGCATCGGCCCCCGGGACGGGTCATGACAAGATCAACCATATCATGGCCTTCTTCGTCCTCGCCGGGCTCGCGGACCGTGCCTATCCGGGTCCATCCCCCGGTCGCGGTTGGCGCAAGTGGGTAAGCGTCCTGTCTTTCGGCCTCTTCATCGAGGCCGTCCAGTATTTTCTGCCCTATCGCGAATTTTCCTTATGGGACCTGGGGGCGGATGGCATCGGCATCCTGCTTTATGTGGCTGGGGCACGGCTGGCAATCTCGGCTAGCCGGGGCAGGACCCGCCCCTGAATCAGGTCCGCCAGGCCCCGCAGGGGTGTATAGGCCGGGGCCACCTCCAGGATATAGCCCAGGGTGCGGGGGATGTCCGCGAGATAACCGGGTTTACCATCCCGATTATTCAGCCGAGCGAAGATGCCGCTGGCCTTGAGGTGGCGCTGAACGCCCATCAAGTCAAACCAGCGCAGAAAGTCGGCCTCCTGTTCCTGGCGCAGGATGCCGGACTGGACCGCCAGGCCGAAATAACCCCAGGCCCACTCCTCGACCCGTGCGCGGGGCCAGGCGATGTAGCAATCCCGCAGTAGAGAGACTAGATCGTAGGTCACAGGGCCTGCGACTGCATCCTGAAAATCCAGGATGCCCGGCGAGGGCGAGGCCGTGATCATGAGATTGCGGGAGTGGAAATCGCGATGGACGCAGACCCGGGGTTGCTCCAGGGCGCTGGCGGCGAGGAAGGCCAGGGCTACCTCGAGATCGGCCTCTTCCTGGACGGTGAGGGCCAGACCCAGATACCGTTCCACCAGCCAATCCCTGAAGAGAGCCATCTCCCGGCGCAGGAAGGCGTCATCATACTGGGGCAGCCCCACCGTGGTAGCACAGGCCTGGATAATGGCCAGGGCGCCTAGGGCATCACCATAAAGCCGATCGACGCGTTCGCCATCCAGGTGGTCCAGATAGAGGCGGCTGCCAAAGTCCTCCAGCAGCAGGAAGCCCTGTTGGGAGTTCTCCCAATAGATCTCCGGCGTCCGGAGACCCAGGTCGCGCCAGGCGCGGGACAGGCGCACGAAGCGGCCCGTGTCCTCCTGGCCCGGCGGGGCATCCATGGCGATATAGCTGGTACCCTCATGGCCCAGGCGCCAATAACGCCGGAAGCTGGCGTCGCCGGAGGCTGGTGCCAAGACGACTTCATCGCGGTCCAGGACCGACCTCAACCAATTCTCCAACAGGGCGCGCCGTTCCGGCATGGCCATCTCCAGGCAAGGGGTTAGGCAGGTATTTTGCGGCAAGCCCGCCACCGCGGCCAAACAAGAATTCCCGCCTTGGTGATGAAGCCGTTAGAATGGGTCCTCGAATTCCATCCTCGCGGATGCCCGCTGCCAACGGCCAGTGACACCTAACGCCACGACCAAGCCCCTCCCCCGCCTTCGTCTTGCCACCCTCTGCTGCCTGATGTTGGCAGTGATGTCGGTATTGGCCGAGGACGGAGACCCCCTGGAGGCCGGACTCGACTGGGACTATTGCGGTCTGCGCCCCGCGCGGCTCGGGCCCGCCACCCTGCCCCCGCCCCCCGGGAACGAGGAACCCGTCTCCATCGAGGCAGATGACCTGGGATACGACCGCAACAGCCAACTCCTCAAGCTGGAAGGCAATATCGACCTGCAACAAGGGAGCCGCCAGATCCGGGCCCAGGCCATGAGCTACGGCGTCGGGACGGAGGAAGTCACGGCCGAGGGTGACCTCTTCCTGGCCCAGCCCGGGGTGCGCATCCTGGGCAATCGTGGGACCCTCAATCTCAAGACCAATCAGGGCCAGATCACCCAGCCCCGCTACCGCTTCGCCGGCCCCCTGAATGCCCGGGGCGACGCCCAGAGCGCGCAATTGCTGGAACAGGGCAAGACCCATTACGAGGACATCGTCTTCACCTCCTGCCCCCCGGGCCGGCGCGACTGGGATCTGGCGGCATCGCGGTTGGATATCGATCAGGTCGAGGGCCGGGGCGTCGCGCGGGACGCCAAGCTACGGGTGATGGGCGTGCCCGTGCTGTATTCCCCCTACCTCTCCTTCCCAATCGACGACCGGCGCAAGAGCGGCTTTCTCACCCCCATCATCGGCAACTCCAGCAGTTCGGGTATCCAGGTCGTCACCCCCTATTACTTCAATATCGCGCCCAACATGGACGCGACCCTGACACCCACCTACATGAGCAAACGCGGCTTGCTGCTTGGGGGGGAATTCCGCTACCTCTCGCCCATCCAGTCCCTTGATTTCTATGCCGAGGGTATCGCCAGCGACCAGGAATACAATAACGAGGCACGGGGCGCCCTGCGCATCATCCATCAGGGCAACTATGGCCCGGGCTGGACCTCCTCGCTGCGCTTTCAGGATGTCACGGACAAGCAGTACCTGGAGGATTTCGGCAACAGCCTGGAGCTGACCAGCCTGCGCAACATTGAACGCCGGGGCGATCTCAACTACCAGGGTCAGGGCTGGAACGCCCGGCTGATGGTCCAGCAGTTTCAGAACGTCGATATCACCATCCCGCCCAGTGAATATCCCTACGCCCGGCTACCCCAACTGGAATTGAACCTGGCGCCCTGGCGCCATGATTCGGGTCTCGAACTCAAACTCCCCAGCCAATACAACTACTTTGACCATGACATCAAGGTTCATGGCGGCCGCGCCACCCTCCAGCCCAGCATCGCCTGGCCGGTGCGCCGCACCTACGGCCACCTGATCCCGCGCCTGAACTTCTGGGGCGGTGCCTATGGCCTCCAGAATACCGGGATCGGCGACCCCAGCGATCCCTCCTACGCCATCCCCAGTTTCAACCTCGACGGCCAACTCGTCTTCGAGCGCCAGACGAGTTGGCTGGGCCAGTCGGTCCTGCAGACCCTGGAGCCACGGGCCTTTTACCTCTACACCCCCTACAAGGATCAGACCGACATCCCGGTCTTCGATACCACGGACATGAGCTTCAGCTATGGCACCCTCTTTCTGCCCAACCGCTTCGCCGGCTATGACCGCGTGGGTGACGCCAACCAGCTCACCCTGGGCCTGAGTACCCGTCTCCTTCAGACCAACACCGGGCGAGAACTGCTACGCGCCAGCCTCGGCAAGCCGGTCTATTTCGAGAACCCCCGGGTCTGGCTCTCGGACATCCCCGAGGAGCGTCAGCAGGCCACCGCCCTGGTCGGCGAGGTCGCGGCACGCCTGATGCGGGATCTCACCGGCCGCACCACCCTGCGCTGGGACCCCCAACCGGATGACGAGGAGGATGCGCTCGAAACGCTCATCGTCGAACTCCGCTACCAATCCCCGGAAAAGCACCTGCTCAATCTCGCCTATCGCTACGATGTCGGTGAGACGGAGGCTACCCGTTACCGGGATCTGGATTTATCGGCGAGCTGGCCCATCAATCCCCAGTTGAAACTCGTCGGACGCTGGTATTATTCCCTGTATAACGAAAAGGTGAACGAGACCTTCGCCGGCGTTTCCTACGGCAAGTGCTGCTGGAGAGTCAACGTGCTGGGCCGTCACATCAACAATCAGCCGGGCACCGATGGCGAGACCAGCGTCATGCTCCAGTTGGAGCTAGCCGGACTAGCCAAATTCGGCGACAAAATCGACCAATTTCTGGAGCGTGGTATCTATGGCTACACCGAGGAATAAGGGGGGCGTAAGCCTCTGGAAGGCCTGGCGTTGGCCGGCTCTGGCGGGCGCGCCCCTGCTCCTGTTGTCCCTTGTGATCGCCCCCCCCCTCGCCCAGGCGGCCAGCCTCGAGGAATTGGATTCCATCGTCGCCGTGGTCAACAAGGACGTCATCGTGCGCAGCGAACTGGAACGGGAGATCGTCCTGGCCCTGCCCGAAATGCGCGAAAAGGGGGCGGAGATGCCCGCCCGCGCCGAACTGGAGCACAAGGTCCTGGAGCGCATGATCGAGAAGCGCCTGCAAATGCAGGAGGCCCAGCGAGTCGGCATCAAGGTCGAGGATGGGGCCCTCACCCAGGCCATGGAGGGCATCGCCCAGCGTAACAATCTGACGCTTGAGGAGTTGCAGACCGCCCTGGGGGCCAGCGGCATCCGCTTCGAGGACTTCCGCGAGGACACCCGCTCCCAGATGATCATGAGCCAACTGCAGGCCCGGGAGGTCATCAAGAACATCACCGTCACCGAACCCGAGATCAAGCGCTTCCTCGCCCGCGAGTCGGACAGCCTGATCGAACGGACGGATGTCCGCCTCTCCCACATCCTGGTGGCCGTGCCGGAGACGGCGAGTGGCGAGGAACAGGAGCAGGCGAAGAAGAAGGCCCAGGCGATTGTCGCCAAGCTCCGGGCCGGGGCGGATTTTGGCCAGGTGGCCCGCGCCGAATCCCAAGGCCAGCAGACCCAGGAGGGTGGCGACCTCGGCTGGTTCGCCATGGCCGATGTCCCCTCGCTGGCCCAGGAGGTGTCCCGGAGCCTGGCCAAGGGCGAGGTCAGCAACCCCCTGCGTAGCCCCAGCGGCTTCCATATCATCCAGGTCAGCGACATCAAGGGCAGTGGCCCGGCGGTCATCAGCCAGACCAAGGCGCGTCACATCCTCATCCGCACCAACGAGGTGGTGTCCGACGACGATGCCCGCATCCGCCTGGAGCAACTGCGCATGCGCCTGGTGGGCGGGGATGACTTCGCCAACCTGGCCCGCGCCAACTCGGACGACACCGGGTCGGCCCTCAAGGGCGGCGACCTTGGCTGGTTGAGCCCCGGCGACACCGTCCCCCAATTCGAGGCCACCATGAACGAACTCGCCCCCAACCAGATCAGCCAGCCCTTCAAGTCCAGCTTTGGCTGGCACATCGTCCAGGTCAACGAGCGCCGCAGCCAGGACACCACCGAGGAGTTGATGCAGCTCAAGGCCAAGCAGAAGCTGCGGGAACGTAAGGCGGACGAGGCCGTCAAGCAATGGCTGCGCAAGCTGCGCGACGAGGCCTACATCGAGGATCGTCTCGCCAAGGCGGCGGAACAGGGTTAGGGCTTGGCTAACCCCACCCTTCCCAGGATCGTCATCACGCCGGGCGAGCCCGCTGGCATAGGACCTGAACTCTGCGCCCAGGTAGCCCAGGCGGACTTTCCCGCCCAATGGGTCGTCATTGCCGATCCCGACCTGCTGCGGGACCGCGCCCAGCGACTGGGCCTGGGTCTGGAGCTGGTCCTTTACGATCCAAGCGCCCCCCGCCTGCCCCAGCGGGCCGGGATCCTTCAGATGCTACCCCTGGCCTTGCGCCACCACAGCCAGCCCGGCCGCCTTGATACCGCCAACGCGACCTATATCCTGGACTGCCTGGAGCGTGCCTGCGACGGCTGCCTGACCGGCGAATTCGATGCCCTGGTCACGGGCCCGGTGCACAAGGGTGTCATCAATGACGCCGGCTTTCCCTTCAGCGGTCACACGGAGTTCCTGGCGGCACGCTGTGGGGCCGATCCGGTGATGATGCTGGCGGCGCCGGGCCTGAGAGTCGCCCTGGCTACCACCCATCTGCCCCTGCGCCAGATCGCGGATCACATCACCCCGGAGGGACTGGAGCGGGTTATCCGCATTCTGGACCGCGATCTGCGCCAACGCTTCGGCATCGCCCGGCCGCGCCTGCTGGTCTGTGGCCTCAACCCTCACGCCGGGGAGGGCGGCCACCTGGGCCGGGAGGAGATCGAGATCATAGCCCCCCTGCTCGCGCGACTCAGGGCCGAGGGCCTGGACCTGGTCGGTCCCCTGGCCGCCGATACCGCCTTTGTGCCGGACCACCTGGCCCAGGCCGATGCCGTCCTGGCCATGTACCACGACCAGGGCCTGCCCGTCCTCAAACATTTGGGATTCGGCTGCGCCGTGAATGTCACCCTGGGCCTGCCGATCGTGCGCGTCTCCGTCGATCACGGCACGGCCCTGGACCTGGCTGGCACGGGTCGAGCCGACCCGGGCAGCCTGCAGGCCGCCCTCAAGACGGCCCTAGAGATGGTGATCCGGGGGCTATCCCTTACTTAAGCCCCGGTCAGATCGGCCTGACAGCCTCCGGCTGGTGCCCGCCCTTCTACCTTTTCAATCCCGCCAGGGGATCATCCCACTCCGGTTGCTGATGCCGGCCGAAGTAGGGATCCTCTTCGGGAAACAGTTCCTCCACCATCGGCCTCTCCTCCACTTGGGCAGCGGCGGGAGGAGCCTCGACCGCCGGACTAGCCGTAAAGCAGGCCGCGTAGGGGTTCTGTTGCTCGGTCAGGCTCCCCTCTTCCTGGTCATCGAAGGACAGGGCCCCGCCCGCCTGGTATTCCGTGACCCGCGTCTCGAAAAAGTTCTTCTCCTTCTTGAGCTCCATCTGTTCGCTCATCCAGGGAAAGGCGTGATAGGCATCTGCAAAGGGCTGGGGCAGTCCGACGGAGCCGAGACGCATGTTGGCGAAGAACTTGGTGGTCGCGACATGGTCCGGAATGGAATAGCCGAGGATGGGGCCATCCTTGAAGCAGTAGCTGATGTAGCCCTGTTCCAGTTCGATGGCACGGCGGGTGTCACGGTCGATGTCGGCCAGCAACTCATCGGTGAGGGCCTCCGGGTACTGCGCCATGAATTCCCGAATCAGGGCGACGCCAAAGCCGATATGGTTGGACTCATCGCGGGCAATGTAGCTGAACTGCTCGGCACCACCCTTGAAGAAGCCGAGTCGGGACAACTGCTGAATCGGGCCGAGGAGCGACACCCAGAACCAGACGCCCTCGAAAATCAAAAACCAGAAGACCAGCGAGCGCAGCAGGGCCTGCTTTTCCGCAATGGACATCTCGTGGTAGGGCCGGCCTTCGATCTGCCGTTTGATGGTTTGGAGAACCGGTTCGGAGAGCTTCTGGGCCATCTCCACCCGTTCCTTCATGGCCGGCACGGTCTTCCAGGTATCGTAGATGGACAGCGGGATGCCCAGATTCTCGATGACATAGCGGTAGCTGCGGGTATG